>JAADEU010000026.1 GCA_013153235.1 Aquificota bacterium | reverse complement strand
CTATCAGAATAAGTTTTCTTATGTATTCAGGTGCTTCTGCCAGAACGCCAAAGGCAGCACCCCTGTTCCACACAAGTGTCAGGTCAAAAAAGCCTGGAATAACAGAGATGCTTCCCACCTTTGAGAGATACCTGACGGCAAGTTCCTTTGTGACAAGGTCAAGAACTATGACCGACAGGACTATAACGGCAAATACAGTAAACTTTCTGTTCATTACTCCGGTATTTTCCCTGAGTCCTCGTCTTCCATTGTTCCGGGAATGATATGGTAAAAGCCCATATCATCAGACTTGCTGGAGAATGATTTGAGAATCTCTTCGTTCTGACTGCAGTCAATACACAGCCTTACCCAGGGGATAGCTTCAAGTCTTTTTTCCCCTATCTGGGTCCCACACTCCTCACATATACCGTAGGTACCGTTTTCTATTTTTTTAAGGGCTATATCTATGTAAAACAGTGTTTCCCTTTCTGCCTGGGAAAGTTTGTACAGTGTTTCTCTGCTCATCTCTGAAGTAACCACATCCGCCGCATCCTCAACACCACTTTTTTCGTTGAGGTCCTCGCTGTTGTTGTTTGACAGGGATTCCAGAATCTCGGCCCTCTTTTTGAGCAGGGTCTCTCTGATTTTCTCAATATCCATGGCTCGTCCTCCCGCATTTAAATGAGCATACTAAATATAACTTTTTTTCGTAAATGTCAAGAGTATTTATAAGCCTGATTAAAAAAACCATTAATAAAATAAGATACATGACAGGAAAGAGAATAAAACTAAAAGAGTTACTGCAAAATATTAGATAATCTGGTAGGAAACCGAAAAAAAGGAAGATCTCCCAATATAGGGAGATCCTATAGTTTATTCAAAAAGGGAAAAAATTTCAGACTTTACAACTTTATTCTACAGAGTAAATAGACTGGACAAATGGCTATTACGAAAGTGTATTAATCATTTATCATCCAGATAATATAATAGCAAGGGCAGGAAAAATAGATAAGCTGAAGTTATGGGAGAAGATTTGGGTATATAATCTTTCCACTCGCTCTCTTTGTTTGGTTTATTAGGGTTTTTTTAAGCAGGCTTAGAGTATTTATTTAGAATTTTTGAATTCCTAGGCCTTTAACTGCCGAAAAAATTCAATAAATTTAAACTGATGATAGAGATAGGAAGGTCAGCAAGGCTTATCTACAGAGGGTCGGTTATAGACCGTGAGGGTATCACAAGGGGAATAGACTCAATATGTCCCCATCTGGATATAAAACCCGGTGATAGGGTATGTATATTCAGTAATAACAGGCCAGAATGGATTTTTGGATTTTTCGCAATATGGAAAAAAGGCGGTATCCCCGTACCTGTAGATGTAGAATCCACCCCTGAAGAACTGGCATATATCATTTCGGACAGTGAACCTGAATACATCCTGACCACATCGGACAGGGAAGAAACAGTCATTGAGGGTATTAAACAGAGCAGGGTCAAACCGGAAATTCTCCTTATCGACAGTATCCATTCCCCGGAGGGTGAATGTCCTGAAATAAAAAGAAAACCTGAAGATACGGCTGTCATACTCTACACCTCCGGAACCACAGGCAGTCCAAAGGGGGTTATGCTCTCATTTAAAAATCTCCTCTCAAATATAAGGGGTCTTGAGGAAACAAAAATTGCAGACAGTTCAGACAGTACTGTGGCAATACTGCCTTTCCACCATTCTTACCCTCTGATGGTTTCCATGTTATTTCCCCTGTACCTTGGTGCAACAATAGCATTTCCATCTGCCATTTCTGCTGAGGAAATAATAAAAACCATGCAAAAAAACAGGATAACCGTACTGATTGGAGTTCCGAGGCTGTATCAGCTTTTCCATAGAAGAATTATGGAACAGGTTAACAAAAGTATTGCCGGAAAAATTATCTTTTCACTATCCAGAAAGATAAACAGCCTGAAACTGGGAAGAATTCTGTTTAAGAAGGTCCACGACAGGTTTGGTGGAAACATCAGATATTTTGTCTCAGGGGGAGCAAAACTCGATGAGGAGGTTGCCTCAGACCTGTGGGCAATGGGATTTAAGATTATAGAGGGTTACGGTCTTACAGAAACATCTCCGATTATATCATTCAATCCACCTGACAGAATTAAACTCGGCTCGGCAGGAAAACCTATAAAAGGTGTTGAGGTAAAAATCGTAGAGGATGAGATAGTTGTCCGTGGGGACAACGTGATGCAGGGCTACTGGAGGAAGCCTGAGGAAACAAAAAAGGTTTTGAAGGATGGATGGCTGTACACAGGTGATACCGGATATCTGGACGATGATGGTTATATCTACGTTACAGGGAGAAAAAAAGAGATAATCGTTCTTCCAACAGGGAAAAATATAAATCCTGAGGAGATTGAGCAGAAAATTCTCAAAACCTCACCCCTTGTAAAGGAAGTGGCTGTAATCAGTAAAGACGGCAGACTGATAGCACTCATATATCCTGATTTCGATGTTGTCAAAAGAGAGGGTATTGTGAATCTGGAAGAAACCATCAAATGGAATGTTATTGACAGGGTTAACCAGCAGCTTCCTGATTACAAAAAGCTTTCAGGGTTCCAGATAGTCAGACATGAGTTTCCCAAAACAAGACTGGGAAAAATAAGGAGGTTTATGCTCGAGAATTTTCTCCAGAGGGTCCAGAAAAAGGAAACCACCAGAGAACCAGACTATCAGGAGTACAGGGTATTAAAGGAATACCTGAAAAATGTAACCGGCAGAGAACCTGCCCCGGATGACCACCTGGAAATAGACCTGGGACTGGACTCCCTGGAAAAAATAGAACTGCTGACATTCATAGAAAAGACCTTCGGTGTATCCATGAGGGAGGAGGAACTGGCAAAATACTCAACTGTCAAATCCCTGGCTGAATATCTCAAAGAAGCAGGAAAAAAAGTACAGCCTGCAAAGGAACCTGACTGGAAGGAAATCCTGTCAAGGGATAGATACGTGGAGATTATTGACACGGAAAAGCCACTGATATTGCTGAAAAAGATTCTTCTCCCCCTGTTTAGAAAATACTTTCACCTGAAGGTGGAGGGGACAGAAAATCTCCCTGAAGGCAATTACATACTGGCCCCAAACCACCAGAGCTTTCTGGATGGCTTTCTGCTAATAGCATCTTTGCCTGATAAAGACCTCAAAAACACTTTCTTTATGGCAGAGGAGATTTACTTTCCGGAAGGACCTGTAAGGGAACTGGGAAAAAGATTCCATGTAATTACGGTAAACGTAAATAAAGACCTCAAAGGCTCCCTGATAAAAACAGCCTCTGTTCTGAGACACAATAAAAATGTGGTTATCTTTCCAGAAGGAGCCCGAACCAGGGATGGCAGACTGCTCCCCTTTAAAAAGACATTTGCCATTCTGGCAAAGGAACTGAATATTCCTGTAGTTCCTGTGGTCATAAAAGGTGCCTTCGAAGCATATCCTATAGGCTCCCTTTTCCCAAAACCGGGCAGGATAACGGTAAAATTCCTGCCACCTGTTTACCCTGGGGATAAAGATGTGGACACACTGGTAAAGGAAATCTACAACCGGATAAATGAACAGCTATAACCAGGTCCATATATCTGTTTTCCTGCACTTGGGGCATGGAACCCCGCTTCTATTGAAAAGGTCTGCAGTTTTTCTTCTCTTCTCCACGGCAGAGCCTGGAAGACCGAGTATTTTCATTGCAAGCTCTACTCCCCCGTAGAGCCTGATTTGCTTTTCATCTTGTATTTCAAATCCACAGGATGAACACCTTATTATAAACATCGCCTACCCCTTGAGTTTTATTTTTATTAAATCTCCCAGTTTAAGGCCAAACTTCTCCTTTGCACTGGCCCGGGGAACAAAAACCTCGTAAAAACCAAAACTACCCCTGATAATGTTTGGCCTGTCACTGTCACCTTCTAAGAAATTTCGGCATATCCTGTCGATTCTGTAGTTTTTTATTACTATTTCCTCAAAAGGAGGTATCTCCTCTATATTTGTTATCCCATTTCCAAATCTGTCGAACTTGATTATCTGCCCTACCAGATAACCGCCCTCTTTCTGTGGAACAGGGATATCCAGCTCAACAAGAGAAGAAATCTCCCTGCCCATCTCTTCTATAGGAACACCCCTGGATAGATGGGCAGCAACAGGGGCAAAAATGTCCCTGCCGTGGAATGTCTCATTTATCCTCTGGAGGAAAAATCTCTCTTCTGTAAGGTGTATGATTTTCTCAGGCTTTTCCTTTTTTAAAACAGGTGAAAGTATACCGTTGTCCGGAGCCACAAAGTAGTATCTGGAGGTTTTTACAGCCACAGGTCTGCGCTCTGTGCCAACCCCCGGGTCAACAACGGCCACAAAGACCGTTCCTTCAGGAAAATAGCTGTAAGAGGCCCTCAGTACAAGGGCCCCTTCCATTATGTCAAAAGGTGTGATGTTGTGGGATATGTCTACTATGTCTGCCCTGCTGTTGATACTTTTTATAACCCCCTTGACTGTGCCGACAAAACCGTCTTCCAGACCAAAATCTGTAAGCAGGGCTATAAGGTGCATTACCCTTATTTTATGACACTGTATTTTTCGTCAAAGTATTTCAGAAACTCATCTGTAACATCAAGTTCCGGTTTTCCATACAGGAGGCTGTTCTTATCCAGTACAAGCTTGTAACCCTTTGATTTGGAAAATTCTGTAATTGCCTTTTGAAGGGTTTTCATAAATTTTTCAGCAATTTCCTGTCTCTTTTTAATCAGTTCTTTCTGTTTTTCCTCTGCAAATGCCTGAACCTGGGATGGTGATTCCCCGGATTTTTGTTTTTTCTCAATCTCTTCTTTAAATTTTTTGGCCTGTGATTCAAGCTCTGCCTGGGCAGAAAGACCGGCTTTTGAGGATGTCACCACCTTCTGGATGTCGATGTAGACTATTTTTTCTTCGGCCATAACTGCCGAAACGGAAAAAAGCAGAACTAAAAAGGCTGTAAAAAGTCTGAGCATGATTCCTCCAGTAATTATTTTAATTTTGTTTCTAATTATACATCTGTAGGTACCGATTGCAAAATTTTACAATGGTAATATAATATTTCCGCCGGTGGTTCCTGAAGCAGCCGCCCCTCAATGGGGAGGAAAGTCCGGACTCCACAGGGCAGGAAGCTGCCGAAAGGCAGGCAGGGGTAACCCTGCGGAACAGGGCCACAGAGAGCAGACTGCCTGCCCCGATAAGCCACAGGTAGGCTGGATAAGCCGAAGGTTTATCCGGGCAGGTAAAGGTGAAACGGTGGGGTAAGAGCCCACCAGCTGGCAGCGCGAGCTGTCAGGCTAGGTAACCCCCTTCCGGAGCAATCCCAAATAGGTGGAGGTCTGAAGGTGGCCCGCCTGAGTGGCTTTTTAGCCCACCTCCACGGGTAGGGAGCTGAGATAAATGGCTGCATAAACAGAATCCGGCTTATCAGGGACCACCGGTAAAAAGATACTTTACAAAGAGTAAAAATGAGATTCCACGTCCTGACGATATTTCCAGAATTTTTTGAAGGATTTAAAAATACGGGAATAGTATCAAGGGCCATAGAGAAAGGGCTTGTTGATATTAATACTGTTAACATCAGGGATTATGCCACCGACAGACACAGAACGGTAGATGATGTGGTTTACGGTGGTGGCCCGGGGATGCTTTTGAAACCTGAGCCTATCTTCAGGGCATATGATGATATAGCCAGGGATAAAAAACCATATGTTCTGATAACCGAACCGTGGGGAAGGAGGTTTGACCAGAAGTTTGCAACAGAACTGGCACAGAAAGACGAACTGCTCATTATCTGCGGAAGATACGAAGGTGTTGACGAAAGGGTTAAAAGCATCGTCGATGAGGAGGTATCTATAGGGGATTTTATCCTTTCAGGTGGAGAACCTGCAGCCCTGGTAATCATGGATGCAGTTATAAGGCTCATTCCCGGCGTTGTCGGCGACAGTGACAGTCTCAGGGTTGATTCCTTTTCAGACGGATTACTGGGGTATCCAAATTACACAAGACCTGCGGTTTTCAGGGGTATGGAAGTACCACAGGTACTCAGGTCTGGAAACCACAGACTGATAAACCTGTGGAGAAAATGGAAACAGATAGAAAACACCCTGAAAAAAAGACCTGACCTTCTGGAAAAAGCCAGACTTTCCCCTGAAGAGGAAAAAATACTACAGGCAATCAAAAAAGGGGAAAGTTTTGAAGATTTTACAGGAAACAATAGGGTATAATTCAGTTATTATCCATTAAGAGGTCATTAAAATGCCTGCTTTAAACATTATAAAACCACCTGTTGATATTATTGAGGAAAGGGACAGTTATACCGTTGTTGTGGACCTTCCTGGGGTGGAACCTGAAGATGTGCAGGTGGTTGGATACGATGATTACATAGAGATTACAGGCATTAAACGACCGGTATCCGGTGGTAATTATCTGCTTATGGAAAGATTTTCCGGCAAGTTTAAAAGGAAAATACACTTCCGGCAGAATGTTGATATAGCCAGTGCGGTGGCACAGCTAAAAAATGGTGTCCTTATTATAAAAATTCCCAAATCAAAGGATAGAATAATGTTTACAAGTACAACAATCATTATCAGGAGGTAAGAATGATACAACCACCATACGAAGACGAACAACTGGAAATACCGATTCCTGAAGAATTACCCCTTCTGCCTATAAGAGACCTTGTTATATTTCCATACATGGTCTTTCCAATCTTTGTAGGAAGGCCTTTTTCAATAAAGGCAATAGAAGAGGCAATAGATAACCACGACAGGTATATATTCCTCACCCTTCAGAAGGACAAAGACATTGAGGAACCTGGGGGGGACGACCTGTACCAGATTGGGACAGTGGCAACAATCCTGAGGATGATGAGGCTTGACGACGACAGGATAAAAATACTGGTACAGGGTGTTGCAAGGGGAAAAATTGAAGAGCTGAGGAAAGAGGCAGACCTTTACAAGGTCAGGATACAGGTACTTGAGGAAAAAGAAACTTACGAGGAAAACATAGAGGTAGAGGCCCTTAAACACTCAATAAGGGACCTGATTGACAAGGCCATAACCCTTGGAAAACAGATTATTCCAGACCTTCTGGATATTATAAAATCCGTTGAAGAGCCTGGAAAACTCGCCGACCTGGTTGCTTCAATCCTTGACCTGAAATCTGAAGAGGCCCAGAAAATCCTGGAAATCACAGACCCACTTGAGAGACTGAGAAAGGTTCACGACCTTCTGCTAAAAGAGGTTGGGCTCCTTGAGATACAGCATAAAATAAGGACCGCAGCCAGAGAATCTATGGAAAAAGACCAGAGGGAGTATTTCCTCAGGCAACAGATAAAAGCCATCCAGGAAGAGCTCGGGGAAAGGGATGAAAGACAGGAAGAGATAGAGCAGTACAGGAAAAAGATTGAAGAATCTGGAATGCCTGAAGAGGTAAGGAAAGAGGCCGAGAAACAGCTGAGAAGACTGGAAAAGATGCATCCTGACTCCGCCGAAGCAGGTGTTATAAGGACATATCTGGACTGGCTGGTTGAGCTTCCATGGAATAAAAGAACGAAGGACAGACTTGACCTTAAAAGGGCAAAAAAAGTACTGGATGAAGACCACTACGACCTTGAAAAGGTAAAGGAAAGGATTCTTGAATACCTTGCTGTACAGAAGCTGAAAAAGGACAGGGCAATCAAGGGTCCCATACTCTGCTTTGTAGGACCTCCAGGGGTGGGAAAAACATCCCTCGGTAAGTCCATAGCAAGGGCCCTGGGAAGAAAGTTCGTCAGACAGTCCCTTGGTGGAGTGAGGGATGAGGCCGAGATAAGGGGTCACAGAAGAACCTATGTAGGGGCCCTTCCAGGGAGGATTATACAGGCCATAAAACAGGCAGGTACCAAAAACCCTGTCCTGATGCTTGACGAGGTTGACAAACTGGCTTCCGATTTCAGGGGAGACCCTGCATCTGCGCTTTTAGAGGTACTTGACCCTGAGCAGAACAGGGAGTTTGTTGACCATTATCTGGGTGTTCCTTTTGACCTGTCTGAGGTTATGTTTATATGTACCGCAAACAGGATAGATACCATACCAAGGCCTCTCCTTGACAGAATGGAGGTAATCAGGATACCCGGTTATTCTGAGGAGGAAAAACTTCACATAGCCAAAAACTACCTGATACCAAGACAGCTTAAAGAAACTGGACTGAAACCTAAATACGTTGAGTTTACAGATGCCGGACTGAAATTCCTGATTAGGCACTACACCAGAGAAGCAGGGGTCCGGAGCCTTGAAAGACAGATAAACGCAGTCCTCAGAAAGATAGCAAAGGAGATAGCCCTAACAGGAAAGAAGAAAAAATACAGGGTTACAAAATCCCTTGTCAAAAAATTCCTGGGTGCTCCCCTTTACATGCCAGAAAAGGAGAAAAAAGACGAAATCGGCGTTGTTACAGGACTTGCATGGACAGAGGTCGGTGGAGAGATACTGAAAATAGAAGCCACCAGAATGCCTGGAAAGGGTCAGCTTATTCTCACAGGTTCCCTGGGAGAAGTGATGAAAGAGTCTGCCATGACAGCCCTTTCATACGTAAAATCAAAATCTGAAGAATACGGAATAGATGTGAAGGACTTCCAGAAATACGATGTGCATGTTCACGTACCTGCAGGTGCAATACCTAAAGATGGGCCATCGGCAGGTATATCCATAGCCACAGCCATATGCTCCCTCTTTACGCAGCTGCCTGTAAGGGCGGACGTTGCGATGACAGGAGAGATAACCCTCAGGGGAAAAGTCCTCCCTGTAGGTGGTTTGAAGGAGAAAATCCTTGCTGCAAAAAGGGCAGAGATAGACACGGTGATTCTACCGAAAGATAACAAAGACGAGGTTATGGAGGATATCCCTCCATTTGCAAGGAAGAATATAAATCTGGTATTTGTTGAGCATGTGGATGAGGTGTTCAAAATAGCCATAAGGGATTTTGAGAAACTCCTCAGCGGTAAGAAAAAAAGAAGAAGAAAAAAGAAGGAGGAATAATTCCTCCTTCCCATCTGTTTCCTGTATAATTTTATCTTTTCAATTCCAGTAGTAAAGGAAGGTTAGTTGCTCAGAAAAGCTACGGTAAAGGACGCCCAGGAAATTTTTAAGATACTGCAGAAATACGCCATAGAGGGTATCTTACTGCCAAGGAGTCTGAACAGTATCTACGAAAATATAAGGGATTTTTATGTATACGAGGAAAATGGAAAAATCATCGGTACAGGCTCCCTCCACATCTTCTGGGAAGACCTTGCCGAGATAAAATCCCTGGTCATTCTCCCTGAATATCAAAACAGAGGAATTGGCAGACAGATTGTCCAGGCCTGCATTCAGGAGGCAAAACAGCTGGGTATAAAAAAGGTTTTTGCACTGACTTACGTCCCATCATTTTTTGAAAAACTGGGTTTTAAGGTCGTTGATAAATCGGAATTTCCCCAGAAGGTGTGGACCGAATGTATCCACTGTGTAAAATTCAATGAGTGCAAAGAAGTTCCTGTTCTTCTGGAAATAGGAGGACAGCCTTGAAAAACATTATTCTGGTCAGACACGGCGAAAGTGAATACAACGCAAAGCGGATTGTACAGGGTCATATAGATACAGACCTTACCCCTGCAGGTGTTGTTCAGGCCAGACTTGCCGCCGAAGCCCTGAAAAGGTTCAGTATAGACAGGATTTTTAGTTCAGACCTCAGAAGGGCTTACAGAACGGCCACAATAATCGGGGATGTACTGGAGCTTCCTGTGGAAAAGGACCCAAGAATCAGAGAAATGAAGTTTGGCCAGTGGGAAGGCAGAAGCTACGACCACATCTTTGAAACAGATTACCAGACATTCCAGAATTGGTTGAAAAATCCCGTTGCATGCCCGCTTCCATCCCAGGAGGAAATTACAGAGTTTGAAAGCAGACTGGCCTCTTTTTACAGGGACATATTGGACCTTCCGGAGCAGAACATACTGGTGGTGGCACACGGTGGTTCAATACAGGGTATCCTCTGTGTGGCCTGCGGTATGGGAATGGAAAACCTGTGGGCACTCAAGCATTCCAACACAGGAATAACCATACTTCAGGTGAACAACGAAGGTGTATCCATCAAACTCCTGAACTCAACGGCACACCTTGAAGCCTATAAACCAAAAGAAAATCCAATAATGTAATTATCCGGCCACAAACTCATCACAGGCATCAAACACGTATTTCATATAGGCTACACATGGCCCTCCGCCCATTAACGCTGCAACCATTGCAGATTCAACAATCTCTGCCCTTGTTGCCCCATGGGAAATAGCATTTTTCACATGGAATGCTATACAGTAAGGACACTGGGATTTTACAGAAAGTGCTATGGAAATAAGCTCTTTTGTTTTTGAATCAAGGGCTCCCGGTCCCTCTGTTGCCTTGAAAAAACCCATAAAAGACTCAACAAACTTCGGATAATCTTTTTTTACCTCTTCAAACAGGGAAAGAAACCTTTTGTAGTACAATTCCATATCAATTTTTGTTTCATCTGATGCCATTTTGTCCCCTCCAGCGGTGTTTATATTAATTAACTTAAACTCCCCTCCATTTTTTACAAATTTTTTAAAAAGGCTTTTTTCCCTTTACCAGACAGTTTGCCAGAACAATATCCTCCCTGGTTGTAATTTTGAAATTCAAAACAGACCCCTCATTTACCGTAATTCTGTACCCGGCCCTTTCCATAAGGAAACTGTCGTCTGTGGCTGTAACTCCCTGTTTTATAGCTTTTCTGTGGGCATCAACAAGCTTATTAAAGTCAAAGGTCTGTGGGGTCTGGGCTATATAAAGCTTCTTTCTGTCTGGAGTATCCACTACAGTATCATCCCTGACAACCTTGATAGTATCCCTGGCCTTCAAGGCGGTTATACTCCCGTCCCACCCTTTTTTTACATTATTTATTCCGTCAATGAACATCCTTTCTGTTGCAAATGGTCTTGCTGTATCATGTACAACCACAATATCCGCATCCCCAGCTGCCATTAACCCATTAAAAACAGACTCCTGCCTCTCACCACCACCGGCAACCTTAATAACATTTTTAAATGAAAAAACCTTTATCCTTTCCACATCTTCCGGGGGAAGAACAAGGACGATATCTGTTATTACATCGATTTTATTAACGGTATTCAGGGAGTACTGGAATAGAGGCTCACCCTTCAGTTTAATAAACTGCTTCTTTTCGCCGAATCTTTTACCTGAACCTGCTGCAAGTAGCAGAGCAACAATCTTCATTATAGTCTCCTTGAACTTGAGTTTTGTTAACATTAATTTTAAAACTAAAACACAAGGGGAGAAAATGCGGGTTTTGCTTATAGAAGACGACCCTATCCTGGGGGAAAGTCTGGAAGAATACCTCAGGGATAATGGAATAGAAGTACACTGGATAAAAGACGACAGGGATATTGATGAGATATTTAATTTTGAACAGTACGATGTGATAATCCTTGACCTTATCCTGAAGTATTCCCGTGGAGAGGATATCCTCAGGCAGCTGAGGAACAAAGGGATTACAACCCCTGTCATAATCCTTACGGCCAAATCAGACATAAAAGACAAGGAGGTCTGCTTTAACCTGGGGGCAGACGATTATCTGACCAAACCCTTCAACCCCAAAGAACTGCTCCTGAGGATAAATGCCCTGACAAAGAGGAGACATATTGACGAGGTTATAAAAATAGGAGATGTTGAGATTAACATAACCGGAAAAACTGTTTCAAAAGAAGGAAAAGAAATAAAACTTTCAAAAACAGCATGGGAACTGCTACATTTTCTTCTCAGAAATAGGGGCTCTATAGTAGAAACAGAAAGAATCCTGAAGCACGTCTGGGGAGATAAACCTGTAGGTGATGAAATCGTGAGAACGTACATAAAGGAGTTAAGGAAGATTCTTCCAAAAGATTCAATCAAAACATACAAAGGGAGAGGTTATAAGCTGGAATGAAAAAAAATTTTTTGTCTTTTGAAAACAAAGTCCTGATTACATTTACATTTATACTTGCCCTGGGACTTTCGGCGATAAATCTGGTGGCTGTATTGTTTTTCAAATACAGTATCGAGGGTCAGATTTACAGGGAGTCCAGGCTGTACATGGAGGTCTACCGGTACAATCCATCTGTCAGACTACCGGAATACATAAAACTGTTTGACAGGCTTCCTGACAGTCCTTCCTACGAAATAATCGGAATGGTAAACGGAAGGTACGTCACCCTGGATAAAGAATACAAAACCAGAAAAACAAAGGAGTTTGCCACAACCCTCCTCATGTGGGACGCAGTTCTGATACTGTCCACAATGCTACTCATCTACTTCACCATAATAAAATACATTAAGAAAGAGGAATACCTGCGCAGGTACCTGGAAATACTTATTTTGACCATAACACATAAACTGGGGAACTTCTTATCTGTTCAGAGAATAAACATTGACCTGATAAAATCCAAATGCAGGATAAAGGCGGTAAACAGACTGGAAAGTGCCTATTCCCTGATAGAAAAAGATTTTAAATTCACCATAAGAACACTGAAAAACCTTGGGAATGCAGAGAAAAATATAAAAACGGTAAACCTCAAAGACCTTGTAGAGGATATCCTTCACCATTTTATTGAGAACCTGAAAGACAGGGATGTAATCACACGACTGAAAAATATCTATATTAAGATAGACCCTAACGACATAGAAAATATACTGTTTACGGTGATTGAGAATGCCGTTAAGTTTTCTGAAAAGAGGATACACATCAAGATGTGTTCAGATGGCAAGTATGTGTACATATTCATCAAAAATGATGTGGGTACAGTCAACAAAGGAGCCGGTATAGGCCTTGAGATTGCAGAATTCCTCATCTCCCAGTATGGAGGGGAAATTAAAACACATATTGGCAGGGATTTCCTCACCGTTTTAAAAATACCTTTATAACTCACGATTTTTTCATAAAAACAGTAAATATTTATTAATGGTAATAAAAAATCAAGAGGATGCTTGTGATGATTAAAAAAGTTCTATACACGTTTTTAGGTATATTATTAATCAGTTTTTTTTCTGTGGCCAATAGCATAGATAAACCGATGGGAAATATTTATACAGAGAATT
>JAADEU010000030.1 GCA_013153235.1 Aquificota bacterium | reverse complement strand
AATACAATTCCAAGACCAATGGCCTTAATCATCCTTCCCATAGAGTCAGTAAGCTGTTTAATATCACCTTCGTTACTTATACTGTACCCGGGTGGAATCTGTATTCCGGCTTCTTTAAATGCCCTGTGATAGTTCTCAACTATGTGGGTTATTGCCGCTTTTTCCCTGTATGCAAGGATGTCCATTGTGTAGTTAAGGTCCTGTCTGGTTATTTTTGTTGGTTCAATAATTTTCTGAATGGTTGCAACTGCAGACAGTGGAATCTTGCCCTGGGGTGTGTCTATGTAGAACCTGCTTATATCTACAGGTGATGACCTGTCCCCTTCAGGATAAATCACCCTTACAGTAAGGGAGCTTTCATTTGGGATATTGTACAGGGATACAACTGCTCCCCTCACACCTGCACCAAGCTGTGTTGCTATAGTATATGGGGTGAGTCCGTAGGTAAGGGCCTTCTTATGGTCTATCTTTATGTTATAAACAACCTTATCGTAGTCCCACGTTTTTGAAACTGATGTCAGTCCCTTGACGTTGTAGACAACTTCCATTATTTTGTTTCCAAGCTGGTCAAGTACCTTCAGGTCTTCACCACTTATCCTGACATCAAGATTTCCCTTAATGGAAGAAAGTGGGGTAGCACCATAATCATATACATGTACATACTTGAGTCCGGGTATCTGCCATATCTTTTCTCTAAGCTGCCTCTCTATATCCCAGATTGTTTCATCCCTGTGGAATCTATCTATATAGTGTATTGTCATGGAAATTGACTGGGTAGATTCACCTGAACCTATTGTCAGCACCCCCGGTTCTGAGCCAACAGAGATTGAGAACATCTCAACCCTTTTATCCTCAGAAAGCATTCTGGATATTCTTTCCACTATCTCCCTGACCTGATTAACAGACAGATTGCTGTCTGTTGTGATACTTGCCTTGACAATACCGGTATCCATAGGGGGCATTATCTCCTTCCCGACAACAGGAAGTATAACCTTTACGCTGATAACAAACAGCACTATGACCACGGCAAAATAAGGCAGGGCAAGTATATTCCTGTTTAACACCGCATTAACTGCAGTTGTGTACAGGTTCTTCAGTGGTCTGAGTATAAACTCAGAAATCCGGTAAACAGCACTTTCAACCCTGTTTTTACCTGCTGTTTTCTTCAGGAGGAATGGTGCCAGAAGAGGTATCACACTGATGGAAACAAAGTATGAAACAATAACGGCTATCAGGAGTGTTTCCGCAAGGGGTCTGAATATTTTTTCAGGGTAATCCCCTACAAAAAGCAGGGGAATCAGAACAACAGAGGTTGCTATGGTTCCGGCCAGAACTGCAAATACAACCTCCTTTGTTCCATTGACCACAGCATCCTTAACAGGTTCCTTCAGCTCGTGAAGGTGTCTCTCTATATTTTCCAGTATAACAACAGCATCATCAACAAGCATTCCCAGGGTCAGAATTATCGCCGTCAGGGTAACAACGTTGAACTCCATTCCCAGGAGCCACATTATTCCGATTGTTATACTGTAAACAAAAGGGATGGAGATGCCTGCTATTATCATCTGTCTTGTGTTTGCAAGGAAGAAAAATATAACAAAAGCAGTAATAATAATGGCATCCCTCAACGCCTCAAACATATTCAGATTACTCAGACGGATAATCTTCTCCTGGGTATCGGATATCTCAAAGCCAAGTGATGGAAATTCTTCCTTGAGGCGGGGCAGAAGCTCTTTCACAGCATCTATTGTTTTCAGGGCATCACCTGTAGGCTGTCTCTGAATGGCCAGAGCCACCGCCGGTTTTCCATTACCGTAATACAGTGACCTGTTTGTGTAGTAGTCGTACTTGATTTCCGCTATATCTGACAGCTTTACTGATGGTGTAATCTGGAGATTTTTCAGCATATTCAGTGTTCTTGCCTTGTTGACCGATTTTACAAGAAACTCATTCTGACTGCTTACCACAATACCAACAGGGATATCTTCGTTTGTCTGCTGGATACGGGAAAGAACCATCGAGACAGGAATTCCGTATCTGTCCAGTTTTTTCCTGTCAAGGACAACAAAAACCTCCTTTTTGTAACCCCCGAAAACATCAACATTTGCAACCTCAGGGAGTCTGAGGAGTCTGTTTTTTATCTGGTTCTCAGCTATCTGTCTAACATCTGCAAGGTTCAGACTTTTATCCACAGGATAAACAGATATAACCATTACCGGAGCTGTTGCATCTGTCACCTTGTAAATCTGGGGCTCTTTAATGCCAGCCGGAAGAAGGGACTTTACCTTGTTTATCTCATTCTGTACGTCTGTTGCAGCCTGTTCTATATCCTTCTCATATTCAAACTCTGCTGTTATAACGGCAACCTCATCGTTGGAGACTGAGGAAACCGTTCTCACCTTGTCTATTGTAAACAGCCTTCTTTCTATTGGGATGGCCACATTCTCGGCCATATCCTTCGCAGATGCACCGGGATGGACAACAACCACAGAAACAGAAGGCCTGTTGGCATCTGGAAATAGCTTCTGCTTCATCTCAAAGAAACCGATAACACCAAGGACAGTCATCGCCAGTAATACAGACAGAACGAAGTAGGGCCTTTTAAGGATGTACTCTACTATACTGAAATTCATTACTTACTCTCCTTGAGAATAACTTTTCCTTTTTTCCCAAGGGAAAGGAGTCTGAGTTTACTTTCCTCACCTACGGCAACGGCCATTCCTTCCTGTATTCCGTCTCCCTGTATAACAGAATGTCTGCCGTCTGTGGCAACAACCTTTACCGGCAGTCTGGTAAATCTATCCCCTTCTGCAACCAGTATGTAATCCCCGTCCGTAATACTGAAGACGGCATTAGCAGGAACCACATAACCACTGTAGCTTTTGAGTATAGAAACATTCAGAAGACTGTTTGATACAACTCCGTCAGGTTTGTATCCTATCCTTGTTTTAATCACCTTTAGAAATTCAGGACTTGTTGCAGGACAGACCATCATAACCTTCAGTTCTTTTTTCTCTCCTCCAAAATCAACTGTCATTTTGTCTCCTTCAGAAACAAGATAATCAGGAGGCAGTTTTACCACTATCTCGTACCTTTCTGAGCTTTCAACATTCAGGACCGGTTTTCCTGGAACCACCAGATTTCCTTCCCTGAAGTTGATTCTCTGGACAATTCCGTTAACAGGAGATTTTATCTGCAGGTAGGAAAGCTCGTTTTTCAGGCTTTCTATTTTATCTTTTAGCTGTTTGATTTTGTTCTGTGTGTTTTTTATGGCGGTTTTAACCTCTTCAAGCTGTGCCTGAGCCATCATGTAGGCGGTATAACTCCTTTCAAGGGCTTCCCTGGAGATGGCCTTTTTTTCGTAGAGTCTGCTATCCCTTCTGTAGATATTCTCCTTTGTCTTGAGGTCCGTTTCCACCGCCTCTTTTTTTGCCCTCAGGGAATCAAGCTGAATCTGGAGATTTTCAATGTCTATCCTGGCAATCTGTATCTCCTTCCTGACCGGTGTGTCATCAATACTGACAAGGATATCCCCTTTTTTCACATGCTGGCCTGTTTTGACATGTATCTTTTTTACGTACCCTGAAACCTTTGATGTTACCTCAACTGTATTATACGGTCTGAACAGACCGAGGAATTTATCCTCTACCGTAATACTCCCTTTTTTAACGGTTGCTCCTTCAACCAGATAAACTGGTCTTTCAGGGGTTGGAAGATTTGAGACCTGCTCTTTTCTTATCTTTACCAGCCTGATACCACCTACCACAAGCAGAGCCACTATAATAAAAAATATTAAAGCCTTTACCAGTTTACTCATCTTTGTACTCCTCTAAAATATATTTCAGGTAAGCTATTGCCCTTTCCCTTTCGTAAAGGGAGTTGTAAAAGGAGGTCTCGGCCATCAACCTCTGTGATTTTGCATACAGATAGTTAAACATATCTGTGACCCCTTCCATATACTTTGCCCTCTCAACCTCTTCCACCTTTTTTGCATAATCTATCTGTTTTTTTGCCGCTTCAACAGCAGATGAGGCACTTTTTATCTGACTGAGAGCATCGGCAATCTTTTCCCTGACCTTCAGCTTTAGAATCTGTTTTTCCAGTCTGGCCTTCTCCACCTCGAGTTTTGACTGTATGTACTGGTGTTTTCTTCTGCCAAAATCAAACAGGGTAAATTCTACCGTGAAGCCTATCTGCCACAGGTCTTTGTACTCACTGTTTCCCATATTTCTCTGGGCAGATGCATTTAAAAATACCCTGGGAAGGTATTTTCCCTTTGCTATCTCAAGCTTTTTGACGGCTATCTTTTCTCCCATCTCTGCCTTCTTCAAAATATCAAGGCTGCCTATCCTCTGTCTGTACTCCCCTTCCTCAGTCTGAACGTACTGTGTAATCTTCACATCCTCAATCTCTGACAGGTCTATACTATCATCCCCAACCAGCGACCTGAGGGTCTCCTTAAGGGAAACAATGGAGTTCTTTACTCTGGAAATCTGCGATTCAACATCTTTAAGCTGGTACTCCACCTTCAGCAGGTCTGTTTCCGGTTTCTTCCCAAGGTCAACAGCAAGCCTGACATCATCATACAGTTTTTTCAGGGAGTCACGGTAGGCATTCAGAGAAAGTGTTTGTTTTTGCAGTTCGAGGATTTTCAGATAGACAGACTTTATGTTGTATATTAGCTGGTTCTTTGTCAGCCTGTAGTCAATATTTTTCACCTTTTCACTTATTGATGATATCTCAACATTCTTTTCTATCTCAAAACCTGTGAAAAGGGGAAGTGAGTACCTTATCCCTGTTATGAGTTGATTCCTTGCCCCAACCAGTCTTCTTGGGTCAATGGGAGGGGTTAGAGGATAGAGAATCCGTGTGTTTTCATACCTGACACCATTTACAAATACATCAATACTGCCAAATCTACTTCCCCGGATGCTCTTTTTACGGGCCTGCTGGATTTTTGCCTCCACCTGTTTTTCCTTCAGAACAGGACTTGTCTGAACGGCCCTGTTGATAAGCTCATCCAGGGTGATACCATAAGATATACAGTAAGTTGCCAGTAACCCTGCCAGAATTTTCTTCATCCTGCCACCTACGGTTATAGTTTTATAACTTTATGTTAATTAATTATAATATACCGTGTAGCCCTGTGCAACATTTTTTATTAAATTTATAAAAAACTTAAATTAAAAAAACAGAGGAAAGCGTTGAGAAAGAGGAAGAGCATAGAAGAGAGGAAGGAAGAGGTTTTTATGATAATCTCCCAGATTATCGCAGAGAAGGGCCTTTCAGAGGTCTCCACAGTGGAGGTGGCAAAACGGCTTGGTGTATCCCAGCCGGCAATCTACAAATACTTTAAGAATAAGGACGAGATGATTGTTTACTTCCTTGAGCATCTGAAGGACCAGCTTGAGGAAGTTCTGAAAAAGGCCTCAAGGGGTAAGACCACACGGGAAAAACTGAAGCTGATTTACAAGGAGCATTTTAAGCTTATTGAGAAGACAAGGATACTGCCAAGAGTGATTTTTTCAGATGTAGTTTATCTGGGAAATCCTGACAAGAAAAAGGCCCTGAAAGAGGCTATCCTGGGTTATAAAAAGGGAATCACCGAGATTATAAAAGAGGGAATAGAAAAAGGTGAGGTTGTGGATATTGACCCGGAGATAGGGGCAAGATTTTTTATAGGAACGATAATAGCATCTACCCTTACATGGATGCTCAATGATATGAAATTTAAACTCTCCGGTGAAGTGGACAGATTAATGAAAAATCTGGACAAAATGCTCTTTAAATAAAAAAAGCCCCCTTTAAAAGGGGGCTCTGGTAATCCTTTTATTTCAGAACTTCTGCCACAGCATCTCCGATGAATGATATGTTCTTCACCGTTTTTGCTCCGGCAGCCTCAAGGGCTTTATACTTCTCTTCAGCTGTACCTTTGCCACCTGCAATAATAGCACCTGCGTGTCCCATTCTCTTTCCTGGAGGTGCTGTCACACCGGCAATGTAGGCAACAACAGGCTTTGTCACATACTCTTTTATAAACTCGGCAGCTTCTTCTTCTGCCGTTCCACCGATTTCCCCTATCATAACGATGGCTTCAGTTTCAGGGTCGTCCTGGAACCATTTGAGAACATCCGCAAATACAGTTCCTGGAACAGGGTCACCACCTATCCCGATAACCGTTGACTGGCCTATTCCCCTGTTTGACAGCTGGAATGCGGCTTCATAGGTAAGGGTTCCGGACCTTGACACAATTCCCACCTTACCCCTTCTGAAAATATGACCTGGCATAATTCCGATTTTTGCCTCTTCAGGGGTTATAACACCGGGACAGTTTGGACCTATAAGAACTGTATCCGGATAGTAAGTTTTTATGTACTGTTTTACAGGTATCATGTCGTTAACGGGGATTCCCTCTGTGATACAGATAACGGTTTTTATCCCTGCGTCCACCGCTTCCACTACAGCATCTGCTGCAAATGGAGGTGGCACGAATATGAGGGAGCAATCTGCCCCTGTATTTTCAACTGCTTCCTTAACTGAATCAAAAACAGGTATTCCTTCCACATCCTGACCACCTTTTCCAGGTGTGACTCCACCAACAACCTGTGTTCCGTACGCCTTACATTGGGTTGCGTGGAAAGAACCTTCCCTTCCTGTTATTCCCTGAACTATAACCTTTGTGTCTTTATTTACAAGTACGCTCATTTCCTTCCTCCTTTATTATGCTTGTTTTGCGAGTTCTACAGCTTTCTGGGCCCCTTCCCACATTGTATCTGCAGGAATAAGGTCAAGCCCAGATTCTGCAAGCATCTTCTTTCCAAGCTCAACGTTTGTACCTTCCATCCTGACAACGATAGGTACATGTGGTTTAACCTCTTTTGATGCCTGGATGATACCCTCTGCAAGTCTGTCACATCTGAGGATACCACCGAATATGTTAATGAAGATTGCCTTAACATTAGGGTCAGACAGTATTATCTTGAAGGCGTTTGCGATTTGCTCTGCATTCGCAGAACCACCGACATCAAGGAAGTTTGCAGGTTCTCCACCGGCAAGCTTAATTGTATCCATTGTTGCCATGGCAAGACCGGCACCGTTTACCATACATGCGATGTTTCCATCAAGTTTGATGTAGTTCAGGTTGTACTGCTTTGCCTTAACCTCAAGCTCAGACTCCTGTGTAGGGTCTTCCATTTCCATTATGTCAGGATGTCTGAATAATGCGTTGTCATCAAAATCCACCTTCGCATCAAGAACAACGATATTACCCTCTTTTGTCAGTACCAGAGGGTTAATTTCAACCATCGAGGCATCTTCCTTCATGTACACATCGTACAGTTTAAGGAATACACCGGCCACCTTGTTTATCAGATTTTTTGGAAAACCAAGTTTCAGGGCTATATTCCTTGCCTGAAATGGTCTGAGACCCATAAACGGGTCTATAACCTCTGTGATAATTGCGTCCGGGTTTGTGGCAGCAACCTCTTCAATCTCCATTCCACCTTCGGCAGATGCCATTATGATTAACTTGGACTTACTTCTGTCCAGGGTGATTGCAACATAGTACTCCTTGTCTATATTTGTCCCTTCTTCGATGTATATCCTGCTTACAGGCAGTCCTTCAGGACCAGTCTGGAATGTTACCAGTGTCTTTCCCAGAAGCTCAGCTGCGTATTTCTGAACTTCATCGAGGCTATGGGCAAGTTTTACACCACCGGCTTTACCTCTACCACCGGCATGAATCTGCGCCTTTACCACGACTGGAAATTTTCCTATCTGCTGGGCTGCCTCAACAGCCTCCTCTACTGTAAATGCAGGGTATCCCTGCGGAACAGGTAGTCCGTATTTTTTAAATATCTCCTTTGCCTGATGTTCATGTACCTTCATCCTGTCCTCCTTAAGGGTCTATTTCTATTTTTCTGTATTTTTTCTGACCTTCCTCAAATATGTCGCCGCCGTATATGTCGTTGGCAACGACCACAGGAAAGTCCTCAAAATACAGCTTTCTTATGGCTTCAGGTCCTAAATCCTCATAGGCTATTATCTCGGAAGATTTGATATGCTTTGATAAAAGCGCCGCCGTACCTCCGTAGGCGGCGAAGTAAACACCTCTGTATTTTTGCAGTGCCTCCTTAACCTCAGGCCCTCTCCATCCTTTCCCTATAGTGCCTTTCAACCCAAGTTCAAGAAGTTTTGGTGTGTATTTGTCCATCCGGTAGGCTGTTGTCGGTCCTGCAGAACCTATAACCTGACCTGGTTTTGGTGGTGTTGGACCGACATAGTATATCACCTGACCCCTGATATCAAATGGAAGCTTTCCTGTTTTCTCATATTCCTCAAGCATTCTTTTGTGGGCAGCATCCCTTGCGGTGTACACATAACCGCTGAGGAGAACCCTGTCCCCTGCTCTCAGTTCCTTCACAACATCATCTGTAAGTGGTGTAGTAATTTTCTTTACCTGACTCACCCTTCCTATCCTCTTTTTAGATTTCTATTTCAGAATGTCTGTTTGCGTGGCACTGTATGTTTACAGCCACCGGTAGAGATGCGATATGTACCGGTGCAACCTCTATTTTTACATCAACTGCCGTTGTTGTTCCCCCAAATCCAAGGGGACCTACCCCAAGCTGATTCGCGAGCTGGAGGAGTTCTTCCTCAAGCATGGCAATTTTAGGGTCTGGATGCCTGTGTCCTATAGGTCTGAACAGTGCCTTCTTTGCCAAAACTGCAGAGTAATCAAATGTACCTCCTATTCCAACACCTACGGTAAATGGTGGACAGGCATTTGGCCCTGCATTGGCGATTGTTTTCAGCACAAACTTTTTAACACCCTCAAGGCCGTCTGCCGGTCTGAGCATAACCTGCTTACTCTGGTTTTCTGAACCACCACCTTTGGCGGCGAACTTTATCTTTATCCTGTCACCTGGAACAAAATCAAAGTATATCAGGGCTGGTGTGTTGTCGCCTGTGTTTTTCCTTTCAAAAACAGGGTCAAATGCAAGCGAGGCCCTGAGATATCCCTCTTTTGTGGCCTGTCTTACAGCTTCATTTATGGCATCCTTGATATTTCCACCTGTAATATGAACATCCTGACCTATTTCCACAAAGAAAACCGGATATCCTGTGTCCTGACAGTAGGCAACCCTCTCGGTGGAAGCCACTGAGGCATTTTCCAGAATCGTTTCTATTATCTCTCTGCCTATCGGTGATTCTTCGAAGTTTTTTGCCGTTTCAAGTGCACTGACAAAATCCTCAGGTAGATTGTACTCAGCATCCATCACCATCTGTTTTACTTTATCTATAATCTGACTGACATGAATCTCTCTCATCTTAAATCAGCCCCAGCTCTTTTATTCTTTCTATACCGGATTTAACCGACTTGACAGAAGATTCCCAGAGTTTTTTCTCCTCGTCTGTAAAGTCCAGTTTTACGACCTCTTCAACACCCTGTGCACCGAGTTTAACAGGAACACCTATGCATATGTCCTCAGCACTGTAGTGCTGTGCATCTTCACCATCAAGGTATATAGAACAGGGTAAAATCTCCTTCTTGTCGTTAAGGATTGCCTCAACCATTTCAACCACAGATGCGCCAGGGGCATGGTAGGCGGACGTTCCCATAAGGGATACTATCTCACCACCACCGAACTTGGTTCTTTCTACTATCTCTTTAAGCCTGTCCTCAGGAATCAGTTTTGTAAGGGGCTCACCACCAACATTTGAAACCGAAAGCAGTGGAACCATATCGTCCCCGTGGCTACCAAGGACATAGGCATTTATGTTCTTGACAGAAACCTTAAGTTCCATAGAGAGGAAAGCCTTAAATCTGGCTGTATCCAGAACACCAGCCATTCCCATCACTTTATTTTTTGAAAATCCTGTCAGTTTATAGGCTGCGTAAGTCAGCACATCAACAGGGTTGGATACAACGATAACTATCGCCTCAGGTGCAAATTCGGCTATTCTCTCTGAGATGGTTCTGATTATCCCAACATTTTTTGAAAGCAGGTCATCCCTGCTCATCCCTGGCCTTCTTGGAAAGCCAGCGGTAACGACCACAATATCAGAACCTTTAAGGGGCTCATAACCCTCTCCATCCGGTGTAACAGTAAATCCCTCCACCTCAACATCACAGTCGATGGCAGCAGCCATCTGTTTTATATCAAGGGCCTTTCCCTTAACTATCTCATAGACCTTGTCCCCGTCTTTTCTGGCAAGGTCAAACATCCTGACATTGGCAAGTTCCTTGATTGCAATGAGGTTGGCAACATGCTCACCAACATTCCCCGCTCCCACTACAGATACAACCGGTCTCTTGTACTCTCCCATGGCAGCCTCCATCTCTTTATTGACTAAATTAGTCTATAATTTATGAAAAACTTTGTCAAACAGTGTTTGATTTTTTATCATAATAGATTATGGATGTTTTAGAGGGTTTTTTAAAAAAGCTTGAACATGAGATAAAACACGAAAGACAGAAACTGTACGCCATAGAAAAGGAGATAGCCCGTTTACGCCTTGAGGAGAGAAAACTGAAAGAGGAATACAGGAATCTTGAAGAACCGGGATTTCCTTCGGATGTTTTTTCCATACTGGTAAAAAACAATTACATGCAGAACATTCTGAAGAGATTGAAAAAGATACAGTCCAGAATAGAGAAACTTGAGCAGGATGCAGAGGCTGTAAGGGTAATAATAAAAGAAAAAAATGCCGAAAAAAAAGCAATCAGGAATTACAAGAAAAAACTGGAAAATGAAAAAAATATTGAGGAACTCAGAAAAGAAACCCAGCTTATTGATGAAATTTTTAATAGGAAGCGTTAGTCTGCTTATCCTCCTTATAATTTCCTCATCTGGGAAGGCAGAAGGTAAATCCCCAGCCGAAACAGAGCTCCAGAGGGAAATCCAGAGGCTTGAAAAGCTCAGGGAAGAGATTAAACAGATGATACAGAAAAATGAAAAACTCCTGTCCCAGATTAAAGAAGAGAGAAAAAAACTTGCAGAGGAAAAAAAACAGCTTGAGGAACTTGAAAAAAAATTAAGGTCCGAAAGGTATAAGAAACTTGCCAAGGTATTTGAAAAAGCGGTGGATGAAGACCCTGAACTCGCGGCAGAAAGAATCTCAAAAATGAAGGACCCAACGAAGGCAGCTTACATAATCTACAACATGAAAGAATCAAAAGCCGGAATTCTTATGGACTACATAGACCCCAAGATGGCAGACAAAATCGTCAGAATTATCGCCCAGTTAAAAAAGAAAAACGGAAAAAACAGATAATTCATAATATTCTGCTATAATTAATAACAGAATCAAACCCCAGGAGGGCATCATGGCTTACATCAAACTTCCAGAACTTGAAGAAATGGACCCGGAAATCCAGAAGCTTGCCAGAGAAATACTGAACAAAACAGGCAAGCTCGGGGAAATCTTTCAGCTTCTGGCCATAAGAAAGGATATCTATTTTATGACTGACAACTGCGTTAAAACCCTGCTCCTGAACCAGACGGAACTGCCCTATTCCATCAAGGAAAGGATAGCACTTCTGGTATCACTGGAAAATAACTGTCCAATGTGTGTTGATGTTCACAAAAATATTGCAAAAATGCTTGGTATGAGTGAAGAGGAGATAGAGGAAACCCTTAAAGGAATAGACAGTATGAACATTCCGGAAAAGGAAAGGGAACTGATTAGATTTGCCGTCAGGGCTTCCAGAAAAGATAACTACAAAATCACCAAAGAGGAGCTTGATAGAATCCTGAACATGGGGTGGACAGTCAGTCAGTTATTTGAGGCAGTCACAATTGCAGCCTACTTTAACTACATTAACACCCTTTCAAATGTGTTTGGATTAGGAAAGTAGGTTTTTCTCCCTGTAGATTCTGGCAAGAATCTTAGCTATTGCCACATAAAACTTTTCAGGGATAAACTCACCCACCTCAACAGAGGAGTAAAGGGCTCTGGCCAGAGGTGGGTCCTCAACTACAGGTACATCGTGTTCTCTGGCTATCTTCTTGATTTTTTCTGCAATTATATTTTTACCCTTTGCCACAACCTTGGGGGCATTCATTTTACCCCTTTCGTACAGCAGTGCCACGGCGTAGTGGTCAGGGTTCGTGATTACAACATCCGCCCTGGGGACCTCGGCCATCATCCTCATCATGGCCATCTCCCTCTGCTTCTTCCTGATGGCAGCCTTTACCTGGGGATTTCCCTCGTACATTTTCCTCTCTTCTTTTACCTCATGTTTTGACATTTTCAGGTTCTCTTCGTACTCCCATTTTCTATAGATAAAATCAATAATCGCCACAGGTATGGACACAACGGCAAAGGCAAGAATCAGCATAAGTGTGTATTTAAACAGAAAGTAAACCTCGTGGGTCAGGGGTATAAAGGACATATTAAAGGACTCATTTATAATCTTCATAACCAGAAAGTAAGCCACAACGGTGGCAAGTATCAGCTTAAGCAGATTCCGGACCAGTTCAAAGGCCGTCTTCAGGGAAACAAGTCTACCTAACCCTTTTATTACATTCAGTCTCTCAAGCTTTGGGGCCATTGCCTTTGTTGAAATCAAAAATCCAAACTGGGCCACATTTGAAACAATACCTGTGGCAAGGAGAACCAGAAATATAGGCGATACAAGCAGGGCAATTACCTTAATCGTATATGAAATAAAACTGCCGTTTTCTTCCGGAAACAGATAAATTGGGTCAGAAAATGTGTACCTGAAATAGTCAGAAAGCAGATTGTAGGAGTAGGGGATATAAGCTATAAGGGCCAGAAATGTAACAAGTAAAGTGGCAGCAATAGGTATGTCCTGACTCCTTGCTACCTGTCCCTCTTCCCTTGCCTTCTGACGCCGCCGGGGGGTGGCCTTTTCCGTTTTGCTGGGGTCTTTAGCCATTTACCTTCCCATTATCCCTATAGCCTTTATGTAAGTTTCGGCAAAATTGTTTATCACTGAAATGGAAAAGTAAATCAGCAGAGATGTTGCAAAGACCAGCGATGCAAGGCCCACAAAAATCTGAAGGGGGAGACCTACTATAAAGACATTAATCTGGGGTATAAGACGGTTTATAAGGGCAAGGGCTACGTTAACCATAAACAGAATCAGGACAAATGGAAAGGCTATCTTGAATCCCATATAAAAAATAAGGGGTGCCTTTTCAAGAATAAAAGGGAATATATCAAAATTAAATGTTAACTGTCCCACAGGTAAAACCTTAAAACTCATCACCAGTCCACCAATTACCATCTGGTAAGCACCTGTCACAAAAAACAGCAGATAAAACAGAAGGATAAAAAATCTATCC
>JAADEU010000003.1 GCA_013153235.1 Aquificota bacterium | reverse complement strand
ACAGAGGATAAACTACCAATATGGAAACGCCAGTAATACCAGATTTTGTTTTATATTTTGAAGGAAAGGACATAACAAAAGATTTGCGACCTTATATATTAGAAATTAGATACACCGACAATGTATCAGCAGTAAATGACTTATCAATAGTTTTAGACAACTCAGATAAAGAATTTACAACAAGTTCATTTCCAACACCAGATTTAGAAATAAAACTTTACATAAAACACCTTAAATCTGGAGAATATACTTACTGCGGAATATTCAAAAGAGATAACTTTAAAAGAAAACTCTATACAGCAACAATAAAAGCATTATCTATCGTTAAAAAATCAACAATAAAGACAACTAAAAAAAGTAGAACCTTTCAAAATACAAGTTTATCTCAAATAATTTCACAAATAGGGGCTGAAAACAGTCTTACACCAGTAATAAAACAAACACAAGACCTACAAATAAAAAACATACTCCAGCAAAACGAAACAGATAGCCAGTTTATAGAAAAACTTGCGAAAAAATACGGATACTTCCAAAAAATAACCCCAGATAAACTCTTTTTCATACAGCAAGAAGAACTTGAAAATCAAGCACCTATAGAAACATTCAAAGAAACAGACCTTATAGATTGTGATTTAGACGATAACACTGCAAAGATTTACAAAGGAGCGATTGTTTACTACCATGACCCAAAAGAAAATAAAGATTTCAAATACGAATATATAGATCCAGATATAGAAATAGGAGAAATCTTAAAAATAAATCAAAAAGTAGAAAACACAGAAGAAGCCAAAAAGCTTGCCATATCAATGTTAAAACAAAAAAATAGATTTAAACAATCAGGAACTATAACAGTTGAAGGAAATCCCTTACTTGTAGCAGGAGCAACTATAGAGCTTGATTTAGGGGATAAATTTTCAGGTAAATACTTTATAGAAGGCTCCACACATACAATAGGACAACAAGGATACACTACTTCACTACAAATAAGAAAAGTATTCTAATAAATGGGACACTTTTGTCCAAAAAATGGGACACCCTAAGCATTACACAAATTATATTTTCCGCATAAGCAAGAACTATCAATATCCCGAAATATCCCTATATTTCCCTGTATTTCCCGAAATAGTGTCCCAAAAAAATTGGAAATTATACCAAAAAAATGGGACACCCCCACTTTCACAAACCGTTGATACTCAATAACCAAAAAACTGTCCCAGACACATTAAAAAACTGATTTTCAGTTTGTCCAAAAAATTGGGACAGTTTAGGATTGTTTAAAAGTGTTTTCTAAGCTCTCACACCAGTTCTTATATCTCAACCAGTTCTCACCTATTATCCTTGCATTCTCTACATCTGCACAATAATAGTATTTTCCCTCAAACTGGACACGGAAAATTTGGTAAGGCTGAAACCCTGGTTTCTCTGGAATAACAGGTTTTTGACACTCCATATAAGCAGGCTTTATTTATACAGATAAAAGTGGGAAGGAATACGGTTGTATTTGTAGGTTTTAAATCTCTCTGTGAACTTTTTATTTTTACGAATCTCACTTATTGCAAGCATTAATCCAATTAAAAGAATCGCCATAAAACAGAAAACAGAAACATAAAGAATAAATGGCAAAACAGAACCGACAACAGACCACAGAAAAACTAAAACGATTCCTGTGCTAAACAAGAACAACGGAGCCAATAGAAAAAATATTCCCAAAGCAAAGATTCCTCTTAAATATCCCATAAAACTTATATTTTCCCTTTTTTTACGACCTTCATATACGTATCTGTGTCCTGAAAGTGTGGATATTCTCTGAATCTTTTCCAGTTTCCGGCCCATTCCAGTCCTACTTTCTCGCCAATTTCCCCAAGTCTCTGATAGGCTTCCCTGTTGTTCCAGTCTGCCTTTCCACCTGCAAGTGGGACACAATCAAATGCAAAGCCGTACTGGTGAAATGACTGCCATGCTCTTGCATAGGTAACCTTTCTTCTGGCCTCTTTTTCTGTTAACTGCCATAGGCCAAGCTCTTTTCTTTTCTGGTTCAGTTCCTCAAGTGTAATACCAAATTTTTCCAGTCTTCCCTGCATATACAGGATTTCCTGCTCTTCAGGTGAACGGTAGGTACAGTATATGAGCACATCTATTCCCTCTTCCTGGGCAAGCTCCAGAAACTGTCTTGCTTTTTCACGGGTTACAGGATGAAGGTCTTCAAGTTTTCTACTTGCCATAACGGCTTCTCCAGATTTTTCTATCTAAGGATAAAATTAAAATCTTATTCCTGAAAAGTTAAGTGCGGACATCCGTAATCTAGTTAACAGACCTTTCAGGACACTATCTCTGTCCCGATGCCTTCAGATGTGAAGATTTCCAGAAGGACGCAGTGGGGCACCCTTCCATCAAGTATGTGGGCTTTTTTGACACCCTGCTCCAGTGCCTGTATACAGGCTTTTACTTTGGGTATCATTCCACCCTTTATTACCCCTTCTTCTATCATTCTGTTTATCTGCTGGACGTTTATTGAGGATATGGTGTTTCCGTTTTCATCTTTAAGACCCTCTATATCCGTCAGGAAAATTGCTTTCTCCGCCTTCAAGGCCCCTGCTATTGCAGAGGCAACAAAATCTGCATTTATGTTGTACGCATTTCCATTTCTGTCAAACCCGATAGGGGCTATCACAGGTATGTAGTTATCCTCCTCAAGGTGTTTGAGTATCTGAACATCCACAAACTCAACCTCACCAACATGCCCTAAATCCAGAAGCTCTGTAGGTCTGAAATCCCCCATCTGCCTGAAGTACTCCTCTGCATCCAGTTTCCTTGCCCTGATAAGGCCTCCGTCTTTACCCGTCAGACCAACAGCCCTGATATGACCCCCTGCGTACTGGTTTATAAGCATCACGATGTTTTTATTAACAAGACCCCCGAGTACCATCTCAACAACTTCCATTGTCTGCCTGTCTGTTACCCTCAGTCCGCCTACAAACTTACTTTCCAGTCCCATCCTTTTCAGGACTTCCCCTATCTGTGGACCACCTCCGTGGACTATCACAGGGTTTATCCCTATGTATTTGAGCATAAGTATGTCCTGTGCAAATGCCGCCTTCAGGTCGGCTTTTGCCATTGCATTTCCACCGTATTTTATGACAAATGTTTTTCCCCTGAATTTTGTGATAAACGGAAGTGCTTCCATTAAGGTTTCTGCTTTTTCAATCAGCCTCTCCATTTACTCCTCCATAAACTCTTTCAGAAAATCAAGAAGCTGTTTATTGAGGGGCAGGTCTACCCAGTACTGCCCGTCTTCATGTTCAATCCTGAGGAAACTGCCCTGTGGTCCATTGATTTTTTTAAACAGGGTCAGTCCTTTAGAAAAGTACCATTCTATATTTTCGTACGGTGAACGCATATGGAGTGTAAATCCACCTTTTCTTTTGGAAACCTTTTCAAGAACCACAGGGGTTTTCTGGAGAACATCCTCTTCCTGCCATTCCTCAGACAAAACATCAACTGCAACGCCGCTCAGTTTTATCTCAAGCTGCTGCTCCATTTATTTCTCCGCTTTCATACTTTTTATTTCCTTCAGCAGTTCGTCTACCATTTCTTCTTCAGAAACCCTTTTCACAGGCTGTCCGTGTTTAAACAGTATTGCAGATTTGTTTCCACAGGCAAGACCTATGTCAGCCTCCCTTGCCTCGCCAATCGCATTCACAACACATCCCATTATTGCCACTTTTACAGGGAGTGTTTCCCCTTCAAGTTTCTCCTCTACTTTTTTGACAACTTCAGGAAGGTTTACCTCTATTCTGCCGCAGGTTGGACAGGATATAATCTCAATTCCCCTTCTTCTGAGCCCGAGGGACTGGAGAATCTGGTAGGCAACCTTAACCTCTTCCACAGGGTCGGCTGTCAGGGAAACCCTCATTGTGTCCCCTATTCCCATGTAAAGCAGTATCCCAAGACCTACGGCAGACTTCACAGAGCCTTTACCGGCTGGTCCGGCTTCGGTTATTCCAATATGGAGGGGAATGTCAGTTTTTTCTGCGAATATTTTGTTTGCTTCTATGTTCTGGAGAACATCTGAGCCTTTGATGGACACCTTGAAATTCTTAAATCCCACCTTTTCAAAAAACTCAGACCAGTTCAGGGCACTTTCGGCAAGAGCCTCCCCTGTAGGATAGCCGTATTTTTCAAGGAGTTTTTCCTCAAGGGAACCTGAATTTACCCCAAGTCTAACCGCTATGTTTCTTTTTTTGCATTCTTCCAGTATTTCCCTTATTTTCCCTTCATCGTTTATATTTCCCGGGTTCAGCCTTATACCGTGGATGCCACTTTCAAGGGCAATAAAGGCAATTCTGGGGGAAAAGTGTATATCGGCAATTACAGGAATAGGACTCCTTTTTACGATTTCCGAAAGGGCAAGTGCGTCTTTTTCTGTAGGTGCTGCAACCCTGACTATCTCACATCCTGCCTGATACAGCCTGTTTATCTGGTCAAGGGTTGCCTCTATATCGTGGGTTTTGGTATCTGTCATTGACTGAACTATAACAGGGGCATCATCCCCTATCTTAACATCTCCAACGTATACCGGCCGGGTTTTTCTTCTTTTTATCATTTATTCAGGGATACCTCTTTTGATGGTATTTTTAAAACCATTCCTGGTTTTATCAGATTGTCCTTTATTTTATTCAATTTTTTAATTTCTTCAACTGTGACACCGTATTTTCTGGCGATTCTGTAAAGGGTTTCCCCTTTTTTCACATAATGGTATTTCAGCTTGTAGCTGACCTTTTTGACCTTAACTTTTTTCCTTGCATAATTCTTAAATGGCACATTCAGGTTATACCCTGCATAGGCTATACCCTTTCTGAAATGGGCGTTATATTTCCTGAGCAGGCCGTAATCAACACCCAGCTCTTTGCTGAGCTTCTTCAGTGATACAGTTCTGGTGTTTTTCTTTGTTTCAACGTAGTATATGTTTGACCTGTGGAGTTTTATACCGAATTTCTTTGGATTTTTTGCTATAAGAACCATGGCAAAAAACCTTGGAACGTACTCCCTGGTCTGGGAGGGAAGTCTGTGTTTGATGTCCCAGAAATCGTTATTTGAGCTTCTCATCCTCCTCTGGATACATCCCTCACCGCAGTTATATGCAGCCAGAACCAGGTCCCACCTGCCAAACATCCTGTAGAGGTATTTCAGATATTTTGCAGCTGCAACGGTGGACTTGTATGGGTCCCTTCTTTCATCCACCTTACTGTTGATTTTTAGACCAAACCTTTTTCCTGTTATCCTGACAAACTGCCATAGACCTGCAGCCCCTGAAGGGGACGTGGCATAAGGGTCAAAGGCGCTTTCTATAGCAGGCAGATAGGCAAGTTCTTCAGGAATACCGTATTTTTTGAAAACAGCCTTTATCATAGGCAGGTAAAAGTTTGCCCTGTTTAGGGCTTTTTCCGTCCAGCTTTTATTTCTGACACCATAGAAATACAGGTACTTCCTGATATCCCGTTTATCCGGGATTTTTATTCCTGTTCTTATGGACTCCTCAAAGAGTATTCTCTCGTCTTCCTCGTCAAGTTCAGGTATATCCTTTTCACTGACGTAGATATTATCTACTTTGATAATCTTTTTCTGGTCGCCCTCTTTGATAATTATGTAAGCCCTGTCTTTCTTTTTTATTATGTAGGCTTTTGTCTGGGGCTTTTTGGAGCTGCAGGAGAAAGCCAGTGCAGCCAGTATTATCCCCACAAAGAGATAATACCGGCTTCTTTTTTCCATGGCTAATCCTTTATAAGATTTTTATTCCTCATTGCTATTTCTTTAGCTTCTTCGGAAAAAATACCTGCCACTTTATGCTCTTTTATGTTGTTTTCTTCATCAATGTAGACCAGGTTTACCTTGAATTTGTCAAGTTCTTCATCCTCAACATCGGCGTATGAGACAATTATAATAAGGTCACCAGAATGTCCCAGCCTTGCCGCAGCACCGTTCAGGATACATTCGCCGCTGTATCTGACACCTGGAATAACATAAGTGGAGAATCTATGCCCGTTGTTGATATTGAAAACCTCTACCTTTTCAAAAGGCACCAGATTTGCCGCCTCCATTATAGCCTCATCAAGGGTAAGTGAACCCTCATAATGGAGGTCTGCACCGGTTATGGTTATTCTGTGGATTTTTGACTTGAGGACCGTTCTTCTCATCAAAACTCCCTCTCAACAATAAATTTTGCAAGCTCTTCCAACTTTTTAAGATATTCACCCTCAGGAAAGTTTTCAAGCTCGCAGATAGCATTATCAACAAGCTGTCTGGCTTTTTCTATGGTCTTTATCATACCGCCTTTTTCGTGGACAATCTGTTTTACCTTTTCTATATCCTCTTTTGATGGATTTATGTCTCTTATGACCTTTTTTACAAACTCTTTTTCCTCTTCTGAAAGCATATCCATTACAGATAGTAGGGGATATGTGATTTTCCCTTCTCTAAGGTCGTTACATACAGGTTTACCCAGTTTTTCTTCACTGCCTGTGTAATCCAGATAATCATCAATAAGCTGGAAGGCAAGTCCTATATTCAGACCGTATCTGTAGGCACTGTCCTTCTGCTCCTGTGTTCCCCCTCCAAGGGCTGCCCCAACATAACAGCAACTTCCAAATAAAACGGCTGTTTTACCTTCAAGTATCTTAAAGTACTCGTCAAATGTCATATCAATATCACCGATTTTTTTCAGTTCCAGAAGCTGTCCTTCGGACATCTTCTTAACGCTGTCAGATACGTTTTTTATCATGTCTATATCGCCGTAAATAGAAAACAGGTACAGGGCATTTGCGTACATATAATCCCCGGTCAGCACCACAGTATCATTTCCAAATACCCTGTTTGCAGAGGGTCTACCTCTCCTTGTTTCTGCCCCATCCACAACATCATCATGGAGTAGTGAGGCGGTGTGGAGGTATTCCATGGCAACGGCTATAGGATAGTCCCTGTCCTCATTTTCACCTTTTAGCAGCCTTGAAAATGTCAGGACAAGAACCGGCCTGAGCCGTTTTCCTCCACTTGAGAGTATGTAATTTCCTATTTTGAGTAAAAACTCAACCTCGCTGTCCATGTATCTGGACAGTTCCGACTCAATCCTTTCCATCACTGCCTTTTCTACCATCATATTTTCACCCTTTGGCGCGCCCGGCAGGATTCGAACCTGCGACCTCCAGCCCCGGAAACCGGTGCTCTATCCTACTGAGCTACGGGCGCTTTTATTAGATTTTTCAGTCTTTTCATATTTTCTATATCCCAGTTACCCACCTTCGGTGTTTCCAGTATAAACGGCAGAGTTTTAAAATATTCATCATTCAGGAATAATTCAAATCCTTTATACCCGATGGAGCCCTCACCTATATGCTCGTGCCTATCCCTTCTGGAGTTAAACGGTGTCTTTGAGTCGTTACAGTGTATTACCTTTACCCTCTCAAGACCTATTTTCCTTTCAAGCTCATCCTTGTACGCCAGGAACTCCTCTTCTTCGTTAATCTTATAACCTGCGGAGTACAGATGGCATGTATCCAGACATATCCCCATATTTCTCCCTTCAAAAGGCTCAAGGAGCTGGACAAGCTCGTCGGTTGTTTTTCCTATTTCACCTTTCTGTCCTGCAAGGGTTTCGTACAGGAATATGGTGTTTTTCAGCTCAACCTCTGACAGTATTACATTCATACTTTCAATAATATTTTTTATGGCCTGCTTTTCATCAAGTCCTTTAGCCTTTCCCGCATGGATAACGTAGTATTCTATTCCAAGCTCCTCACAGAGTTTTAGCTCATTTATCACACCGTTTATTGACTTTTTCCTGAGGTTTTCATCACCGGAAGCCAGGTTAAACAGGTAAGATGAATGAACAACCACAGGGGCTATACCTGTTTTTTCCCGTTTTTCATTAAAAAGCTGTTTTTCTTCCTCCGTCCTTTCCTTCCAGGCCCAGGAACGGGGAGATGAGGCAAAAAACTGTATGGTCTGGGCTCCAACCTCTTTTCCCCTGTCAAACACAAGGTCCAGCGATTTGGAAGATGATACATGTGTTCCTATCTTTACCATAAATCCACCCTGAAGTTGCCTGTTATATAAGGGTTTGTTTTCCTTTCAATTCCTATCTTTGTTGTCTCACCGTGTCCCGGTACAACATCGGTATCATCAGGCAGTTCCATAAGCTTTTTCAGTGAGTTTTCCATCTGTGCAGGGTCACCGCCTGGAAGGTCAACCCTACCAATACTACCCTTAAAAAGGGTATCCCCTGTGATAACAAAACTATTTTTTTCATCATACAGACATACGCTACCTGGAGTATGCCCCGGTGTTTCCATTACACTGAGGGAAAATCTACCAAAATCAATTCTGTCCCCTTCTTTTATAGCCTTATCAGGCTCTGGACAGGGGTAGGCCCCTATCATCTGGGCAAAACCGGGGAATATATCGTTATTTATCAGATAAAGGTCTTTTTCGCTGATTAAAAACGGTACATCCGGATAACGCTCCTTCAAAAAACCCACCTGTCCCACATGGTCAAGATGTCCATGGGTAGCTATTATATACCGGAGGTTTAAATTTTCCAGCTGTTTCAGGATTCTTTCACCTTCCGCTCCAGGGTCTATAACAGCCGCTTCCCCTGAGTTCTCATCAATAATAAGAACGGTGTTTTCTGCAAGGGGACCTACTGTCAGAACTTTTATCATCCTTTATTTCCCAGGTATTTGTTATCAATCAGGGAGGTTGTGTACTTTCCTGATATAAATTCAGGGTCATCAAGGAGTTTTAAATGAAAATCCCTGGTTGTTTTTATACCCTCTACAACCAGTTCTGTCAGGGCTCTTTTTCCCCTTATAATGGCTTCTTCCCGGTCTTTACCATACACGATAAGTTTTGCAATCAATGAGTCGTAATACGGTGGAACCGTGTAGCCCTTATAAATGTGGGTATCAACCCTTACACCGAATCCACCTGGAAGGTATAACTCCTTTATAGGTCCCGGATTTGGAGTAAATGTTTCAGGGTCTTCGGCATTTATCCTGAACTCTATGGCATGGCCGGTGTTTTTGATATCCTTCTGGGTAAAATCCAGTTTTTTCCCGTCTGCTATCAGCATCTGCCAGGCAACAAGGTCAATACCGGAAGTCATCTCAGATACAGGATGCTCAACCTGTATTCTGCCATTCATCTCTATAAAATAAAAGTTCATCTCCCTGTCAACGATAAACTCAACGGTACCTGCACCTGTAAAACCTACATGTTTTGCAAACCTGACAGCAGCCTCACCCATCTTTTTTCTTACTTCGTCTGTGATAAACGGGGAAGGTGATTCCTCAAGGAGTTTCTGGTGTCTTCTCTGGACAGAACACTCTCTATCCCCTATATAAACAACATTTCCATGCTCATCGGCAAGTATCTGTATCTCTATATGCTTTGGGTCTACGATGTATTTTTCTATATAAACCCTGCTATCCCCAAAGTTAGCTTCTGCCTCCCTCTGGGCAACAGGAAGGAGTCTTGTAAGCTCCTGGGATGAATGAACAACCCTCATACCCCTGCCACCACCACCGGCAGCAGCCTTCAGAAGCACCGGGTAACCTATTTTATCTGCAACCTCCAGTGCTTCCTTCAGTGTCTCAACAGGGGGACTTCCCGGTATTATGGGAACATCCGCCTCTTCAGCTGCCTTTCTGGCAGCGGCCTTATCCCCTGTAAGCTGAATGGTCTCTGAACGGGGACCTATAAACTTGATGTTTGATTTTTCTAAAATGGCAGCAAAATCCGGGTTTTCTGCAAGAAAACCGTATCCAGGGTAAACTGCATCGGCATATGAAATCTCTATAGCAGAAAGGATGGATGGTATATTCAGATAACTCCTGTCAGACGGGGCCTTTCCGATACAGATGGCATAATCTGCAAGTCTGACATGCATTGAGTCTTTATCTGCCTCTGAGTAAATGGCTATGGACTCACCACCCAGCTCCCTTATTGCCCTTATGGCCCTTATTGCAATTTCACCTCTGTTTGCTATTAATATCCTTTTGATATTATCAAGTTTTTTCAATACCGGTCTCCCAATCTGTAGCTTTTCAAAACAAATTTCCTAATATTATATAATAACTACAATACACAAAAAATTTTTCAGGTTCTGAGATGGGTGATGTTAATTTTAAAAGCAGGAAGAAATCAACATTTCTACGCCTAATGGTATCCCAGGGTATTGTTCCTGCAGAAAAAGTCAGAAACAACCCGAACGTAGAAAATAAGGATTTTACAGATATACTTACATACCTTGTTGAAAATAAAATTGCCGATGAAAACAAAATAAAAGAGTTCTTCGTCAACTTCCTCAACCTCAAACCCTACCAGCCTGATATGGAACTCAGCGTTGATGATTCTATTCTCCAAAACATTACATACAACTATATGGTCAAGAAAAAATTCGCACCTGTTTATTACGACAGGGAGACAGAAAAGTTATCCATTGCAGCATTTAACCCGATTGACAAGGAGATAATCCATTATCTGAAATTCCTGGGTATTAAAAATATTGAAATTCTTGTAGCCTCCTACTCTGAAATTCAGCAACTCCTTGAAAATTACTCCCGGATGGCTGCACCTGCAGAAATACTGGATAACATAGGACTGGATGCAGAGGTTGAAGAGGAGTACCATAGGGAAGAAGAGATTAGCGTCTCTGAGGCTATTGCAGAAGCTGAAGAAGCACCTATCGTAAAGGCCTCAAGACTTTTTATTGTAAATGCTGTAAGACAGGGGGCCTCCGATATTCATATTGAGCCTTTTGAAAAAGAGCTCAGGGTCAGATACAGAATTGATGGTATTCTCAGAACTGTCCAGAGATTGCCTGCAAACATAAAGGATGCCCTTGTTGCCAGGTATAAAATAATGGCAAATCTGGATATCGCCGAGAAAAGACTGCCACAGGACGGTAGGATAAGGGTCAGAATTGATAGAAGACCTATAGACCTTAGGGTTTCAATCATCCCCACAGTATACGGGGAAAAGGTGGTAATGAGGATTCAGGATGCCCAGGCCTATCTGGGCCTTAAACTGGAAGACCTGGGTTTTGAACCTGACGACCTGGAAAAAATCAGAAAGGCAATCTACAGCCCCTGGGGAATGGTTCTGGTTACAGGTCCCACAGGTTCAGGTAAAACGACCACCCTTTACACCGCATTGATGGAAAGGAATACAGAGGACGTTAACATATCAACAGCCGAGGACCCGGTTGAGGTTTCTATCCCCGGGATAAATCAGGTTCAGATAAAAGAGCATATTGGTCTTACATTTGCAGAAGCACTCAGGTCATTCCTCAGGCAGGACCCTGACATCATACTGGTAGGTGAGATTAGGGACAGGGAAACAGCCGAAATATCAATTAAAGCTGCCCTGACAGGTCACGTTGTGTTCTCCACACTCCACACAAACGATGCTCCATCATCCATAACAAGGCTGATAGATATAGGTGTTGAGAACTTCCTCGTTGGAACAGCCGTTAACATGATTCTTGCCCAGAGGCTTGTAAGAAAACTGTGTACCCACTGCAGACTACCTGCAAAATATCCTAAGGAGTTCTGGCTTGGTCTTGGGCTGTCTGAAAAGGATGTTGAGGAAGGGGAGTTTTATGTACACAACCCTGAAGGATGTGAAAGATGCAATAAAACAGGTTACAGGGGAAGGACAGCGGTTCATGAAATCCTTGAAATTGACGATACTATAAGAAAGGCTATTTTGGCCGGTGCGAATGCTTCACAGCTGAAGGAACTGGCCATAAAGAATGGAATGAGAACCCTTTATCAGAATGCCCTGCTTAAAGTTAAAAGGGGTATAACAGATATAGCCGAGGTGGAGAGGGTCCTGATTAAATAAAGATAAACAAATATTAGAGGTAATATATTATGGAACAGGAAAAACTTTCCTTTACAATCGATGAGATAGCCCGTATAGCCCTTGAAAAAAATGCCTCAGATATCCACATAACAGCTGGAGCTCCTCCAACAATCAGGGTTGACGGTAAGATGGTGTATCTGGCTGAATATCCCATTATGTATCCCAGAGATACTCAGAAGTTCATTTACTCTATCATGAATGAAAAACAGAAGAGGGTTTTCGAGGATAAGAATGAGGTTGATTTCTCAATCAGTGTTAAGGGACTTGGAAGGTTCAGGGTTAACGTCTACAGACAGAGAGGAAGCGTTGCCGCCGCATTGAGAAGAATTCCGTTTGAAATCAAACCAATGGAAGAACTGGGACTGATTCCATCTGTTAAGGAGCTGTGTAGAAAGAGTATGGGGCTGGTTCTGGTTACAGGTCCTACAGGTTCAGGTAAAACAACCACACTGGCGTCTATGATAGATTACATAAACTCAAATTACCCTTATCATATTATCACCATTGAAGATCCTATTGAGTACCTGTTTCCCCACAAAAAATCCCTTGTAGCCCAGAGGGAAGTGGGTAACGACACTGCAAGCTTCTCCATTGCCCTGAAATATGCATTGAGGGAAGACCCGGATGTGATACTGGTAGGTGAGATGAGGGACCTTGAGACAATCAGGGCAGCACTGACAGCTGCAGAAACAGGACACCTGGTATTTGCAACACTGCACACAAACACAGCTATACAGACAATTAACCGTATTATAAATGTCTTCCCTGAAAATGAGCAGGACCAGATTAGAACAGAGCTGAGTTTTGTTCTTCAGGGAGTTATATCCCAGAGACTGCTTCCCCGAATCGATGGTGGTAGGGTACTTATACACGAGGTCCTCATACCAACGACAGGTATCAGAAACCTGATAAGGGAAAATAAAATCCACCAGATTTATGGTCTTATGCAGTCAGGTCAGGTGGGAACAGGTATGCAGACAATGAACCAGTCGATATTCAGGGCAATCAAAGAAGGCCTTATAACAGAAGAGGATGGAATGAAAGTATCTCCGGAACCTCAGGAGCTAGAAAGAATGCTAAAAACCTTGAAATAGGAGAGGTAAGTAATGCCCAAATTTAAATACACTGCCAGAGACAAATATGGCGTTGTCAGGGAAGATGTGATATATGCACCGGATGCCGGCGCTGCCCAGATAGAGCTGGAAAAACGGGGCTTCAAAGAAATTAAACTCCAAATGGTAAGTGGAAAAGGGATAAATCTCTCTCTGAACCTGTTTAAGCCAAAAGTAAAGGAAAAAGACCTGGCTATTTTCACACGCCAGCTTGGTGCCATGATAAATGCAGGTGTTGGAATTGCCGAAGCCCTTGAGATACTTGCAGAACAGATACCCAACAAAACACTTGCAGAAACACTGAAAAAGGTAAAGGAAGATGTTGTTGCAGGAATGTCCCTCTCCAAAGCGATGGCAAAATACAAAAATGTATTCCCTGATTTTCTTGTAAACCTGATTGAGGCAGCTGAAGAGTCAGGTAATCTGGATGTAATCCTGCAGAGGGCAACGGTTTATTACGAGAAGATCGCAGCAATTAAACGAAAAATTGTCAGTGCAGCCTGGTATCCTGCAATGGTTGTTATTATAGCTGTTATAATTGTGTTTGGAATCTTAACGTTCATTGTTCCTACATTTGCCAAACTATATGCAAATCTCGGTGGGGATCTTCCTTTTTTAACACAGCTTCTGATTGATGCCAGTAACTTTCTGCAAAGCAATATGCTATATATTATCGGTGGAATAATTGGTCTCATATT
>JAADEU010000042.1 GCA_013153235.1 Aquificota bacterium | reverse complement strand
CATTTATCTGAACGATTTATCTGTCGTCCTTACGTTTTTATTGCTTTACACAGGCACAGTCAGATACCTTAAAAGAAAAGGGCTGTTAAGATAGAAAATCCTTCAGGTGTTTCTTTATCGCAAGGGTTCTGAGTTTTTTCAGGGCTCTTTGTTCAATCTGTCTTACCCTTTCCCTTGAGATTCCAAGAAGCTCACCAACCTCTGTCAGAGTTTTAGGCTCTTCTCCGTTAAGACCGAATCTGTACTCAATTATTGCCTTTTCCCTGTCGTCAAGTACATTCAAGAGCTTATTGAGTTCTTTGTGGAGTGACTCTTCCACGATTTCCTTTTCAACATCCTCTGTACCTTTTTTGGAAAGTATATCCAGGAGTGTAAGGTCTTCCCCTTCTTCCCCTATAGGCTTATCAAGGGAGTAAGGCATTCTGACTATCTGGAGGGCGTTTTTTACTTTCTTTGGTGATGCTCCCACCTCTTCTGCGATTTCTTCAACGGTTGGTTCTCTTTTGAGTTTTTCTTTTAGTTTTTCATAGGTTTCTTTTACCTTGCTGATAAACAGGGATTCTTTTACAGGAATTCTAACGGCTCCGGTCTGCTGGAATATGGTCTGCATAATAGCCTGTCTAATCCACCATACCGCATAGGATATAAATTTCACATCCCTGTCAGGGTCAAATCTCTTTGCAGCTTCAAGAAGTCCAAGGTTCCCTGCTGCAATCAGGTCTGTTAAGGGTACACCCCATCCCATAAAGTTTTTTGCAACATTAACAACGAATCTGAGATTTCCTTCAACAAGCTTCTTCAGAGCTTCCTTGTCCCCTTCCTTTGCCCTCCTTGCAAGCTCTTTTTCCTCTTCTGGAGAGAGGAGGGGATGCTCTGCCATTTTCTGTATGTAAAGATTAAGGGTGCTCTGTTCTTTATCTAAATCAGCCATAATATCCCCTCAGTTTTTTGATAAAAAGTAAGAATAATTCCTAATAAAAACTATGATATACCTCAACTAATAAAATTAAGCTTCTTCCTGGGGTAGTTCAACTTCAATACCAAGCTCTTCAAGCTGCTCCTGTCTGACAAAGTCAGGAGCCTGTGTGAGGGGGCATATACCTTTCTGGGTTTTGGGGAATGCTATTACCTCCCTAATACTGTCAGAACCTGTCATAAGGGCAACAAGCCTGTCAAGCCCAAAAGCCAGACCGCCGTGGGGAGGGGCTCCGTATTTGAGGGCATTCACCAAAAAACCGAACCTTTCTTCTGCCTCTTCATCAGAAATGCCTATAAGCTCAAAAATCTTTTTCTGGATGTCCGGTCTGTGTATACGGATAGAACCACCGGCTATCTCTTCTCCGTTGAGAACAAGGTCGTATGCCCTTGATTTGAAACTCAGGGCAAGCTCTTTGTTGTTTATTGCCTCATCAAGTTTCTCAATATCCTCTTCCTTTGGGGAGGTGAATGGATGGTGTAGTGCAACAAGTCTGTTTTCCTCTTCATCCCACTCAAGGAGTGGAAAATCAACAACCCAGACAAACTCCCATTTTCCTTCGGGTATGAGGTTCATCTTCTCTGCTATGTGCTTTCTTAAGAATCCAAGGACCCTGTGGGTTGTTTCAGGTGTGTCTGCAATAAATACAAGGAGGTCTCCCTTATCACCTTCCATTAGCTGGATAAGCCTTTCTTTTTGCTCATCTGTAAAGAACTTCAGAATTGGAGACTGGAGGGAGCCGTCTTCGTTTATCTTAATCCATGCCATTCCCCTGGCACCGAATTTCTGGGCGTATTCTGTAAGTTCATCTATTTCTTTTCTGGAAAGCTTTGCGCCGCCTTTTATGTTAATTCCCTTTACCAGACCGCCAGACTGGGCTACAGACCTGAAGACTTTAAATTCCACTTCTTTCGCAAGTTCTGTTACATCAACGAGCTCAAGACCGTATCTCAGGTCCGGCTTGTCTGTGCCGTACTTTTCAATTACCTCTTTGTAGGTAATTCTTTTTATTGGAAGCTGTATTTCTATACCCAGTATCTTTTTAAACAGGTAGTGGACAAGTCCTTCTGAAACGGCTATCACATCTTCCTCATCTACAAAAGACATTTCAAAGTCTATCTGGGTGAATTCAGGCTGTCTGTCCTTTCTCAGGTCTTCATCCCTGAAACATTTTACTATCTGGAAGTACCTTTCTATCCCTGCCACCATAAGTATCTGTTTAAAAAGCTGGGGAGACTGGGGCAGTGCATAAAACTTTCCGTGTTCCAGTCTGGAAGGAACCAGAAAGTCCCTTGCCCCTTCCGGGGTTGACTTTGTGAGCATCGGTGTTTCCACTTCTAAAAAGCCGTGTCCTGCCAGATACTCCCTTGTTGCCTGATAGACCTCGTGTCTCAGGATAAGGTTCTGGAGCATCTTTGGTCTTCTGATATCCAGATACCTGTATTTGAGTCTTACCTCTTCTGATACATTTATCTCATCTTCTATAGGAAATGGCAGTATGTCACAGGTGTTCAGTATCTTCAGTTCCTCAACGGCAACTTCAATATTGCCTGTTTTTAGCTTGGGGTTTTCTGTCCCTGCAGGTCTTCTGTTTACCCGTCCCCTTACTGCAAGAACATACTCAGACCTTACCCTTTTTGCCTTTTCGTAGGCTTCTGCAGGGCTTTTAGAGGGGTCTATAACAATCTGAACGATTCCCTCTTTATCCCTGAGATTTATAAATATAACACCGCCGTGGTCCCTTACACTGTCAGCCCATCCAAGGAGCCTTATCTCATCTCCTATGTTGTTTTCTGTTAGCTCGCCGCAAAAGTAGTCCCTTTTGAAATCACCGAGATTATCCAGCATCAGTTTTCCCTCGTCGTGGAGTTTTATAGAAACAATTATTATAACATTTCACAGGAGTTAATTTTTATTGTGGAGTATGAAGGGGTCAGGTTTTTCAGGAGAAAACTTTTTTTATGTTTAGTTCAAAATCACATCCACACAGATTGAAACTGAATATACCATCCTCATCGTCAAAGACCTTTTCATACTCCCTGTTGTTAATACGGAAGGCTCTGACCTTTTTGATATCAGGATAAACCAGTATGTAGAACTTTACCCCCTCTTCCCTGTAAAGCTCAAACTTGATTTTTTCATCTTTAAGTGCCGTTGATTTTGATACCACTTCAAAAATAGCTTCAGGAGTAGTTTTTATGTATTCATCAACCTCCCTACACAGAACAGACACATCAGGTCTCACAACAGTATTGTCGTTTATTATCCAGTCAAGCTCTACATACACATTTATATTTTTCTCCAGGCAGTTTTCCCTCTGTATATTCAGCAGAGTTACCAGATTTCCTGTGATTTTCTGGTGTTTACCAAAAGGAGAAGGTGTCATGGCAAAAGGAATCCCTTCTATAAGCTCCCAGTCTCCTTTCCATTTTCTGTAGTCCTCAACTGTGTATCTTGGTATGTATTCTACAGGCAGCAATTTTGACCTCTTTTAATTTTCTTATACCTTAAATTAATTATAGTTTTTAGGGATTAACATTCAATATGGATTCTGTGTGCACTCCTCACTGTTGTCCCCCGGTATATCACTGCCTATAATTAAGTTTAATATCATGAGGAGAGGAGGGTATATGTATCTGATAGTACTGATTGTGGCAGCAGGGCTACTGGGGTATTCCTGTGGAACTACAACACAAAACAGCGAAATGACAGTTAAAAAGGTTGTTGATGAGCAGACATTAGGGAGGATAAACAGGGCAAAAAAGGCTGTGAAGGTGTATACCAGGACGGCGGATGGGTATTACAGAGAGGGTTTTTATGACAAGGCTCTTGTGTACTACGATAAAGCCCTTCTGAAACTCAAATACCTGAACAGGCTTAACCATCCCCAGGCTGCCAAAATATACGTCAGGATGGGGGATAGTTATCTGAAATTGAAAAAGAAAAAGCTTGCCTTAGAGTTTTACCAGAAGGCGTACGAGATTTACAAAAGGTTTTACGGGGAAAATAATCCAAGGACTGTACAGGTAAAGGAAAAGATAAACCAGCTACTTGAAGGTTAACCGAGCTTTTCGCTAAGGTTCTGGACGGTGTAGCAGAACCCTGCATGGGACCATGTGAGTGGGGTTACAGACAGTGGAGTTCCTGTTTCAGGGTTGTACTGCTCCGCCAGCAGTCCGGCCTCTGACTGTCTTTCTGTTGCCCACCTCAAAAGCCTGATAGCCTCTTCTATCTGGTTTGTTGCTATGTACCAGTCTGCAAGCCACATTGTCGTTATGACCCAGGGGTTTCCTGGATAATCCCTGTCTATCCGGTGGTACAGGTCACCTTCAAACCGGGCAAGTCCCTGTATACCAAAATCAACCCACAGTTTTTCTTTTATGGCATTTACTGTGTTCAGCACCCTGTAATCGTTTGGTGGAAGCATTCCTGTAAAATAAACGGCAAGCAGACTTGCATCAACTGTGCTGTCTTTTATGGTCTCTCCGTTTTCCTTCCTGATAATCATTTTCAGAAATCTTTCATTTTCCCTGTCGTACAGGTTTTTCAGGGTTGCCTCTTTTACCTCTTTTGCAGCCTTCAGGTATTTTTCTGATTCCTCAATATTCCCTGTGAGATGGGCAAGTTTTGATGCCGAGACCAGCCCTGCATAAACCGTTGAACAGGTGTAGGTGAGAATTCCCCTTCGTTCTTCCCAGGGGTCGTAGCTTTCTACAGGTAATCCGTCAGGGTACCTGTAGCTGACCATAAATTCTGCGGCAGGCCTTACCAGCCTGCTGTATATACTGTCTATAAACTCTATGTCCTTTGTTTCCCTGTAGTGGTTGTAAAGAGCCCATATCACAAGGGCCGTTTCATCCTCCTGAATAGGAAGCTGTGGTCTGCCCTTTTCGTCAATCCATGGGTGCCAGGAGGAGCCAAATGAACCGTCAGGAAGGTATTTCTGTAGGAAGTATCCCTTTCTGGAAATTGTTCTGGCGGAAAACTCAAAAAATTTTTTTGTGGAATTGCCGTATCCTGCCCTGTCCAGGGCCATAACGATAAATGCGTTATCCCTGGGCCATGAGTAGCTGTAGTGGTCTTTGTTAAATCTGTGGAATATGCTTGAGTCAGCCGAGGCTATTATCCCACCGTTTCTGTCCATATGGGCCTTTATTATAAGGAGGCTTCTGTCGTAAAGCTCCCTTATCTGCCTGTCTATGGATTTTTTGACCTCTCTCTTTTCGTTGAGCCAGCCCTGATGGAAGATTTCTGTCTCTTCTATGAAGTGGGGGATGGTGTCTGACAGCATTCTTTTCTGTTTGTCCTCTATATCATCAAAGCTGTGTCCTGCAATAATGTAGTAGTAAAATGTGTCCTCTTCCTCAAGCTGTGTGTAGTAGGCAACGGCACTGTCGATTTCTCCCCGTGCTATTGGATTTCTGGATAGTTCCTGTTTTTCTATTTGCCTGAGGGCTGAGTTTTTTTTCATGCATATGGTGTAATCCGATAACTGTGGATAAATGGATATCAGCAGATACGTGGATTCCCTGTAGTGGACTATTCCGTCAAGGTCTGGATGGTACAGGGCTGTATTGCCGACGGCTGTTTCGTACAGGCAAAAATCATGGTAAAAGTAGAACCTCACATCCTTTTTTCTGTCAGGATGGAGGTTCTTAACACGGACTTTCCTTATATAGACAGGCATATATTTGTGTACAAGGTCGTTGATTATCAACTGGATTCCAAGTTCCCTGTTTGTGGCTGTTATCTCTGTAATCAGACTGTTTTTCCTGTAGGAAAACTTCCTTTCCCATCCTATGTCCATATACCTGAGTCTTCCGTCAACGGAGATTATAAGGTGGTTTTTGTTTCCACCAAGGTGGTTGTACTGGCCTACATACGGAAAGTAAAAGTCCCTCAGAGACAGGTATTTATCAAAGTTTATAAATAGAGTGCCGTTGGATATTACCGCTTCCCTGTACATATTATCCGCCGCTGACAGGTGGTATCAGAGCTACCGTATCTCCCTCTTTTAGCTGTGTGTTTCTGTCTGCATACTCCTCGTTTACGGCAAACATGACAGAAGGCAGACTTTCTGCAATCTGTGGGTATTTTTCTTCCAGCAGTTTATACAGGTCGGATATTTTACTGCCATCAGGCAGTTCTACCTCTTCCCTGCTTTTTCCAAGCCTGTCCTTTATGGAAGAAAAGTAAAGCAGATTAACCTTCAAATTTTATCTCCCACTCTGTTATAAGGTGTGAACCTCTCATAAAGTGGGCTCTGAGTTTGAGTTTTATCACCTCATCAAATGAGTAAAAACCCTCTCCACCTACCAATGTTGGAGTATCGGTTCCCCCTACTATAAAAGGAATATGTATCAATCTGACCTCGTCCACAAGTCCCAGCCTCAGAAGGTTCCAGTTCAGGGTGGCACCGCCTTCCACCATCAGGGTTTTTATACCTTTTCTGTACAGTCTGTCCATCATCTCAACAAGGTCAACAGAGTCCTCACCGCATTTTATAACCTCAACCTTCTCTGCCAGAGCCTTCACCTTCTCCTCAGGGGCTTTTTCCGAGGTGACAATTATTGTTGGTGCGTGTTTTTCCAGTATATTTGCATCCAGTGGTATGTCTGCTTTTGATGTGGGGACAATCCTTGTTGGGTTTTTTCCCTCCACGTATCTGACAGTAAGAAACGGGTTGTCTGTTCTGATTGTTTCTGCCCCGACCATTATACCATCAACCTTTGCCCTCAGTTCGTGGAGGTACCTGTTTGCCTCATCATCCATAAACTGCATTATTTCTTTTGAGGACCTTCCCTTCCTGAGGGTGAGTTTTCCATCAACTGTAACCTCAGAAACTATTATCGTATAAGGTCTGTGCATCCTTATCCCCTTTTAATCGTAATCTTTGTTGTATTTTCTGTACAGGTATATAACCCTCTGGAACAGGGAGAGGGTCATAAGTGCCGTTATCACAATAAACCCTGTTTCCAGCCCTCCAAACAGGTTGAAATGCTCAAGTATAGAAAACACGATTATCGCAAGCAGTGTTTCCGGTCTTCCAAAAAATCCCACCCCTTCAAGGGGGTCGTCTATTTTACCCTTTTCCCTGTTTGAAAAACCTATTTCGGCATAGGCGACTGGTTTTATAAATGTATGGAGCATATTAACAACAACGGCAAGGGCTGTCAGTACAGGTGTTGAGTATGTGATTCCGATAAAAAACAGGACAAAACCGTCCACAAACTTATCTGCGAGCCAGTCAAAAACAGCCCCGAACTTTGAGGATTTTTCTGTTTCCCTTGCAACTATACCGTCCATAAGGTCAAAAAATCCACTGAGAAAAAGAAAAAACGCAGCGGTAAGGGGCTTTTCCTTGTAATAGGAAAATGCAGCCAGAAGACCCATACCGATGGATATAAGGGTGATTACATTAGGCGTGATATGGGCCTTTATAAAAATGAGCCCGAAGGGCTCATACAGCTTTTTTAAAGATTTTCTTTTTGATGTCAGGTTCATTTAAATCCCTTTTTTACAGACCTTTTGACTCCAGCCAGGGCATCATTTTTCTCAGTTCTTTACCTATTTCCTCTACAGGATGTTTTTCGTCCCTTTTTACCATAGCATTAAAGTGTGGCCTGTTTGCCACATTTTCAAGTATCCACTCTTTTGCAAACTCTCCCCTCTGTATCTCTTCAAGTATCTGTTTATGAATTGGTTTTACAGCCTGGTAAATTCTGTCTCCCCTTGTCACATCCCCGTATCTGGCGGTGTCGGATATGGAGTATCTCATTCCGGAAATGCCGTACTGGTATATAAGGTCAACAATCAGTTTAAGCTCATGGAGACATTCAAAGTAGGCAACCTCAGGCTGGTATCCAGCTTCAACCAGTGTCTCAAATCCTGCCTTAATCAGTGCTGTTGCACCGCCGCACAGAACAGCCTGCTCTCCAAACAGGTCTGTTTCTGTCTCTTCCTCAAATGTGGTCTCAATCAGTCCTGCCCTTGTACACCCGATTCCCTTTGCATATGCAAGGGCGACCTCTTTTGCATTTCCTGTAAAGTCCTGATGGATGGCAACCAGTCCAGGAACACCTTTCCCTTCTTCGTACTGCCATCTTACAAGGTGTCCAGGTCCCTTTGGTGCAACCAGGAAAACATCCACATATTCAGGTGGAACAATCTGTCCAAAGTGGACATTAAACCCGTGGGCAAATGCCAGGGCATTACCCTCGTCAAGGTTTGGAAGAATTGCCGTCTGGAATACTTCCGGCTGTATTGTATCAGGTATAAGCATCATGATAACGTCGGCTTTTTTGGCAGCCTCATCAGGGATGAGAACCTCAAAACCATCTGCCTTTGCCCTTTCTGCAGACCTGCTCCCTGAGTAAAGACCAATCACAACATTAATACCGCTGTCCCTCAGGTTCAGGGCATGGGCGTGTCCCTGACTGCCGTATCCTATTATTGCAACGGTTTTGTCTTTTAAAACCTCAAGGGAAGCATCTTCGTCGTAGTATATCTTTGCCATCTTAACCTCCTGTAATTTGCTTAATTTAAAATATTACACTAATATGTTTTTATAATCAAAATCCCCTTTGTTCTGTAACCATTCAGGATGTACTCAAACAGTCTTGAGGCTTCCCTGTTGTCCAGAATAATCGTATCTATGTTTATGATGCCGTTTCCGACTGTTATATGCTCAACCTCCTGACCTTTAAACTCCTCTGCATCTGTATAGCCTACAAGTATGTCCCCGTTTCTGGATGTGACCTTCAGTTTTCTGTCAAACTTCTTTGAGACTGTCAGAACCTTCAGGTAGACCTCTTTTCTGTGGGGTTTTTTTGAAAGGCTGAATATATCTGTTTTTTCCGGAAGGTTAAACAGCCTCTCTGACAGGCCTTCACCGTCTTCTGCCGAGAAACAAATCACCTCTTTCAGACTGTTCTTGTGGAATATATCAAGGCACATATTGTAGCTTCCTGCAAGGGAGGAGAGAAATGGTTTTACGGTATACAGATACTCCTTTTTCCTTGAATACTTTTCTGTGTTTTTGTAGTTTTCCAGGAAGAAATTCAGAATAACAATCCTGTACTGGGAAGGCAGATTCCTCAGTGATGGATTTTTTATACCTATTTCTGCCCCTTTTACAGGGAGAAACAGGAGCACAACAAAAAAAATCAGGTACAGAAAAATTCTCATTCCACTTTGTGTTCCTGAAGACCCTCTTTTGCAGATTCTCTGGTGAGGGCAAGCACTCCTGTTCTAGCGATATCCTTCAGCCCAAATGGTCTCAGCAGGTTTATAAATGCCTCTATCTTTTCAGAGTTTCCTGTTACCTCAATGGTGTAGGTATCAACAGAAACATCCACCACCTTTGCCCTGAATATGTTCACAAGCCTCATGATTTCGTCTCTTGCCTTGTCTTCCCCTGCGTGGACCTTAATCAGAACCAGCTCCCTTTCTATGTGGGGAATATCTGTAATGTCCCTCACCCTTAGGGTCTCAATGAGTTTCCTCAGCTGTTTTATGATTTGTTCAACGACCCTTTCGTTCCCCTCAACCACTATCGTAATTCTTGCTACATTGGGTTCGTGGGTCTTACCTACCGTAAGGCTTTCTATGTTGTATCCCCTGCCTGCAAAGAGGGAGGTTATTCTGGTAAGTACACCGAAGTTGTGCTGTACCCTGACAATAATAATGTGTTTCCTTGTCTCACTTTTTGGCTGGGGTCTTACCTTTATTGCCTTTATTTCTTCTGTCATCATCTGTCACTCCTTTAACCTACAAGATACATGGTTTCAGCTTCGCCCTTCTGTTTAGGGCTGACTATCATTTCCCTGTAGCTTTTACCTGCAGGAACCATAGGTAAAACGTTCTCTTCCCTGTCAACAACAAAGTCCATTATTACAGGTCTGTCGTTGATTTCCATCGCCTTCTGGAGGACTTCCCTTACCTCTTTTGATTTAGTGGCTCTCAGTCCTACAGCTCCCATAGCCTCTGCCAGCTTGACAAAATCAGGATGGACTGCAAGGCATACAGATGAGTATCTGCTGTCGTAGAAAAGCTGCTGCCACTGCCTGACCATTCCTAAGAATTCGTTGTTTATGATGGCGATTTTTATTGGAAGTCTGTACTGGACCGCTGTTATAACGTCCTGCATGTTCATAACAAATGAGCCGTCCCCTTCTATGGCAAATACAGTTTTGTCAGGTCTGCCCAGTTTTGCCCCTACAGCTGCAGGGAAACCATAACCCATTGTTCCCAGTCCACCTGAGTTGAGGAACTGTCTGGGGTATCTGTATTTGTAGAACATCGCCGCCCACATCTGGTGCTGTCCAACACCAGCGGATATGATTGCCTCACCGTCTGTTATGTTGTAAATCTCCTCTATTACATACTGGGGTTTTATGATTTTGTCTGATTTCTGGTAGGAAAGGGGATGCTTTTCCTTCCATTTTTCTATCTGTTTGAGCCAGCTTTCCCTTGCCTTTACCCATTCTACAGGTTTTTTCTTCAGTTCTTTCAGTAGTTTCTGAAGTACATTTTTAACGTCCCCAACAATAGGAACATCAACATGGATGTTTTTGCTGATTGATGCCGGGTCTATATCTATGTGTATGATTTTTGCTTCAGGGGCAAACTCATCTATCTTTCCTGTGACCCTGTCGTCAAACCTTGCTCCAACTGCAATCAGCAGGTCTGCGTTGTAAACAGCCATATTGGCATAGTAGGTGCCGTGCATACCCAGCATGTGGAGTGCAAGGGGGTGGGTTTCATCAAAGGCACCTTTGCCCATGTTTGTTGTGGTTACCGGTATTCTGGTGAGCTCTGCAAGCTCCCTCAGTTCCTCGGAGGCATTTCCTATAATTACTCCACCTCCGACATAGAGGACAGGTCTTTTTGCCTTTCTGATTAGTTCTGCTGCCTTTTTAATCTGGACAGGATTTCCCTCGTAATGGGGTTTGTATCCCGGGAGGGCAGCCTCAACATCCTTTTCTGTGGGCATTTTGTAGTCGTATTCCTGCTGGGTGATATCTTTTGGGATATCAACCAGAACAGGTCCCGGTCTGCCGGTTCTTGCCAGATAAAATGCCTCCCTCAGTATGAGGGCAAGGTCTTTTATATCTGTAACCAGAAAGTTATGTTTTGTGATTGGTCTTGTTATTCCAACAACATCAGCTTCCTGAAAGGCATCAGTTCCAATGTAGTTCCTTGGAACCTGACCTGTGATGGCAACCATCGGAACAGAATCCATATGGGCTGTGGCAAGTCCTGTCACCAGGTTTGTTGCCCCTGGACCGGATGTTGCCATCACAACACCAACCCTTCCGGTGGCCCTTGCGTATCCGTCTGCCATATGGGCAGCCGCCTGTTCGTGTCTTGCAAGTATGTTTCTCAGTGGAGCGTCAAACAGTGCATCGTACACTTCCATGATTGCTCCACCGGGGAGTCCGAATACCGTATCAACCCCTTCTTCAAGTAAAACATCTATAACAATATCTGCACCTCTTTTTTTTGGCATGGGTTTCACCTCGTAAAAATATGAAGATTGTATATTATTATAAGCTCTAAAAACTTTTTTGTATAATCATTGTCATAATAAAATTCAGGTTTCACAGCCTTTTTAAAACTGTAAAAATCCGCAGACCCTCATCAAGGATTTTTATATACCTTTCCATATCAAGGGGTTTTGGGTTTTTTATGTATAGCTCCAGTGGTACAGCCTTTATCAGACTGTCTTTTATGTAGATAATCCTCAGTTTTTCCCCTGGATTTACCGTTATGCCTTCCTTCACCAGTGTTCCTGCGGCTTCGGCCACGTCTGTTTTCATTCTGTATTCTGTTATTTCTTTTGATACCTTTTTTCTTACAGAAAGTTCAAAGGGGGAGAATCTTCCGGAAATCAGCATCTCAGTGTATTCTTTATGGAGTTTTTCCACCTCTGGAAGGGCTTTTTTCAGCTCTCTTTTGTTTTTTGCCCTTCTTAGAATAGAGATGGCATTTTCCTGAAACCCCCTGACAAACTCCGGGGTATCGCTTCTTCTCAGCTCTATTCCCCTTACTTTCATACTGCCGTCTTTAAATCTGCCGAAGAATCTGTTTGGAACGCCTGTTCCGTCCTGTTTTGAGGGAAGAAATACAATCCAGTCATAAACCCCTTCCAGTTTAACCTCAAAGGGGATATCCCTGTTAAACAGACCCCTGAATCTTTCAGACAGTCTTTTATTCAGATACTCTGTAAACTCCCTGTAGTCTTTTTCTGAGGCATTTTCCCTGTAAATCCATACAGAGTCTGTAAGGGCGTGTAAGAGCCTGAAGCCCTTTGCCTCTGCAAGCTCTTTTACAAAAAGTAAAAGCTGTCTGCCAATTGCGGTGGTTGTTTCGTGGGACTCTATCCTGCCGAAAACGGCATTTTTGTATCCCAGATAACCAAAGCTAACAACAAGAAGCCATTTCAGTCCCTTCTGTCTTTTATCGTACGTATCAGCCTTCCAGGGCTGGCTGGTTATAAGTTTTTTGTAGTGCAACCTTCTACCAAGGAGGAATTTCAGCGTCTGGGGAACTATCCCCTCCTTTTCTGTACATACCCTGTAACCTGTAGGCAGTTTTGTTTTGCAATCAGCGTGGGAACAGTTTATGGTCTCGTAGGACAGGTTGTATTTTGCGATTATTGAGGGGTACATGGAGAAAAAATCTATCTCTGCCACATTTTCATAAATCCCAACAGGTGGTCTGAAGCTCAGACCTCCCCTGTCAACCTGAATCAGCTGTAGGGCTGATTTTGGGTCCTCCGGCTGGTTTTTCCTGTAGGGGATAAGATAGCCCTTCTGGAATGCCAGTCTTATTTCCATTGATGTTATGGGGGTTCCTATTGTGGTGCGGGATAACTGCTGAAGGGGAATGGAGGATATACGGGACAGCTCTATCATTCCTTCAAGTCCCACCTCACTGTAAAAGAAGGAGTTTTTCGGGTCTATGTGGAGCCTGCCAAGCAGGTAAACCGCATCAGGGCTGTAGACTGTTTTTCCGTAGGATACAAAACTCCTTCCCCGGCTGGTTATGGGACTGCTTCCATCCCTGTTTAGATACCGGACACCTGCCTTTATAAGGACAGGCAGTACAACTTCATCCCCGTACTCAACTATCAGCAGGTCAGGGTCTTTTTTTTTTAGCAGGTGGGAAAGCTCCTCAATCTGGTTGTCCAGAACCAGTTCCACCCCTTCGTACCTCACCACCAGTGGTGGGATATGCCTGAGGTATCTGGGATTTGCCCCTTCGGTTTCAGGTTTTATCTCCATTATTCTCAGGGGAAACAGGGTGTAATTGAGTTTTTCGTGGCTATCAACCTTTTTCAGCTTTATCCCCTGGGGTGTTGGGTATTCCTCCACTATACAGAACGGGAAGATACCCCTTTCGTACATAAAAATCTGTGGAGGTGTCAGCTGGAGATTGTAAAGCCCCAGCTCTGTAAAGGCAGGATGTTTCCTGACAAATCTTACAGCCTTTCCGTAAACGGCAGGTGTTCTGGCTGTTATTCTGAAAACCTCAACCTCACCGTCAATGAGTTCTTTTTTTACCATTTTTGTGATTTTGATTTCATTTTTGAACCTGTTTTTCAGCAGTTTTAGTGGTTTAGGGCTGTCTGTTCTGATGTAAAAATACGGGTGAAATCTCCTGAAGGTGGACAGCCTTTCACCATTTTCCCCTATCAGCCATATAACGATGCCGTAGGAGTTGGAGTAGATATCAAGTATCTGGTATCTTTTCATTTTTTAATCTCTGTATCTCTTTTTCCATTTCTATCAGAATGGCTATAAGAACCACCTCCATAGGATAAACGGCAGGTGTGTTTCCTATAGCCTGTGAGTGGTACTTTGCGTATGAAAACAGTCTGTCGAAAATCTCCTTATCCTCCTTCCGGAGGGCTTTCCTGAACTGGGAAAGCTCCTTCTGTTTCAGTTTTACAAGCTGGGTTGCCGTCGGTATGGTGTTTCCCATTTTCAGTTGTCCATTGAAATGTTGGTCAGCATGAAGTTCTCACCAACTATAAATACAGGGGTTTTGATTCTGTTTATTTTTGAAAGAAGACTGATAAATGCATTTTCCCTCTCTACTT
>JAADEU010000131.1 GCA_013153235.1 Aquificota bacterium | reverse complement strand
TGAATTTCTATAGCATTTTTTATCTGGTTTTTGATGAATTCCTCATATTCCTGTGGGCCTATTTCACCTTTTCTGAATCTGGCCCTCATCTGTCTGACCTCTTTTGTCTGTGGAAAGCTCCCTATTGTTGTTGTGGGAAATCTTGGAAGACCAAGTATTTCCATCTGCTTTCTGTACCTTTCTTTAAACGGATGGGCTCTTTTTATCTCTCTTTCTTCAAGCTGTTTAACCTCTGTCTGTACGTCTGTGTTTGAGTATTTTTCCCTGATTTCCCTGAGATTCTGGGATGGTATCTCCATACCCTCATTTATTATCTTTTTTAGTGTGTTCAGCTCTTCCAGTCTTTCATCTGCAAATGAGAGCAGCTTTAGCAGCTCATCAGACAGATGTCCCTTTTCCGACTCGACGGTTACAGGAAGGTGAAATAATGGTGCTGCATTGGACAGTATTATTCTGTCTGAAAATCTGGAAATCTTTTCAATGAGTCTGACGGCATCACTGTAGTCTGTTTTCCATGGGTCTCTTCCTGAAACAATGCCTGCAATAATGTATTTGTCTTTAGGAAATCCATATTTTTCAAGATTTGAAAGATTTTCATCATTGACGGTAAAATCCAGTCCAATACCCGAAACAGGAAGCTGGTAAACAATTCTCTCAAAATGTTCGAGGCTTTCGTAGTAGGTATGAACAAATATGTCTATACTCAGACCTTCGGTAAGAATTTTATAGGCTTTTATGAAAAGGTCTGTGTATCTTTCTGGTAGCTCGAGTACAAGGGCAGGTTCGTCAATCTGTACAGCCTTAACGCCTTCCATCTCAAGTTCTTTAAGGAGGACATTATAAATCTCTGCCAGTTTCATCAGCATTGGTTCAAAAAGCTGGCTTTCAATGGCCCTGACCTGCTTTAATATCAGATTTCCCTCTTCCCTCTCAAAAACTTTTCCGGAATACAGATAGGTGAATGGACCGGTGATTATGGGTTTTGTGTCAACACCTGCCGATTCCTTTGCCCACCTGTATGAGATAAGAGGTCTATTTTTTACAAGCTTAAAGTGTCCTGTAAACTCTGGGACGATGTAATGGTAATTTGTGTCAAACCATTTTGTCATCTCAGAGGCTACCGCTTTTTGGGTTCCCCGAGCGATTGCAAAATACCTGTCGATACCATCTTCAATATCCCTGAATCTTTCCGGTATAACATCAAACATCGTGGAATGGTCCAGTATAAAGTCGTAAAGTGAAAAATCATTTGAAGGGACGAAGTCAAGACCGGATTTAATGGCCTTTTCAAGTCTCTGTCTGTCAACCTCTTCCAGAAGTTCCACCATCCTTTCTCTGGATATCTCTCCATTCCAGTAGGCCTCTATGGCCTTCTTGAACTCCCTGTTTTTCCCGATTTTTGGGTAACCGTGGGCTGTTGTGGATACACCCATTCTCACAACCTCCTTTGCAAATGCGAATTATTTGCAAAAATTAAACCACAATAAAAATTCAAATGCAAATCATTTGCAAGTGTAGGAGGATAACATGAGTTTTGTTTATTTCATTAAACAAAACATGTTACAATTTGCTTATTATGGAAAACATTCTACAGATACTCAGAGAACGGTTTTTAGGTTTACTTGCCGGATTTGATACCGGGTATAGAAGGTATTTTTTTAATAAAATCAATACATCTGACCGTTTAATTGGAATAGTTGGAGCAAGGGGAATAGGAAAGACCACATTTCTTCTTCAGTACCTTAAATCGGTGGATATTCCACTTACAAAAAAGCTGTACATCTCTGCAGACAGTATTGAGCTGACCGATATTTCGCTGTTTGAACTTGCCAGTTATTTCCAGTCTACAGGAGGAGAACTCCTTGTTATAGATGAGATACATAAATATCCTGAATTTGAGCTGCATCTCAAGCAGATTTATGATTTTTTAAAAATAAAAGTAATATTTTCAGGCTCTTCCGCTTTAAAAATAGAAAACTCAAAGGTAGACCTCAGCAGAAGGGCTGTACTATACAGACTCAACGGCCTTTCTTTCAGAGAATTTCTTGAGCTTAAAACAGGACAGTTCTTCAAACCTGTTACCCTTGACGATATTATGGAGCATCATGTTGATATATCGTATGAGATAATTTCCAGGGTCAGACCTCTGGAATATTTCAGAGAATACATCCAGAAGGGCTACTATCCATTTTATTTTGAAAATCCAGATACCTATTTTATAAAACTTGAACAGGTAATCAATACAGTTCTGGAGTCTGACCTTAATCTTATCTTTAAGATAGAACCGGAAAATATCTTTAAATTAAAAAAAATTGTGAAGCTTATATGCACCAGTCCCCCGTACGAGTTAAATATATCTAAGCTCGCAAAGAAAGTTGAGATAAACAGGCATACCCTTTATAAATATCTCGATTACCTGCACAGGGGAGAGGTTCTATATATCCTGAAGCCTGTTCAGAAAGGAGATAAGATTTTCTCAAAACCTGAGAAGGTTTATATGAATAATACTAACTTAAACTTCTGTTACTGCGGTACCCAGGATACAGGAACAGTGAGGGAAACATTTGCCGTATCCATGTTAAGGGAAGGGAACACCATTGAGTACCCGAAAAAAAGAGACCTTGTGGTATCCGGAAAGTATGTGTTTGAAATTGGTGGAAAGAATAAGGATTTTTCACAGATAAAGGATACAGGGAATTCCTATCTATTTGTTGATAATATAGAAGCAGGAACAGGAAGAAAAATACCACTATGGCTTTTAGGATTTCTATACTGATATTGCAAATCATTTGCAAAAGCCCCTGAGAAATATAAATTTATAAGTGGATGATGTTAAAATATTTTTTCAATCAAAATGTGGGGTAGTGTATGGAAAAACAAAAATTAGCAATACCAAAGGGCTACAGAAAAACCAGACAGAGGGAAGCGATTCTCAAGGTGCTTGAGCAGGCAGAGTATCCCATAAATGCTGAACAGATTTTTATGGAGCTGAGGAACAGGGGAATAGATATAAGCCTTTCCACAGTTTATAGAAATCTGGAGATGCTGACAAAAGAGGGTCTGGTTGTCAAATCGTATATGATGAATGAAGACAAGGCAAGGTTTGCCCTGCCGGATAAAAAGAACTACCTTGTGTGTGAAAAGTGCGGGAAGATAGTAATAATTGACAACTGTCCTTTTGATAAATTCAAGGAGGAACTGATAGAGGTCCACGGATTTGAGATAACAGGTCATTCCATAGAGGTGTATGGGGTCTGTCCAGAATGCCAGAAAAAATAAACCACCTGAAGTTTTTTGAGGAAGCCTACAGGGAGGCTCTTATTGCCCTTAGTATGGACGAGGTTCCTGTCGGTGCAGTGGTTGTCCTTGATGGCCAGATTATAGGAAGGGGACATAACAGGAGAATCACAAACTGTGACGGTACTGCCCATGCAGAGATTGAGGCCATCAGGGATGCGTGTATGAATACAGGTAGCTGGAGACTTGATGGAGCCTCTATATATGTGACAAATGAACCCTGTCTGATGTGCGCAGGGGCAATAATGCACTCAAGGATACAGAGGGTGTATTTTAGTTCCCTCAATGCCAAAATGGGTGCAGTGATGAGTAACTACAGAGTCTTTGATGAAAAGATTACACCTTACAGGGTGGAGTACCATTACATACCTGATGAAAAGACAGAGAAACTGTTAAAAAATTATTTTTCTTCAAAAAGGGGGCGGTCTATTGATGAAAAGGGCAGTTCTGATTCTGTTTATTATGGTTGTGATTGCCGTTGACCTGTATTTTGCCAAACAGCTGTTTTTGAGGAAACAGGGGGAAAAGATTACTGAAAAGTCAAATGGGGAAAATTCCACCACAACTGCCCTGTCTGTAAAGGAAACCCCGCAGAAAGAACAACCTCCTCCAGAGCAAAAGGTAGAAACACAGGAAGAACCACAGAAGATAGAAAAAAAGGAAGAAAAGACTCCTGAAAAAATCGAAAAAAAACAGGAGATGAAGACGGCCACTGAAGAAAATAAAGGCATTACAGTAGAACCTGGATACATGATAGCCAAAGTATTTGTTAATCTGAGAAAGGAACCGGATGTCAATTCTGAGATAGTAACGGTAATAAGAAAGGGGGCATCGGTTAAGGTTATAGGAAAAAAAGCAAACCACTGGAAGAGGGTCCTTTACAGACAGAATGACAGGGTGTACGAAGGCTGGGTGGACGACAGGTTTTTTATTATTGGAGAGAGTCTAAAATCCCGGTAATCTCTGATTTTAGATTCTCATCCCTGAGACCCACCACTGTTACTGTAATTCCGTTTTTGTCATAGACAACACTTATCCGGAAGGGAGTCCTGTTTTTATGGACGGTAAGAACAACTATCTTTGGTAAGGGAAGAGGGGAATGTATAACATCTCTTACCTCTACCAGTGAAAAATCCTCCTTCTGGAGGGAATCGGTTAATTTACTGAGAAAGTCATCAAAAGATTCTCCACTGAAGTTTTTCGTTATCATTCTGGCACCTGCATTGTCAGACAGTGAAATCCCCCAAGCCCCACGATTATATCATAGGCATACAGGCCCACCACCTTTCTGTCTGGAAACAGCTTCTGGAGTATCTCGATGGCCTGTTCATCGTATCTACAGTTAAACAGTGGAACAATTACATATTTGTTGGTTATGTAAAAGTTTGCGTAACTGGCAGGGAGCCGTTCCGGTTTATCACTTGTAGGATACTGGTAATAGACAGGTTCAGGCATAGGCAGGGTTACAACCCTGAATGGTTTACCATTTATGTCTGTAAATAATTTCAGCCTCTCAAAATTTTCCATAAGAGGCTGGTAATTAGGGTCATTTCTGTCCTTTTCTATTACCGTTACAATGGTGTCCTCAGATACAAATCTGGTTATGTCATCAACATGGCCGTCTGTGTCATCCCCGACAATTCCACTGCCAAGCCACAGTATCTTTTCAACACCCAGGTATTTTTTTAGGACATCTTCTATATCATCTTTTGTCATTCCAGGGTTCCTGTTTGGATTTAAGAGACAGCTCTCAGTTGTAATCAGACAGCCATTTCCGTTTGTGTCTATAGACCCCCCTTCAAGAACCATATCAATATCAACCTTTTCTATACCCAGGAGCCTGGAAATTACTTCCCTTGCTTTCTGGTCCTTTTCGTAGGGGTATTTTTCCCCCCAGGCATTGAATCTGAATTTTAGAGCCACTATTTTGCCGTTTTCCCTGACAAAAATAGGACAGTAGTCCCTGCACCAGGCATCGTTGGTAGGATTGATAAATATCCGGATGTTTTTCCTGTTTGCATCAACAGCCCTGAGTTTTTCCTCAACTTCACCTTTTGTTTTTTCATTGTCCACATTTATGTAGACCTTTTCCCCTTCGGCAATCAGCTTTACCATCTGGATGAATGTATCTTTAGCCTCCTCAAGTCTGTCAAAAAATGTTTCGTAGGCCTGAGGATAGGTTGTAATTGTGCCTCTGTGTTTCTCCCACTCTGCAGGTAGTCTGTATCTTTTCATCTCCTCTCCTTTTTGAATCCTGGAAAGAATATTTTACAATATGGAAACCATGAGAAGGGTATCTTTTACCGTTTTCCTGATATGGGCTGTTGTATTTTTTGTTGTTTGGTATCTGTTTGATTTACTGGGTATAAAAAATAGAGATATTTTTATGATTTACACCTTTCCGGTTGATACCAGAACCGCTGCTGCATTTATACTCCAGATTGCCGCCACATCTGCATATTTTTTCTATTTCCAGAAGGAGAATATGAGAGATGCCCTTTTAAGGGCGTTAATTTTTAATGCTCTGATATATCTTGTTTACATACTTTTATATCTGAGGGCACAGGGGGTATGAAGGTAGTTCTGACCGGAAGACCGGGGATAGGAAAAACAACGGTTGTGAAGAAAGTCGTCAGCCGTTTTAAAGGGGATATCTGTGGTTTTTACACAGAAGAAATCAGGGACGAATCTGGAAGGAGGAAGGGATTTGTTGTTGTCGATGTTGACGGAAACAGGGCATTGCTTGCCTCAAAGGAGGGTAGTAGCCCATACAGGGTAGGCTCTTACAGCGTTTTTGTGGAGGAATTTGAAAAAATTGCCCTTCCCCAGCTGGAACGGGCAATCAGGGAAAAGATTCCTGCCATTATAGATGAGATAGGAAAGATGGAGCTTTTTTCAGACAGATTTGAACTGTATGTCAGGGAGATATTTTCAGATGATGATATATCCACCCTTGCCACAGTTCCCCTGAAAAATATACATCCGGTGGTCAGCTGGATAAAGAGACTCCCACAGGTTCTTCTTATAGAGGTGAATTACACAAACAGGGATTTGCTTCCTGAGGAGATTATAAAAATACTGGAGAGGTCGGTTTGAAAGGAAAAATTGTCCTCTTAGGGACATCCTCTGCAATGCCAACGCCAGAGAGGAACAACTCAGGCGTTTACCTGCTTTACATGGGGAGAGGTCTGCTGTTTGACTGTGGAGAAGGAACCCAGAGACAGATAATGAAGGCAGGGCTCAGCGTATACAGAACAGGGGATATCTTTATCTCCCACCTGCATACCGACCACATTCTTGGTCTTCCAGGACTGATAGAGACACTGGATATGCACGATAAACCCCAGGTGAATATTTACTCTATAAATGGTCTGTCAGAACTTCTTGATTGTGTGCTAAAAGGAATGATTTATGCCCCGGACATAAGGATAAATATAAAAGAGTACGGTCATTCTGATAATCTATTTGTGGTTATGGAAGAGGAGAGGTTTACTGTAAGGTCTATCGGTCTGAATCATGTTGTGGAATGTCTTGGGTACTCATTTGAGGAAAAACCTGTCAGAAAATTTATCAGGGAAAAAATAAAAGAACTGTCCCTTTCAGATGCCGATTTTATCCGGCTGAAAAAGGAGGGTTATATTAAGAAATACGGAAGGGTATATACCATTGAACAGTTAACTATAGAAAAGAGGGGTTTCAAGTTTACTTATATTCCGGATACTTACAAAACAGAAAATATAGTAAAACTTGCATATGGCAGTGATGTTCTCGTTATTGAGTCTACCTATCTGGATGAAGAAGAAAAGGCGAAACAGTACGGGCATCTGACACTTGAGTACATACTTGAGATATATCCCCGGCTGAATGTGAAGAAGATTATCCTCACACATTTCAGCAGAAGATATAGAGATACCGGGGTTTTCGAAGAGAGAATAAAACAGGCAGGAGTAAAAAATATAATTACAGGCAGGGACTTTCTTACGATTGAGTTTTAATCCTCATCAAGCCACCTTTTTGTAAGTGGATGGTAGCTGTCAATCCGTCTGTCCCTGAAAAATGGCCATACAATCCTCGTCTCTTCTATCATGCCAAGATTCACATCAACGGTGAGAACCTCTTCCCTGTCGGAGGATGCCTTTTTTATAATCTGTCCGTAAGGGTCACACACAAAGCTCTGCCCCCAGAACTGGATTCCACTGTTGCCGTCAGGCGATGGTTCAAACCCTGTCCTGTTCACAGCAGCAACAAACAGACCATTGGCAACGGCATGACCCCTCTGGACTGTTTCCCACGCATTGTACTGGCTATCTCCGTACTCTTCTTTTTCCTCAGGGAGCCAGCCTATTGCAGTGGGGTAAAATAGTATTTCCGCACCTTTCATTGCCGTCAGTCTTGCAGCTTCCGGAAACCACTGGTCCCAGCAGATAAGGGTTCCCACCCTGGCATATCTGGTTTCAAAAACCCTGTATCCTGTATCCCCAGGTGTAAAGTAGAACTTTTCGTAAAAATGGGGGTCGTCCGGTATGTGCATCTTCCTGTAGAATCCAAGGAACTCACCATCTGCGTCAATAACAACGGCGGTGTTGTGGTAAATTCCTGCGGTTCTCTTTTCAAACAGTGAGGCTATAATAACAGCCTTATTCTCCTTTGCCACTGAGGAAAGTATTTTTATGGTTATACTATCTGGACTGATTTTTTCTGCAAACCTGAAAAATTCCCAATCCTCTACCTGACAGAAGTATTTTGTTTTGAACAGTTCCTGGGTACATATTATCTGGGCACCATTGCTACATGCCTGTTTTATAAACTCAACGGTTTTTTCCAGGTTCTCTTCCGGCAGGTCAGAGGCTTCCGTCTGAATAAGCCCAAGTCTTACTGTTCTGTCCAGTTGTCTAACCTCCTGATAACTATTATAAATCAAAACTCAGCTGGAATTTTCTATTTGATTTAACGATAATAAATATAATTATCGATAATAACTATAAAAAATGTGGGGAGGTAATATGTTAGTTTCATTTATTGTTGCTGCCGGGGTAACGATATCCTGTAATACAGAGGAACAGACGCTTCTGGATGAAGCAAGGAGGTACTTCTCACCGTTACCTGTGGTATTTGATTCCCGTATCAATCCTGTAACGCCGGAAAAGGTCTGGCTTGGGAAAATGCTGTTTTACGAAAGGAGACTTTCCATTAACGGGACTGTAAGCTGTGCCAGATGTCATCCCATTGAGTATTACGGTACAGATAGGTTGAAAATTTCCGAGGGGTTAAACTGTCATGAGGACCTGAGGAATGCCCCCACTGTTTTAAATGCAGCAGGCCAGAGGGCATTTAACTGGACAGGTGACAGACCCACTGTAGAAGAACATGCCAAAAAGGCCCTCCTGGGCAAAGTATCCACCGGTATAACGTCCTTTCGCTGGATTGAGAACCGTCTGAAGAGTATACCGGGGTATGTAGAACTGTTTAAAAAGGCATTTCCTGGAGACAAGGACCCTGTTAGATTTGAAAATGTTGTTCTTGCCCTGGGAGCCTTTGAAAGGGCACTTGTTACACCTTCCAGATTTGATATGTACCTGAAAGGAGATATAGATGCCCTTTCTGAGGAGGAAAAAACAGGCCTGAGGTTATTTATTGAAAAGGGGTGTGCCTCATGTCATACAGGTACCCTTCTTGGGGGGACAATTTTCAGAAAGTTTGGGATAGTCGAGCCTTACTGGAAATACACAGGAAGCAAAAAAATAGATGAGGGAAGGTACAGCTATACATCAGACCCTCAGGACAGATTTGTGTTTAAGGTACCCCAGCTGAGGAATGTGGCAAAAACCCCGCCGTATTTCCACGACGGTTCGGTTAAAACACTGAAAGAAGCAATAAGAATTATGGGGAAGGTTCAGCTGGGGATAGACCTGTCTGTTGATGAAATAAACTCTATAGAGGCCTTCCTCCAGAGTTTAACAGGTAATATACCGCAGGATATGTTGACGGTTCCTGTTCTGCCATAAAAAAAGGGGGACATGGTCCCCCTGGCTTTTACTGGGCAGATTCCTCTTTCTGTTTGACCCTGAAGACCAGTTCTCCGTCCTCTTCGTCTATCAGTACAGTATCTCCAGGTTTGATTTCCCCTTTGAGTATCTTCTCTGAAAGTGGAGTTTCCACATATTTCTGAATAGCCCTTCTAAGTGGTCTTGCTCCATAAACAGGGTCGTATCCAAGTTTTGCAATAAGCTCTTTGGCCTTGTCTGTTGCCTCAATCTGTATATTCCTTTCAATAAGTCTCTTGTTGAGATTTCTCAGCATAAGGTCAACAATCTGCAGGAGCTCTTTCTTGAACAGTGGTTTGAATACCAGTATCTCATCAAGCCTGTTGAGGAACTCTGGTCTGAAGTAGTTTTTGACCTCTTCAAGGACCTTCTCTTTTGCGATTTCAAACTCTTTCTCAACGGTTTCCTCATCTGCATCAAATGGTATCAGTGTAAGGTACTGGCTACCTATATTTGATGTCATTATGATAATTGTGTTCCTGAAGTTAACGGTTCTGCCCTGTGAGTCTGTAAGTCTTCCATCATCCAGAACCTGCAGGAACAGGTCAAATACCCTTGGGTGGGCCTTTTCAATCTCGTCAAGGAGAACAACAGAGTATGGTTTTCTCCTTACAGCCTCTGTCAGTTTACCGCCCTCCTCGTATCCCACGTATCCTGGAGGTGCACCGATGAGTTTGGCAACGGAGTGTTCTTCCTTAAACTCGGACATGTCCAGTCTAATCAGGGCGTCCTCATCACCAAACAGCAGCTCAGCAAGGGCTTTTGCCGTCTCTGTTTTACCAACACCTGTTGGTCCCAGGAACATGAAGGATGCAAGTGGCTTTCTTGGGTCTGAGAGTCCGGCTCTGGCCCTTCTTATAGCCTCGGCTATAGTTTTTATTACATGCTCCTGGTCAACAACCCTCTTGTGCATTTCCTCTTCAAGATGGAGCAGTCTTTCCATCTCTTCCTCTTTGAGTTTGGACAGAGGTATTCCTGTCCAGTCGGATACAACCTCAGCAACGTCGTCTTCTGTAACCACTGTCCTTTCAGCAATTTTGTGCTCAAGCTCTTTGATTTCTTTTTCAAGTTTGGCTTTTTCTATTTTCAGCTCTGTTTCTTTCTCGTAATCACCGGCTTCTGCAGCCTTCATAATCTGTTCCTCAAGCTCCTCAAGCTGTTTTCTCAGCTGTTCAAGTCTCAGATGCTCGTTGTCAGATTTTGACATCAGTTCTTTCAGTTCTTTTTCCAGTTTTGCCTTTTCTATCTTAAGCTGGGCTTCTTTTTCGTAATCACCATCAAGAGATGCCTGTATAATCTGCTCCTCAAGGAGTTTTATCTTCCTTTCAAGCTCTATAACCTCAGGCGGAGCATATACCAGTTTCAGTTTCTTCCTTGCGCAGGCCTGGTCCAGTGCGTCAATTGCCTTGTCCGGAAGCTTCCTGTCCTGTATATACCTGTGTGTAAGCTTTGCAGCAGCTTCAAGTGCAGAGTCGGCTATTTTAACGCCGTGGTGTTGTTCAAGCTTTGGTCTGAGGGCTTTCAGTATTTCTATGGTTGTCTCAACATCCGGCTCTTCAACAAGAACAGGCTGGAATCTTCTTTCCAGTGCAGGGTCTTTTTCTATGTATTTTCTGTATTCATCCAGGGTTGTAGCACCTATAACCCTCAGCTCACCCCTTGCAAGTGCAGGCTTGAGGAGGTTTCCTGCATCTGTAGAGCCTTCTGCTGCTCCGGCTCCAACTATTGTATGGAGCTCATCTATAAAGAGTATGATATTACCTTCAGACTTTTTGACCTCGTCTATGATACCCTTCAGTCTTTCCTCAAACTCTCCCCTGTACTTTGTTCCTGCAAGGAGAGCTCCCATGTCCAGTGCAAGAATCCTTTTATCAAACAGCTCTTCAGGAACCTCTTTGTTCACAATCTTCTGGGCAAGTCCTTCAACTATAGCTGTTTTACCAACACCTGCCTCACCTACAAGTACAGGGTTGTTTTTTGTTCTTCTTAAAAGTATCTCAATAACCTGCTGTATCTCTTTTTCCCTGCCGATAACAGGGTCTAACTTTCCTTCTCTGGCAAGCTGTGTAAGGTCCACTGTAAATCTTTCAAGGGGAGATTTTTCTTCTTCAGCCATTTCTTTCTGGATGTTTTCTCCATTCATCTTTTCCTTTCCTCCTGTTAGTATTTGTTCTAATATTTTTCCGGCAATAGTGTCTTTTGCCTCAAGAAGAGCGGTGGCTATATATAAAGGTTTAACCTGGGCTTCACCGCTTTCAAGTGCCTTTTTCTCGGCGTTTTCAAGAACTTTTACAAGATTTGATGAGTAAATCTTTCCTGTTTTTGTTCCAAGTGCCTCTTCGGCTATTTTTACTATCACCCTGTCAGGTGATATCCCCAGCTCTTTTAACTGACGGACAAAGTCGGAATTTTCTATTACCTTATACAGAACTGCAGACAGACTTGCATCGCCGGATATGAATCTTTCTGCAGTGTCCTCGTCCATTATCTGGAGTAATGAGTTTTTAATCTGGATAAGTCTGTTTTTCAGTTCCTTTTCGTATCTGGTCAACCTTTCGTATTCCAGTCTGGCTGAACTTCCGAATCCTCCCCAGAAGGAGGTCTCTTCGTACCTGATTTCATTTTCAAGCTGTTTTTTCGCCCCGGCAATCTTTTTGAGCTCTTCCTGGATTTTTAGTATCTCGTTTTTTATCCCTGTAAGCTGGTTCTGCAGGTCTTTAATGTATCTGATGTAATCTGCCGTTGATTTGTCAATCTGGCTGTAAAGGTCGTTTAGGTATTCCTCAATTTTCTGTCTCAGGTCTTTTGTGTCAATTCCCCTTTTTTCCAGAACCTTTCTGAGGGGGGAATCTTCCCTGGAGATAAAAGAAAGGAGCAGATGGTCTGTATCAACCAGTTTATCCTTTCTTTTTTCAGCAAGGAATTTTGCATTTTCAAGGAATTCTCTTGACCGTTTATCAAGTAGATTTTCACTAAACATCTTTCCCTCCATTTAATATTTTAGTCATTCGTTATAAAATTTTTTTAGTATGTGTATATAAATATATACACAGCCAGAAAAAAGTGCAACCCCTTTTTTAAGTTAATTCCAGATGGGAGGAGGGGAAAGTGTTTACTGATTGTTGTCTTTCAACTGCTGGACAAAGTTTATAAGCTCTGTTGGAAATGGAAAGACGATTGTCTTTGCGTTTTTCTGTCCTATGGAGTTGAGTGTTTCAAGATACCTGAGCTGCATTGCGATAGGCTGTTTTGCAAGCAGCTGTGCAGCTTCAACCAGTTTCTGGGCAGCCTGATATTCTGCTTCTGCGGAAATAATTTTTGCCCTTCTTTCCCTTTCGGCTTCGGCCTGTCTTGCCATTGCCTTAACCAGTTCTTCAGGCAGGTCTATCCTCTTGAGTTCTACAGATACGACCTTAACACCCCAGGCGTCAGTTTCTTTATCGATAATCTCCTGTAGTTTTATGTTCAGTTTTTCCCTCTGGGAAAGGAGTTCATCCAGTTCTGCCTGACCACACACACTCCTCAGCGTTGTCTGTGATATCTGTGAGGTGGCATACATATAGTCCTCAACATTTACAATGGCCTTTACCGGGTCAATCACCCTGAAGTAAACCACCGCATCAACCTTGACCGATACGTTGTCCTTTGTAATAACATCCTGGGTTGGAACATCCATGGTGATAACCCTGAGGGAGACCCTGACCATTTTATCTATAAATGGTATGAGAATAACAATACCGGGACCTTTGGCACCGATAACCCTACCAAGACGGAAGATAACTCCCCTTTCGTATTCTGGCAGTATTTTGATTGCTGATGCCAGAAATATTACTACAAGTATTAAAAGAACTATAATAGACGGTGCCATACCTGTTCCTCCTATTGCTTTAAAAAGCAGGGGAATGATGTCCTCCCCAAAAATCCCCGAAAGGACGATGATTCCAAATATAAGGAATATTATGATATCTCTCATTACTACCTTCTCTCTACAGTTTTATCAATCCAGTTCAGATAGTCTGAAGAACCCTTTACAATGGGAAGGGCAATAATCTCCGGAACCGTGTACGGATGATTCGCCTTTACGTATTCCTCCAGTTTTTCAAACAGGTCTTCTCTGGTTTTTACAACCATCAGAATTTCACTGTCATCCTCTACCTTCCCCTGCCAGAAGTATATGGAATTAAGCCCGGGAACTATATTAACGCAGGCAGCCAGTTTATTTTCCACAAGGCCAAAAGCCAACTTTCTGCCTGTCTCTTTGTCCGGACATGTAATCAGAACGACAATGTACCCCATCTATACCTCCTGGGTAACCTGTGTTAATGAGTTTAGCTCCTCATACATCTTATTTATAAGCACATCCACCTCTTTAAATTCAAGTCCAAGTTCTTTGTTTTTCTGTATGACCTCAAACAGGGGTGTATGGAGGCTTCCCAGCACTTCCCTTGTGGAATCTACCAGTTTATTCACCTCTGTAAATATTATGGAGAAACTTGTTTCTGTGTGGTGTGCAGATTCCACCATACCATTAAGATACAGGAATTCAAGTCTTTTCACCAGTATCTTCAGTTTTTTCATATGTTCGTCTATCTTTTTCAGTTGTGTCTGCATATCAGAGGAGTACTCGGCTATCTCCCTTGCATCTGTCAGGAGAAGGTGGAGCAGGTCCCTGAGATTGCTTTCAACCTCTTTTCTTTCTTCTTCAGATGAGTTTCCTGACTGGAGGGATTCAAGAGTTTCTTTCAGGAATTTTGTAATCATTATTATCTGCAGCTTTGAAATGTTGATAAGTATAACAATC
>JAADEU010000117.1 GCA_013153235.1 Aquificota bacterium | reverse complement strand
AACTGGGATACAGAAACCTGTCTGAAGAAGAAATAACCATGCTGTTTGAGAAGTTTAAAGCCCTTGCAGACAAGAAAAAAGAGGTTTTTGACGAGGATATAGAGGCTCTGATTCTGGATGAGCTGTTTAAAAGCTATCAGGAGGTTAGACTGATTTATTTCCATGTACTCAGCGGGAATAAAGCGATACCTTCATCAACGGTAAAAATTGAAAAGGACGGACAGGAAATTGTTGCCACATCATCAGGGGATGGTCCTATAGACAGTGCCCTGAAGGCACTTGAAAAGGCCCTTGGAATAACAGGCAGGCTGAAGGACTACACCATAAGGTCCTTAAGTGCAGGTAAAGATGCCATGGGTGAGGTCAGGGTTGTTGTTGATTTTGATGGGACCATTTCCTCAGGTAGAGGAACATCAACGGATATTATAGAGGCAAGCGTAAAGGCGTATCTGGATGCCTACAACAGGTACCTGGCAAGGAAAACATTTATTGAGAAGAGAATAACAGAAGGGATATAAGGAGGGTTAATTGAAAGGAAAGTTATTTCTGATACTGCTTCTGGCTGTAGCTGCAGCTGGAGGCTATTTCTATTTTACCGGGCTTATAAACTTTAATGAACCAAAGGTGATTTTTGAGAAAAAACCGGAATACCTCGGGTCAGGGACAGAACTTGTATTCAAAGTGGTTGATGATAAACCCGGGCTGAACCAGGTCAAGGTATACCTTATTCAGAACAAAAACATCAAAGTACTGGAAGATACAGACTTCCCAGAGGGATTCAGGGAAAAGGAATACAGACTGGAAATTGATGCAAGGAAATACGGACTGAGGGAGGGAAAGGCCCAGATATCAATCGTTGTACAGGACAGCTCCCTGCTGAAGAACACTAAGAATATCACATATGATGTAAAGGTTGACCTGACACCCCCAACACTGAGCATACTCTCCTCTCCAGCGGGAATTATGAACGGTGGGACAGGATTTGTGTTTTACAGAACCTCCTCAGATGTCGTTAAAACAGGTGTCAGGGTAGGTGACCTTGAATTCAACTGTTATAACGGAATTGTAGAGAACAAAAATATTTACGGCTGTGCATTTCCATATCCGTACTACTGGAGCAGGAAAAAATCTATCGTCGTTTTCGCAATTGACAGGGCAGGGAACAAAACCTCCCACGCCCTGATGTACTACTTCAAGAGAAAAAAGTACAGACGGTCGGTTATCACCATCACAGACGAGTTCATAGAGACCAAGGTCAAACCACTTTCAGACAAAGAGTTTGACGACCCGGCCCAGCTGTTTAAATACGTTAATGTTGATGTCAGAAAGAGAAATGAAGACCTGATTCACAGCATTACATCAAAGGTCTCAATAAAAAAACCCCTCTTCAGGAGGAACTTCCTCCAGCTGAAAAACTCTAAGATGCTTGGGGGGTTTGCCGATTACAGGAAATACAGATACAGGGGAAGGATAATAAAAGGTGCAGATGCCTACCACAAAGGCATGGACTTTGCTTCCATAAAAAACGCCCCTGTACAGGCTGCCGAAGATGGAAAGGTGGTTTTTACCGGATTTATCGGTATATACGGAAACTCAATCATAATTGAACACGGTCTGGGTGTATTTACCCTGTATTCACACCTTGCGGAGATTCATGTGAATGAAGGAGATGAGGTCTCAAGGGGTCAGGAGATAGGTCTGACAGATACTACAGGTCTTGCAGTCGGGGACCATCTACATTTTGGCGTTCTGGTACAGGGACTCGAGGTACACCCGATTGAGTGGCTTGACAGACACTGGTTAAAAACCCGCTTCCTTGACGAGTACAAAAGAATAAAAACCATATACGGAGGTCAGTAATGAAGTTTTTCATCGATACTGCAAATATTGAGGAAATCAAAGCAGCAAACGACCTTAAGATTCTGGACGGTGTTACAACAAACCCTACCCTGATATCCAAAACAGGAAAACCATTTATGGAAGTTGTGGAAGAGATTCTGACAGAAGTTCCAGACAAACCTGTTTCCCTTGAAGTCGCAAGTACAGATTGTGAAGGGATGATAAAAGAGGCTGAAACACTTGCAAAACTGGGGAAAAATGTCGTAATAAAGATTCCCCTTACAATTGACGGGCTAAAAGCTGTTAAGCACCTTGAGTACAACGGAATAAAAACAAATGTAACACTGATTTTCTCCCCTACACAGGCACTTCTGGCGATGAAGGCAGGAGCCTCTTACATATCACCGTTTGTTGGAAGGCTTGATGATATCTCCCACGATGGAATGGAGCTGATATCCCAGATAAAAACGATAATAGACAACTACGGGTTTAAATCCCAGATTATTGTTGCCAGCATAAGACACCCTATGCATGTCCTTGAGGCTGCACTGATAGGGGCAGACATTGCCACAATACCATATAAGGTTGTTGAACAGCTTGCAAAACATCCGCTGACAGATATAGGTCTTGAAAAGTTCCTTAAGGACTGGGAATCTGTTCCTGAAAAACCATTCTAACCCGGGGGCTGAATGCCCCTTCCACCTTTCAACAATGAAGTACAGAAAAAAGGGAATAAAAAAAGAGCATCACATTATAGAGGACGGTGAAGAGATTCTCCATGAACTTGTAAAAAATGGACTGGTAAAGTCTGTCATTCCAGGTAGAATAAAAACCACACCAAAGGGTCAGCCGGGAAATATAAGGCTGACATTCCAGTATGAAACAAATTCAGGTGCAAAGCTTCTGTTGAAAAAAGGCTCAACAGTCCAGGAAGTATTTGTGATAACAGAGGATACACAAAAGCTCAGGGAATATCTGAAAAAGCGGTTCCCTAAAAACTGAAAATTCATCTAAAGTTTTTAATCACTTACGCCGAAATATCTGATAATCAAGAAATTTCAGGCTTTATAACAGGTTATTAACGGGTATTAAACGGTATTAAATTCTTCAGATTTTACCATACAAAATCTGATTTTCCAAAAAATTTTTTTCTTATTTTTTTTCCCAAAAATTTCTATAATAA
>JAADEU010000045.1 GCA_013153235.1 Aquificota bacterium | reverse complement strand
AATTGGACATCTGGGGTTCAATACTTTCGTCCATGTCCCGGAGGGCGGATAAATCAACCCTGAGTCTTCTTAAAGGAATAGAGAAGGCAGAATACAAAAATGGTCAATTGCTCATATCAACCCCAGATATAGTATACAAGGAGTGGCTTGAATCAAATCTCCTTGAAGAAATCAGAGAGTCTGCCGTTGACCTTCTGGGTAAAAATCTGGAAATCCATATTGTATCTATTGATGAGGAAGAGGTAGAAAAAGAGGTCCAGCAGATAAAACAGGAATACAACAAACCCTACAGACTGACAAACCTCAATCCCAGATTTACATTCTCAAACCTAATAATCGGGAACTGCAATAAAATCGCATATCAGGCCTGTATTGCCGTTGCTGAGAATCCAGGTCAGATTTACAACCCCCTGTTTATCTACGGTGGTGTTGGCCTTGGAAAGACACACCTGTTACATGCAACGGCACATTACCTGCTTTCCAGAAACCCGGATGCAAATATCATATACACAACAGCGGATACCTTTATGTCAGAGCTTATATACTACATGAAACAGGGTTCAATACTGGAGTTCAGGAAAAGGTACAGGGATGTTGACCTCCTTCTTATAGATGATGTCCAGTTCCTCCAGGGTAAGGAGAGGACACAGATTGAGCTCTACCATATATTCAATGCCCTTCATCTTATAGGAAAACAGGTAATACTCTCTTCAGATACTCCCCCTAAAAATCTGAAGGGTCTTCAGGAGAGATTGAGAAGCAGGTTTGCAAGCGGTCTGGTTGTGGAGGTAAAACCCCCAGACCTGCAGACAAAACTATCAATACTCAGAAAAAAATCAAAGGAAATGGGAATATACCTGCCTACAGATGTGTCCCTCCTGATTGCTAAAACCATAAACTCAAATATCAGGGAACTGGAAGGCTCACTGAACAAACTGAAAGCTTACAGCGAGATGCTTGGAAGGACCATTACCCTCGAGATGGCAAGGGAGGTTCTGAAGGACCTGTTTGAGCTGAAAGAGATGGAAGCATCACTGTCTATAGATAAAATCCAGCAGGAGGTGGCAAACTATTTCGGGGTGAATCTGAATGAGATACTGGGAAACTCCAGAAAGAAAAAGGTTGCAATGGCAAGGCAGATTGCAATGTACCTTTCCAGATATCTCACAGATAAATCTCTGAGCGAAATATCAAAGGCCTTCAAAAAGAAGGACCACACAACAGTTATCAATGCTATAGACAAAGTTGAAAAAAGTATGGAAAAGGACAGAAAATTTAAACTGACAGTGGAATTTTTGAGGGATAAGATACTGACTTCATAAAATCACTTTTTTAATCTCAGACATACGATATTTCCTGTTACCACAATCATAATTCCGCCATTACCTATGTGGGTTATTTTGGAATCCAGCTGGTCCACCCCATAGGCAACATTATTCTTATCCTTGCTGCAGTACTCCCTTGCCTTTTCGAGAAGGCCGTCTATCGCCTCCACCTCTTTTTTTAGATAAAAGTCGTGGTAGCCTTCTGTTTTGTTCATTATGTGTAAGGAACCGCCAAAGGCTGCATAGGAATAGTAAAGGGCATCAGAAACCTGAAAAAGGCCTTCCGGCAGATAATCCGTTATGTTGCCTTTTACTGCACCTGCACTGAGGAGTTTATTCTCTTCAGACTGTGCATAGACAGATAAAGACAGAAAAACGAAGAATACTGCCTGGAAAACCCTCTTCATCCAGTTTCTCCTGTAGTTTTTATCTTCTTGTAAACCTTCTTCTGCCGTTTCTCCTTCTACCTGTATCGGTTTTCTCAGATGAAACCTTTCTTTCGGAAAGATTTATGAACTCTATCTCCGCCTTGGTCTTTCTCTGTATATTTTTGAGCTGGGAATCCTCGTAGGTGTTCATTATGGATATGGCTGTTCCTTCTTTTCCTGCCCTTCCTGTTCTACCTATTCTGTGGATGTAACTCTCAACATCCTTCGGTAAGGAGTAATTCATAACAAGGTCAACGCCTTTTATATCCAGTCCCCTTGCGGCAACATCGGTAGCAACAAGTATCTGGAGCTGGTTTCTTCTAAAGCTTCTTAGAACCTTTTCCCTTTTAGCCTGTGAAAAATCACCATGAATGGCATCTGCATTGAAACCTTCCCTTCTGAGCTTTCCGGCAAGTTCATCAGCCCCCTTCTTTGTCTCTGTGAATATTATCGTCTTTGTACCCTCGTGCTCTTTAAGGCTCTCTGTCAGTTTCTCAAACTGTTTGTCAGGGTCAACCCTGTAAACAATCTGCTTGATTCTATCAACGGTAACCTCTTCAGGTTTAATCTTGATAACCTGGTAGTCAGGCTTGAGGAACTTTTCTGCAAGCCTTTTTATGGCAGGGGGCATTGTAGCAGAGAACATCAGGGTTTGCTTATCCTCAGGTGTTTTGCTGAAAATAAACTCTATATCCTCAACAAACCCCATGTCCAGCATCCTGTCTGCTTCATCAAGGACAAATATCTCAACTCCTGAAAGGTCCAGTACACCCCTTTCTATAAGGTCCTTTACCCTTCCAGGGGTACCAACAACAACAACATCTTTACCTTTTTTAAGAAAGTCTATCTGTCCTTTGATGGACTTTCCTCCGTATATGGCAAGTGCATAAAGCCTCTTTTCCCTTCCGATATCTTTGATTTCTTTAGTTACCTGGATGGCAAGCTCCCTTGTAGGAACCAGAACAACAGCCTGAATCTTCCTCTTTCTGGTGTTTACCTTTTCAACGATAGGAATACCAAACGCAGCGGTTTTTCCCGTTCCTGTCTGTGCCTGGGCTATAAGGTCCTTTCCTTCCATAACGACAGGAATGGCCTTCTCCTGAATTTCTGTAGGGTGTTTGAACCCCATTTTCTCAATGGACCTGAGTGTTTTTTCTGAGATTGGTAAATCTCTGAAACTTAGTTTTGACATACTTCCTCCTGATTTTTGAAAAGAAAGAAAGATTTAACTCCCTGAAATTTGTGATAAGAGGTTGATTGTAAATCCCTCTTCCTTTT
>JAADEU010000119.1 GCA_013153235.1 Aquificota bacterium | reverse complement strand
GTTTTTTTCAGGAGGCATTATCGCAACAGGCGTGCCAATATTGTAAGTTGTTGATATATAGAGATTTCACAGAAAACCCCTCTATAGAGGGGTTTTCTGTCTGGTTATTTTTTTGCCATTTGTGTTTAATTTTTAATCAGAGCTGGTCTGATTCAAGCTTTTCAATAATAACCTTCAGACTCATCCTCATCCTTTCAAAGGACTCTTGAAGATGCCCTATTTCGTCTTCCCTCTGGACGGGGATTTCTTCGTCTATTTCTCCCATTGAGATTCTTTCCATCCTGTTTGCTATGTCGTGGAGAGGATCGATAATTTCTTTCTTCAGAAGGAAATAGGTCATTACAATAGGTATAAGTGCCGCCTGAAATGTCAGAAATCCCAGAAACAGGGCAAAGTTAAAGGGATGTTCCTTTGCGTAAGTCAGTATGTTTTCAAGGAGATGGTAAGTGCCTTCATTTACAAAAATCAGGTAGAACAGGGCCACTGCAATAAGTGATGCTACCACAGCTCCCAGAATTGTGACAAAGAGAATTTTGTTAATGATAGACCTCTGAATAAAGTTTGTATTGCCCATGGTTACCCCCGGAATAAAGTTATTTATCAAGGTATATTATCTCTTTACAGGCCTTATCCTTGCTGAAAAGCAGGTTTATTTTTTTCTTTTCGCCATTTGAGTCCTCGTACTCCACTTCAAAATATCCGTTTTTTATGTTTATGTGGAGTACTTTTTTGACATCAAACTTCTGTCCCAGAATGGTCTGGGCCTCTACAGGGGTTAGGCTGTGGCAGGCTGCACAGTCACCTATGCAGCCCAGCATCTGTTCCTGACTCTCTCCGGTGGGAATGTCAAGTGGAATCTGACCCCCCTGTCCCATATGGTCAACAGGGAAGGGGTAGACTGTAAATGGGATTACAGCCAGTATCAGGGTAAATATTATTTTTCTCATCATTATTATCCACAGGTTTTATTTACAAATTATATATAAAAATTGTATTTTTACAAAGCCGTTTATCTACCGTTTCCTTACGATTACAGTATAAACTCCATCTTCTTCCTCCTGAATATTTATTATTTCGTGTCCATCATCCCTCAATGACTGTGGTACGCTCCTTATGGATTCTTCACCATCAATGGTTATTACCAGAATGGAACCTGTATCCATCTCCCTGAGTTTGTATTTTGCTTTTACATAGTTAAATGGACATTCCACACCCCTCAGGTCCAGAAACTCTTTACGGGCCTTTTCTTCCTCCTGTGGTTTTTCTTTTTTCTCCTCGGTTTTTTTCCTCAGCCTCAGATATGCTTTTTTGCAGGTTGTGTAGAATCTCTCTCCGATTTCCAGCCTGTAAGAGGGGTCACTGATTTTTTCTGTCAGAAGTGGGATAAAACTCTCATCAACCATTTTTCTACCGATTATCTGTTCTATGAACTTCTCCCTTGCCTGGCTGCCTTCTGCTTTGACACCGAATGGTATAAGAAGTCCTGAGCATATAATGTCCAGTGCAGAGTCTATATGTACCTGAGCATCTTCTGGAATACCATTTCTTATGTGTGTTTTTGCCTGCTGGAGTAATCTCTCCCCTTCTTTCAGGGATTCCTCCACCCTGTCTGCGATAATTCCGGCACACTCCCCTGTGCCTAAATCCTCAAGGGAAAACTGCTTGTCTGAGCCCCAGTCTACGCTGTATTGGGTATCCTCTTTATACAGCTGTTTAAAAGGTTCCAGTACCTGGAATATCTTTTCAGGGGAGATTCTGTCCACAAAGCTGTTAAAATCCTCATTTTCCAAGGCATTGTCCCTGTAGTATTCAAGGAGGAATAGAACCGCATCGGGCACATTCTTCGCAGGTATTTTGATTCCTGTTATTCCAATCCGTTGCCGGGGCAGATTTCCATTACCCCCAAGATGGAGCACATAGGCAGGTATCAGTGTGTCATCAATTTTCATTGCGATACCGTGGAGACCTATAGAGGCAACATGGTGGTGGGCACATCCGTTGGGACATCCGCTGACCTTGATGGTGATATCTTTAAATCTTCTTACAGATTCCGGGTCTGATGGCAGCCTTTCGTAAATGGCCCTTGCAAGGTCTCTGGAACCTGTAATACCGAGACTGCACGTCTCGGAACCAGGACAGGCTGTTATATCCAGGTATGTTGAGGCTCCGGCTGAAGCCAGTCCTGTACTGTCCAGCTCTCTATAAAGTGTGTACAGGATTTCCTCGGGTATGTTCAGAAGGGCAATGTTCTGGTCCTGCGTAGCCTTGATTGAGAGCATGTACTCGTGGGCTATTTCTCCTATTTTTTTAAGCTTGCCTGTTGTTATATTTCCAAGGTGCAATTTAATCAGTGCTGTAAACAGGCCTTCCTGTTTCTGGGGTATAACGTTTGTTTCCAGCCACAGTCTATAAGCCTCATTTCCTGCAGATGGAAGAATTTCCGGTTTCTCTGAAGGAAGTTCCACAGGTGCGTCACACTCAAAAGGTGTAAAGTTTTCTCTCCCTTTCTGGAGGTATTCATCAAGTATGCTGAGGAATCTCTCCCTTCCAAGTTTTTCAATCAGGAATTTTAGTCTGTTGTGTCTTCTGTTCTTCCTGTCTCCAAAATCATTAAATAGTTTTAAAACAGATTCAATCAGAAGAATAAGCTCCTCAAACGGGAGGAAATCTGTATATCTGAAAGCGTATTTGGGCCTGTCCCCCAGACCCCCGCCTATGTAGACAGAAAATCCGGGTCTTCCGTCTTTCAAAACAGGTATAAATCCAAGGTCGTTAAAAGGTATCAGGTAGCTGTGTTTATCACAGCAGGAGAATCCTATCTTAAATTTTCTCGGAAGATTGTCGTATCGGCCTATAAGAGTCTCTGTAACCTTTAGGGCTATTCGCTGTACTTCTATTACCTCGTAGGGACATACCCCTGAAAGGTAGCTTGCCGTTATGTTCCTGAGGGTATTGCCACAGGCATCCCTTGTGGTGAGTCCTGTTTCATTAATCTCCCTGATAACTTCAGGTATGTCCTCCAGTTTTACCCAGTGGAACTGTATGTCCTGTCTGGTGGTAAAATGGGCAACCCCATTTGAGTACTTTTCCCCGATAATGGCGATTCTCTTAATCTGCTGCGGGGTGAGCAGTCCTGAGGGTACCTTGACCCTTACCATAAAATAGTCCTTCTGTCTCTGTCCATATATACCGTTCACAAGACGGAAGTTCTTAAAATCACTTTCGAAAGCCTCCCCTTCTAAAAATTTCCTGTAAAGCCTTTCAAACTCCCTGATATCCTTCAGGTAATCCCTGTATATACCATTTTTTATCATCTCTCTTCCTCCGCTGGATGTTTTCAGGTTTTATAAAGCAACCGGTATGCCAATGGCGTAAGGTGTTGAAATTCAGTGTTTTTTCTCTGTTAGGGCATTGGGTGGTGTTCAGATAATCAACTTTATGGTGAAAATTTAACCACTGCAGAAACCTGTAAAACAAAAAAGCAATATTTATCAATAACATACAAAAGTGGCACAGGGTTTGCTTTATTGTATGACAAAACATCGGCAGGAGGATTTCCATGGGAAAGGGGTTCCTTTCACGGTTCACAGGAAAAAAGGAGAATAACAGACTGTGCAGTGATACCGGTATACTGGTTGAGAGGATACTGAAAGGTCAGTTGTCAGACATAAAAATATCCGCTGCACTGGTCTGTCTGAAACACAACAGGTCCCCCAGGATTTACAGAAAGGCCCTGGATGTACTGGACAGATTTAACAGGATAGACACCGAGGTAAAGGAGAGTATAGAGATATCCTATCCTTACAGGAGAAAAAACTTTTCCCCATACATCCTGATAGGGTCCGCCGTTGTTCTGTCATTGCTGCCGGACAGCGGTGTAAAGACCGTATTCCACGGGGAGAATATGCCCCAGCCAACCACAAAGGATGTATTTGATTACCTTGATATATCCACCCTCTCAACTGAGGATTCCCTCAGCATGTTGAAAAACCTGAATATTGGATTCTTTAACAGAAAGCTGTTTTTACCTGAAATTTCTGCCCTGGGACATATAAGACTTGAGCTGAACATAAATGATATTTTTACCGTACTTGAGAGATTTCATAATCCTGTGGGCAGTGATTACTGTCTCCTTGCCGTAAGAAGTGAGAGGGAGGTTGATTTTTACAGGGAATTACTTGATGGGAGATACCGGAGATTCGGGATACTGCTGGAGAGGGAGCCCTATCCTGATGCTATAAATCCAACACGGCTTTATATATATGGAGACAGGGAGGAGGTTGTAAATATTGATTTTCCAGATTCTACAGTAAGACCATTTATGTACAGGAAGTTTGACCTTAACCGGCATGTGGATTTTATCAAACATTTACTTTCTGGGGAGCTGAAGGAATACAGACATCTACTTTTTGTGAATGGGGCTATACTCCTTTATCTGGCAGGGAGAACCAAAGGAATTCAAGAAGGATACGAAATAACCAGGGAACTGTTTGAAAGCTACGACTACTCCCAGATTCTCAGAAACATTCAGAGATACACAGATTATCTGAATTATAAAAATATCTACGAATTGTGAGGAGGAGCCATGTTTACATCAGAGTTTGTGAAGGAGAGAAGTGACCATTTTGAGAAACTTCCGGCACAGGAGCTTTTACGGTGGGTGTACAGTAATTTTTCCTCTGTGGGATTTACATCCTCATTCAGTGCAGATGATGTGAGTATCATACATATGATTAAACAGATTAAACCTGATGCACTGATAATCTTTATAGATACTGATTTTCATTTTCCTGAAACATACTCACTGGTAGAAAGGCTGAAAAAAGAGTGGAATCTGAACCTGAAGGTTATAAAACCTGAAATTTCCGTAGAAAAACAGAACCAGCTGTATGGGGAAGCCCTTTATGAGAGGGACCCTGACCTTTGCTGCCGGATAAGAAAGGTAGAACCTCTACAGAGGGTCCTGAAAGAGATAGATGTATGGATTACAGGAATGAGAAGGGACCAGTCCCCTACAAGGGCTAACATCGGAAAGGTAGAGGCCCACAAATTGCCTGATGGAAAGACAATACTGAAGGTAAATCCTATTGCCGACTGGACAAGGGCCGATGTCTGGAGATATGTAAACCAGAACAACCTCCCGTATAATCCGCTTTACGACAGAAACTATCTGAGTATAGGCTGCCAGCCCTGTACAAGACCGGTACTCAACGGGGAGGATGAAAGGGCCGGCAGATGGTCAGGTAAAGGGAAGCTTGAGTGCGGACTCCACACATTTACTGAGAAAGAATAGATGGAGCTTATATTTACAGGACTGATACTTGGAATGGTTATAGGGGTAACGGGAATCGGGGGAGGAATGCTGACGACACCTGCCCTTACTCTGCTCATGGGGGTTCCCATCTCTACAGCGGTGGGAACCAGCCTCCTTTTTTCAGCAATTACAAAGGTTTTTGCATCTGCCATATACGTTTATCGGGGGCTTGTGTGTGTCAGACTTGCAACCCTTCTTGCACTGGGAAGCATCCCCGGGGCGTTTGCAGGGAGTTTTTCATTCCATTTTCTGTTTGATAAATTTCCAGGTGTGGCCTCAAAGGTTGTACCGGCGTTTATCCTGTTTATGATTGTTGCCTCCTGCTGCTTTTCCTACTACAGGATGTTTACAAAGAATGAAAAAATCCGGAATTTTGATATAAGGAGTCGTCCTTTACTGATTCCTCTGATAGGTTTTGTTGTGGGGTTTGATATAGGTTTTACCTCTATAGGAGCCGGGGTTATTGTCGCCTCCATACTCCTTGCCCTGTGTCCAATGAATCCTTCCAGAATTATAGGAACGGATATTGTCCATGGATTTATCCTGAGTATATTTGCAGGGGGTATCCATTTTTCGCTTGGTGGTGTGGACAGCTCTATATTGCTGGGACTTATACAGGGGGGTATTGTAGGGGTAATTCTCGGTGCACTGGTTGCCCCTTATCTGCCCCAGAAGCCTTTCAGATTTGCACTGAACTCAGTTATTCTGGTTATCGCTTTTATGTTCGCCGGCAAGATATTCTGAGTAAAGCCGGATAAAATCTTTTACAGAAAGCTCTTCGGCCCTTGATTCAGGTTTTATTCCTGCTTTTTTAAGGATATTTTCATCAATTTTATTCCTGAGCATCTTTCTTCTGTTTGCAAAAAGCATAGAGACGAAATTCTTATAACCTTTTATATCAAAGGATGGGATGGAGTTTTTTGGTTTCATCCTTACAACAGCAGAGGTAACCTTTGGAGGGGGTTTAAAAAATCTGGCAGGTACGCTCATACTGTACTCGATATCGAAATATGTCTGGAGAAATACAGACATAAATGTGTACTGTTTTGTTCCTGGAACGGCTATCAGCTTTTCGGCAACCTCCTTCTGGAGCATAAATACACACAGTTTTAAAACCTCAAGGTAGAAAGGCATGTTTACAAGTATCAGAGAAGCAACATTGTAGGGCAGGTTACCAACAACCTTGATTTTTCTGCCGTCTGCAATTTTGTAAAGGTCTACCTCTAAAAAGTCCCCCTTAATCAGGTGGAAATTCCCGTATCCAGACAGACGCTCCTCAAGTATAGGGTAGGTTTCAGGGTCTATCTCTATGGCATAAACAGCCTTCGGAGAGCGTTTCAGTATTTCTTCTGTAAGCTGACCTGTACCTGGACCTACCTCTACAATAATGTCTTCTTCTGACACATCCATAAGGTCAACGATTTTTTCAATGATGGAAGGGGCTACCAGCAGATGCTGTCCAAACTTCTTCTTTGTTTTGAATCTCTTACCCTTCAAGTTCTCTGGCCTTATTGATAATAAGTTCCCTCACAAAGTCTTTTGTATCGGCTCTTTCAAGGGCAAAATCGATTATGGCCTTTATGTATCCCAGTTTGTTTCCTGTATCGTGCCTGATACCCTCTATGTCTTTTGAGTATATCACCTCGTCTTTCCTGAGGGTCATCAGTGCATCTGTCAGTTGCAGTTCTCCACCTTTGCCAAATGGGGTTCTCTTCAGGGCGTTGAAAATGTCAGGGGTCAGTATGTACCTGCCTATGATGGCGGAAGTTGATGGGGCCTCTTCAGGGTCAGGTTTTTCGACAAGATAATTTACCAGCCTGATGTGGTCTTCTATGAATGTTCCTTCAACGATGCCGTACTTGTATGTTTCTTCCTTTGGAACTTCTGTTGTACCGAGTACGGATTTACCAAACTTTCTATAAACCTCGATAAGCTGGTGTATCCCTGGATTTTCGTTGTTTATGATTAGCTCGTCCCCCAGAAGGACGGCAAATGGTTCATTTCCTATCACATGCTCTGCCATGAGAATGGCATGACCTAGACCAAGCTGTTCTTTTTGCCTGATATAAACAAAATCTGCCATATCGGAAATTTCCCTGATTATGTTGACGTACTCCTCTTTCCCACTTTTGGTAAGGGCGTACTCCAGTTCAGGTGCGTAATCAAAATGGTCTTCTATGGCCCTTTTATGTCTACCTGTAACAAATATTATTGTTTCTATTCCTGAGGCAACCGCCTCCTCAACGATATACTGGATAATCGGTTTATCAACTATAGGCATCATCTCTTTTGGGGTGGCTTTTGTGGCAGGGAGGAATCTGGTCCCGAATCCTGCCACAGGTATAACAGCTTTTCTGATTTTTTCCATAAGACGCTTCCTCTCCTTTACTTTTCCTTCTCTATCTTCTCCAGAATCTTTTTGTATCCCTCAATGAGGTCTCCAAGGTCAAATCTGAATCTGTCTTTATCCAGACTTTCACCTGTTTTTGCATCCCAGAATCTGCATGTATCAGGTGAGATTTCATCAGCCAGAACAATCTCACCATTCTTCCTTCCAAACTCCAGCTTAAAGTCAACAAGGATAATTCCCTGTTTTTCCATAAACTCCTTGAGAATCTCATTCACCTTAAGGGCAAGTTCTTTCATCTTTGCAACTTCTTCAGGCTTCGCAAGGTCCATGGCGTATATGTGCTGCTCGCAAATTATAGGGTCGTGGAGTTCATCATTTTTAAGATAAAACTCAACCAGTGGTGGGTCAAATTTTGTTTTTTCCGGAATTCCAAGTCTTCTGACTATGCTTCCGGCGGCTATATTTCTGACAACAACCTCTACAGGTATAATCTCAACTCTGTAAATCAGCATTTCCCTGTCTGACAGCTGTTTTATAAAGTGGGTGGGAATACCTTTCTCATTCAGAAGGCTGAAGAAAAATGAGGCGATTTTGTTATTCAGTTCACCTTTTCCCTGTATAGTAGCCTTTTTAACGGCATCAAATGCCGTTGCAGAGTCTTTATAGTAGGCTATGACTTTGTCTGGCTCGTCTGTGGCGTATATTATTTTTGCCTTACCTTCGTACAGTTTTTCTTTTTTTTCCATCTGTACCTCCTTCACATATTTTCTTTGGCTATAAGTTTAAAGTACTCATATTTTGAAAGTTCCTGAACCTGTTTAAAAGCTTCAAGTGCAAGGTCATCTTTACCCAGTTTTTTCAGGGTGAATCCCTTCAGGGTCAGTGCAGATACATAGTTGTAAAATTCCTGGTTTATAGGTTTTATTACCCCCAGTGTTTTTCCGTAATCCCCATTTTTAAAGTAGAGGTATCCCTTAAACTCTGTCAGCCCGCTGTTTAGCTGTTTCGATTTTACCCTTACCTGTAGTTCATTAAGGTCGTCTGGACTTATGCTGTTTTTCTCTTTTTTAATCAGCAGTTCGTATGACAGGGCAACCTTCACAAATGGGGAGTCAGGGTACTCCTTTTTCAGTTTTTCTATCAGCTTCTGGGCCTCATCGTACTTTTTCTGTGAGAATGCCTTCTGAATGTTGTAGGCCATCACAGAGGACCTGTTTAAAATTTCTTCCTGCTGGTATTTGTAATAAAAAAACGCCCCAATTAGAAGGGCAACCAGAACGACACCGGCAATTACAAATTTCAGGTTACTTTTTAAAAAGTCATAAATCATATAAACCTTGTATTCAAACTCTATATCCACATCTTTTTCAAGGGGAACTTTCTTTTTTTCCATTTTCCAGGCTCCGAAATTTTTGTAGTATAAACATTATAAACTGTTTTTTATCAGATTAAGAGCCTCCTGGAAAACCGTTTCAGGTGGGATGTTAAGACAATCCACTGTATTAAATCTACATGGTTTTTTTCCGTGGAGGTTACAGGGCTGGCATTCAAGGTTTTTGTAAATATAACTCCCTTCGTCTGGAAACGGGTAAAATCCAAAGGCAGGTGAGGTGGCGCCGTATATCATCAGTACAGGTGTTTTTACCGCCCTTGCCATATGGGCAACTGCCGAGTCATTGCTTATACAGGCTTCGGCACAGGATATTACCGCAAGACTTTCCCTCAATGACAGTTCTCCCCTCAGGTCCATAACCCCTTTCGGATATTCATCCCTGTCCAGGGACCTGTCCTCTCTGCTACCAACAAGCACAACATCCATACCGGATTCGGTTAGTAGTTTACTGACCTGGGGAAAATAGGGATAGGCTTTGTTAGGATATCTGGCACCTGCACCTATGGCGATAAATCTTTCAGGTAAAATCTGGCTGACCCTGGACTTTTCGTCCTCTGTGATAATTATGGAGGGTCTGAACTTTTCGTGGCTTATCCCCAGTCTTTTGATTGCTTCCCCGTAGGCATTTACCACATTGAAGGAAAGGTCCTGTTTTAATAGTTTCTTTCCTGCAGGGAAGATGTGTATCCTTCTTCTGATTGCATTTTTCCTGTATCTGATAACTTTGCCTTTTGAGAATAATCCAAGGAGAAATGTTCTTGGATTTGAGTGTAGGTCTATAATATAGTCGTAGCTTCCAAGAGTTCTGGCGAACTCTTTGATTCTTGATATATCGGATAGCTCTTTTCTGTCGGTCTGTATTACCCTGTTGACCCTCCGGTCGCCGGAAAAAAGTTCACCAAATGGTTTGAAGGTTAGAAAGTCCACCCTGTATCCTTCAGAATAGAGGGGATCCAGAACAGATGATGCCAGAATAACATCTCCCAATGAAGACAGTCTGACTACAAGAACTTTTTTCAATCGACCCCCTTTTTCTTGCTATCCTGTTATTTTACTCCTTAGGCTGTCAATTTCCAGCTGGAACTCCTTTACCATTGACTGATGGTTGAATTTTTCCGCCTGCTTTATTCCCTTCTGGTAATATTCTATTGCCTTTTCAATATCCCCGATACCCAGGTACGACTGTGCAAGGAGTCTGTATGCTGCCCCTTCATCTTCATGTACAGATATGTATTTTTTCAGATATAAAATGGCCTCGTCGTACCTCTTTTCTTTAAATAGCTCAACGGCAAGCCCATACAGACCCAGTGGATTATCAGGGTCCTTTTCAAGGGCCCTTTTGAGCATATCTATTCTACTGCCCATTATTTCTCCTCTTTTATTTATTTGCCTTAGAGAAAAATATTATAAGCAAGAAATTGCCCCTGAACATATTATTAATCATATTTAATCTTTATAAGAAAAATATACTTAAGTATAAATCTGTCTATTAAGGGAGGTGGAGTATTATGGTAAGGATTTTTCTGGCAGTTCTTTTTATCTTTTTTGGTTCCCAGGCCTATGAGGACTTTGTCCAGTATGAGAAGGGTTACTACTATGTGGAAATAAAGAAGGGCTCTTTTAAGGCCGTTAATGCAAAGCTGCTTGAGGAAATTTCCAGCCACGGTTGGGATGTGATTCATACGATAAATGTTGATAAGACTGTAGGGATGAAAAAACCATACAAAACACATCTGCTGTGTAAATCCAGTTATCTGAAGCAGGGTATAGAGAGATTCAAGCCTATTGGAATCATAATACCCTGTAAAATGGCCATTTTTTCAGATGGAAACTCCATAAAAATAATGGTGGAGGATGTTACAGAGTATGGAGACCTTTACGGTAAAGGAAATCCTGAATTCAGAAAGATGCTGTACAGGGTAAAAGAGGAGATGATAGATATTCTGAACAAAACGGCGGGAAAGTTTATGAAGAGCAGATACACTCCGTATGAGTAATAGGGGGGAATATCCCCCCTGTTTTATTAATCTTCAGGAACTTTGAACAGTTCCTCGTAATCAACCCCTTCGTCTTCTGCCAGCTTTTTGGACATCTCTTCAAGGTGAAGCAGGAGGTTCCATTTTTCGTCCACTTCTTTTTGAATCTTCTCGAGGATTTCAGGGTATTTAAGGACGTGCTTCCACCTTGGCTGGGCAGCGATGTATTCCTCAATTGGCTTTGGTTTTTTAGGTTTGATGTTAACCTTCCAGTATTTTCCGTTTATTACCTCGTAAACAGGCCAGTACCTTGTCTCAACTGCAAGCTTGGCAAGTCTCATTGTGTCCTCTGGAGAGAATCTCCATGAGAGGGTACATGGCTCAAGAACATTTATAAACTTAAATCCAGGCATTGATATGGCTTTTTTGGTTTTCTTTGTCAGGTCTCTGAATATGTGGGGGGATGCCTGTGCAACATAAGGAACACCGTGGGCAGCCATTATCATTGTCAAGTCTTTCCTTGGTTCCTGTTTTCCTACCTTTGCCTTACCTACAGGTGTTGTTTTTGTGTATGCTCCTATTGGTGTAGCAGATGATTTCTGGTAACCGGTGTTCTGGTATCCCTCGTTGTTGTAGCACACATACAGAACGTTGTGTCCCCTCTCAGCTGTGGCAGAAAGGGCCTGGAACCCGATGTCGTAAGAACCACCGTCTCCACCGAAGGCCAGGAAGTGAATCTTTTTGTCTGCAGGTATAACACCCTTTTTCTTCAGAACCTTGTATGCCGTTTCAACACCGGCTATAACCGTTGCTGCAGACTGGAAGTTAACGTGAATCCACGGTACATTCCAGGCTGTTACAGGATAAACACCTGTTGTAACCTCAAGACATCCTGTTGCGTTTGAAACGATAACAGGTTCATTAATTGCAAGTATAATCTCGTTTACGATAGGTGGGATTCCACACCCGATACACATTCTGTGTCCCGGGGCAAGTGGCATATCACCGCCAAATGTTTCTTTATGTGAAGCCAGTTCTGAAAGTAATGCTATAGGTCTCTTTTTTGCCATGGTTACTCCCTCACTTGTAAGTATTCAACAAAGTTTTCCCTTGTGTCTACGCCTTTTTCAAGACGCTCAAGTCTTTCAAAGGCTCTCATAAATTCTTCCTCGTGGATTTCCCTTCCACCAAGTCCGTAGATGAAGTTGTGCAGGTATGGTCTGTTTTCCGAAGCTATCAGTGCAGATGCTATATCCTTAAATAGAGGTCCTCCTATTCCATCAAATGAGTCAGCCCTGTCCAGAACAACAACGCCTTTTGCCTTTGAAAGTGCCTGGGCTATCTCTTTAACAGGGAATGGTCTGTATAGTCTGATTTTTATAGCTCCTACTTTTTTACCCTGTTCTCTCAGCCTGTCAACAGCATCTTTCAGGGTACCAAAGGATGAACCCATTGAGATTCCAATGTATTCTGCATCTTCGGTTTTATATTCTTCTATAAAGTCGTATTTCTTGCCTGAGATTTCGGCAAATTCGTCAAAGACCTCCCTGACGATATCGTAAACCTTGAGGAAGTCAACATGCTGCTGGTACTTACATTCTGTGTAGTAATCCGGCTGGGCAGTTGCTCCGTAAGTGACAGGTTTGTCTACATCAAGCAGAGGGTATGGGATTCTGTGGATATCAGAAGGTCCCACAAAGTTCCTCACAGTTTCATCATCCAGTATCTCAACATCCTCAATTGAGTGGGATACTATATATCCATCGTAGTTAACTATTATAGGAAACATCGCTTTTTCAGAGATTTTTACAGACATTATTATGTTGTGGTAAGCTTCCTGGGCATTTTCAGAGAAGATAGAAATCCAGCTTGTATCCCTTGTGAGCATTGAGTCTGCATGGTCACAGTGGATTGACAGAGGTGCAGAGAGTGCCCTGTTAACATCCAGAAGAACCATAGGTATTCTCATACCGGATGCTACATACATATTTTCCACCATGTAGGCGATACCCGGTCCTGCAGAAGCAGTGATTGTTCTTGCTCCTGCCGCTGCTGCACCGATACATGTTGCAAGTGCAGAGTGCTCACCATCAACCGCAACCATTTCGGTGTCTACTTCACCGTTTGCCACATACTCGGCAAAAAATCCCATCAGCTCTGTCTGAGGAGATATCGGATACACAGCTGCCACATCAAAGTTTATCTGCCTCATGGCTTCGGCGGCAGCCTGATTACCTGTTAAAGCTATAACTTTTGTTTGAGCCATATTTTAACCCTCCATATTTTTAACCTAATTCTTCTTCAAGCTCTTTGAGCTTTATTTCCATCTCTGGAACCATCTCAAGAGCATCGTACGGACATTCCACTGCACAGATTCCACATCCTTTGCAGTATTCAAAGTCAGTCTCAAATCTCTCCTGTGGTGTAACAGGTATAGAGTCATCTGGACAGAAAATCCAGCAAATAAGACAGTGGGTACATTTATCTGTATTCAGAACAGGTCTGAGCATTCTCCAGGAACCTGTGTGGTTCACCTTACTGGAGCCTGCCTCTGGAACTATTGAACCAATTGGTATTTCGTGCCAGGCTTTAAGTGTCCATTCTCCATATGCCATTATATTAACCTCCAGATTATTGATTAAGTAATTTTATAATAACTGTCTAAAACAGTCCCTTTTATGAGTAATAGCAGATTAATCTGCTTTATAAACTTCCTCATAACCCCTTTCCAGAGCCCTGAGGTTCTGTGGAAGTAATGCTCTGAGTTTAGATGAGGCCTCAAATGCCTCAGTTATTTCCTGTTTCATGGCATCCAGGTCAACGATACCTGTTGCCCTGACCACTGCTCCCAGAACAGCTGTGTTAGGAATGTTCCTTCCAAACTCCTCAAGGGCGATTTTTGATGCGTCAACTATCCACAGTTCGTTGTTTGGTATATCAAGTATTTTTCTGACCTTATCAGGTGGGAAGTTTGTATTCACAATAAAAACGGTATTTTCGTCTGTTCCTGCTTTGATGATATTTTTTATTGTAAACATGAGAGAAGGGTCTGTTATGATAACAATTTCAGGATTATCAACAGGAGCTCTTGTGTTTATGTAATGGTCACTTATTCTGGTTGATACCTTAACAGGGGTTCCTGACCTTTCCAGCCCAAACTCAGGCATGGCCTGTCCGTGCTTGCCTCTGATGATTGCTGCTGAAGCAAGCATTTTTGCAGCTGTAACTGTTCCCTGACCGCCTCTTCCATGCCAGCGAATTTCCCTCATGCTTTTGTCAGTAGCGGTTGCCATAGTGATAAACCTCCTATTTTTATAACAGTGTTATATAAATGATA
>JAADEU010000107.1 GCA_013153235.1 Aquificota bacterium | reverse complement strand
CTGGCCGTTTTGATAATTTCCTTCTGTATATCTTTTCCCTGATAGGTGGTTACTCCTTTTTTGTACTGCTCTACAAGGTATTTCAGGTGTTCTATAATCTCCTCAAGTGTCTGGTGGCCGAAATTAAGGGCATCTATATCAAAGTCTGTTATTCCTGCTTCCTGCAGTGCTATGTCAAGGTCTTCCTCCTCAACCCTGGCGTGCTCAGCAATCTTTTCATCTATGAATTTCAATATCTCATCTATCAGTTCCGGTGAAAATTCTGTGTCCAGTCTTCTTTCAAAGTCCTCAACCTGCTTGAGATAAACAACATGCTCCTCTGTGAGCCTGTTTAAAATCTCTTTTACTTTTTCAAAACTCATCTTAACCTCCCATCCTTAATTTTGCTGCAAGGTATATAATTGATATCCCAAGTATCAGATTTAAAACACCTATTATTCTTGCTGTTATTCTGAACTTTTTATTCAGATGTGACCTGGGACCTATATAAAAGTCATGTATGACCGCAAGGAAAACCGTGATGAAGAACAGATGGATTTTATGGTGTAGAGTTGCTGCATATGGGTTTGAGAAGTTCATCAGGTCAGACAGGGATACACCCATGGTTTTCATGTTGTATATACCTGTCAGAAATAATACCGGCAGACCAATAACTGTTCCCCACAGGCTGTAGCGTTTGCCCACTTCCTGATATGCTTTAACGCTTACATCATGGGGAAGCTTCCTCACATATGGAGAAAGGGCAAGGATCATAAAAAGCATTCCTCCTATCCAGAACGACGCCACAAGGAGATGGATGGCCATTAGAATGGTACTCATTACCTTCACACCAATTTAAGATTTAAGACTATTTTATCTTAAATAATCCCTGAAACATTGACCGATGTCAACGGTTTTGAAATTTGTAATAATATTTAAGTATGATATAAGAAAAACTCTGAGGTTAGAGCTATGGATACACGACCACTGGTTGTTCTTCCCCTTGACGATACGGACCTTGAAAAAAAACTCTCCATTGCTGTGGATAAAGGAATCGATATGATAGAACTGCGGATAGACCAGTTTTCGGACCTTTCTATAGACTACATAAAGTCCAGGGCTTCTGCTGTTAAAGAATACGACCTTGGTCTTATAGCTACGGTAAGGTCAAAAGAAGAGGGAGGAACTGACATACCCGATAGCGATAGACTGTCAATATTTGAGGCTGTTGCAGGTATAGCTGACATTCTGGATATAGAACTGACTTCACAGTCTATAAACAGAAAAGTCATAGAAATGGCCAGGGACGAGGGGAAGATGGCCCTTGTTTCCTACCATGATTTTGAAAAAACGCCTGTTGAGGATGAAATTCAGGAAATAATAGACCGCAGTGCTGCCCTGGGTGCCGACATAATAAAATATGCATTTAAAGTAAACAGTATCGGTGATGTCTCCAGAATTATGTGTGTAACCGCAAAGAACAGGGAGAAGAAACTTGTTGCAATAGGAATGGGCGACCTTGGTAAGATAACCAGGGTTGCTGGATTTTTCTTTGGTTCTGTCTTAACTTATACCTATATTGGAAGGTCTTTTGCACCGGGTCAAATAGAGGCTGGAAAGCTCATTGAAGAGCTTAAATTCTATGGTTTAAGGAGTTAAAGATGGAACATCTCACAAAAGAACAGGTTGAAGAACTGAAAAACATTCTCCTCCAGTGGAAACAGGAGCTTATTAAAGAGTCCCAGCAATCTATAGGAGAGCCCCTTTCTTATGAAGGTGGGGACGAGATTGACAGGGCGGACACAGAGGCCGGAAGACTACTGATGCTCAGAAACCTTGACAGGGACAGAAAGCTCCTCAAAAGAATTGAATACACCCTGAGAAAGATAGAGGCTGGAACTTACGGAATCTGTGAGATGTGTGGGGCGGAGATTCCCTATCCGAGACTGAAAGCCAGACCTGTTGCAAAACTGTGTATACAGTGTAAAGAGCTTGAAGAAGAAAATGAGTAAGGGGTGTGGTGATGAGGATAAAAATAGGCCGGCAGGACGCCCTTATTGTTGTGGATATGCAGAATGATTTTATGCCAGGAGGGGCCCTACCTGTACCAGAAGGGGATAGTATAGTACCTGTATTGAACAGTTATATAAGACTTTTTGAGGAAAAGGGACAGCCTGTTTTTTATACAAGGGACTGGCATCCTGAAAATCATATCTCATTCAGGGAAAATGGTGGGATATGGCCTGTCCACTGTGTACAGAACACAGAAGGTGCGGCATTCCATCCTGAGCTGTATATGCCTGCTGATAACAGATTCATTATCTCAAAGGGGACATCCCCTGATTTTGATGCGTATTCTGGCTTTCAGGGTACTGTTTTGGAAGAACTTCTTAAGGAAAGGGGCATAAAAAGGATATTCGTTGGTGGTGTTGCAACAGATTACTGCGTAAAAAATACCGCTTACGGGGGGCTGAACCTGGGATTTCAGGTTTTTGTACTTGAAGACGGTATAAAAGGTGTGGATGTAAAAGAAGGAGACTCTGAGAGGGCCCTTGAGTTCTTACTTGATAATGGGGCCGTTTTTGTTACTCTGGGGGAGCTTGAATGATTATAACAACCACAGATACGGTGGAAGGCAAAAAAATCATAGAGTACAGGGGAATAGTATCTTCCCAGGCGGTTATAGGAATCAATGTTGTCCGGGACATGTTTGCACGGATAAGGGACTTTATCGGGGGCAGAACCCGTTCCTATGAGAAAGAGCTTGAAAAATACAGAAATCAGCTACTTCAGGAGCTTGAAGAAAAGGCCAGAGAACTTGGGGCAAACTGTATTGTCGGTGTGAATTTTTCTTACGAGATGTACCAGTCTATGCTCATGATTTCCGTCTGGGGAACCGCAGTGGTAGTTGAGTAATGATGGAATACTCGTACATTTTTAATCTGGAACAGGCGGTAGAAAGTCTTGAAAAACTGAAGAAAAACAGGTACCTGTTTCTGGATACAGAAGTTGCCGTAAAAAACGAGAAAGAGATAGACTTTTTTACCGATAAGGTCAGACTTATCCAGCTTGGGGATTACGAAAATATATTTATTTACGATATGTTCCTGATTCCGGAATTTGCAGAGTATCTCAGACCATTTTTCAGGGACAGGGGAATTGTAGGCCACAATCTTAAATTTGATTTGAAATTCCTGAAAACGAATTTTGATGTATTCCCTGAAATAGTTTTTGATACGATGATTGCTTCACAGCTACTGTCCCAGAATGAAAATGAAAAACACTCCCTTCAGGCCGTTACCTATAGAATTACAGATAAGTACCTTGATAAATCACAGCAGACCTCTGCATGGGGTATAAAAAATCTATCCCAGCAACAGCTTGATTACGCTGCAAGGGATGTTTATGTTCTGAGGGAGATTTTTCCTGTTTTAAGGGACAGACTGAATAAGATAAACACCCCCCACAGGTCCACAGGGAAGATAAAGGAAATTTTTGGTGTTGAAAATCCTGTGGCTGCTGTGGAGATGTCCTTTGTACCCCAGCTGGCGAAAATTGAGCTTACAGGGATGCCTGTAGACGAGAAAGCCCTGAAAGAGATGCTCAGAGAGGCTTCCTCAGAGTACCAGAGAAAGTACATCGAGTTTGTTAGAAGCTACGGGGTTGACCCGTTTTCTCCCCACAAGGTTACCGCATGGCTGAGTGGAAAGCTGGGACTTCAGCTTCCAAGGACTCAGAAAGGCTCCCTATCCTCACAGGACAGTGCACTGAGAAAGTATACAGACAGAAAGGAGGTTTCCCTGTTACTCCAGATAAGGTCCCTGAAGAAAACAGTTGACAAATTAAAAGAGCTTGAATCCCACACGGTGGGGGGAAGAATCTACAGCCAGTTCAGGCAGATTGGAGCCCCAACAGGCAGAATGGCCTCTTCACGGCCAAACCTCCAGAACGTGACCAGGGAGCTGAGAAAACTGTTCAGGGCACCGGAAGGAAAAAAGTTGATAGTGGCAGATTATTCCCAGATAGAGCTGAGGATTGCCGCTGAGTATGTGAATGATGAAACCATGATAGAGGCCTTCCGTTCAGGTAGAGACCTGCACCGATTCACGGCGTCTTTAATACTGGGTAAGGAGTATCAGGAAGTTACAAAGGAAGAGAGACAGATGGCAAAGGCTATAAATTTTGGCCTTATTTACGGTATATCGCCATCCTCCCTTATGGAATACGCCAGGAATAACTACGGTGTTGATATCTCCATTGAGGATGCAAAAAGATTCCACAGTAGATTTTTCCAGGTGTACTCAGGTTTCAAAAAATGGCACGAACAGGTAAAGGAAAAACTCAGGGAGAGGCACACCATCGAGGTTTATACGCTTCTGGGAAGGAGAATGGTTGTCAGCAGGTTTACAGAGGCGGTTAACTTTCCGATACAGGGGACAGGAAGTGACCTTCTGAAGATGGCTGTGGTTTTCTTCGGTAAACTGTCAGGGGATATTAACGCATCGATTGTAAATCTGGTCCATGACGAAATAATCGTGGAGGTATCCAGGGAGGAGGCACAGAAAGCCGTTGAGATACTAAAGGAAAGTATGGCCCGTTCAGGCAAGCTTTTACTCAAAAAGGTTCCTGTGGAGTTTGAGGCAGGTATCGTAGACACATGGGCAGATAAGTAATTACTTTTTCTCCTTTATGTATTTTTCAAGAATCTTGAGCATTCTCACCTTTTTGTTGATTCTTGCCACATCCACAGGGGTTATCCCATTTTTGTCTTTTATATAAGGGTCTGCTCCATGCATCAGAAGGAGTTTTACAATATCTCCATACTCATAAAAAACGGCCCAGTGTAGTGCTGTACCACCGTTTTCATCACGGGCATTTATATCCGCCCCCTTGGCAATAGCCAGCCTTACCCTGTCAATATCTCCCAGCTGTGATGCAACAATCAGCATTTTATCAGGGTCAGAGGTATCTATTCTCTTACAGGAGATTCCTGTAAAAGTAATCACTATTAATAGCAGCAGAATAACCGGTCTCATATTACTCCCCGATTGTTTTTATGCAGTAATCCAATATATTATTTTCCCTGGAAATTTTCAAAAGGAACTGCAGGATGGTAAATATACTGTCAGACGAGGCAATAGTGCTGAGGAAGTCCCTGTCCGGGGATTATGATGTGTCTCTGACCGTTTATATGAAAAAATATGGAAAGGAAAATATATATATAAAAAATGGGCAGAAATTAAAATCCCCGTTTATTTACGCCACCGAACCCTTTACCTGGTTCAAGGCCGTATTTATAAGGAGAAAGGAAAAGTTTTTCATCAGGGAGATAGAAAAAAGCGTATCCCTGGGCATACAGATTGCCTCGGATATTCCCAGATTTACAACGGCCTACAGCATAACAGATTTATTTAACAGATATGTGATTTTCCCGGATGAGAAGATATTTGTCCTGGTTAAAAAGTCCCTTTACTACCTGACCAGAACATCCTCCCTTGATGTTTTTACAGCTAATTTTATTGCAAAGCTTGTTCTTCTATCAGGTATTTTCCCGGAACTGGATAGATGTGTCAGATGCGGTTCTCCTGTAAACAGAAAGAATTTCAAAATCATTTCCATGCAGGAAGGTGGTGTGGTCTGTAGCCGCTGTTCACGGCAGAAACCATATTACGGTTACGGCGTTGTTTCCGACCTGAAAAAGCTCAGGGTTGTCAGTTTCAGGGACCTGGACAGGATAAAGCTGAGCTCACCATCTTCCACAGAATCATTTCTCAGGGATTATCTGGAAAGGAGTTTTTAGATATTTTCCTTTCCTTCTTCCACCGATACATCCCTGACCCAGTCCCTGTTTTCCAGATACCACTCAACTGTTCTTTTCAGTCCCTCATCAATATCTATCTGTGGCTTCCATCCCAGCAGCTTTTCTGCCTTTTCTATGTCTGCCCAGGTTTCTTTCATATCTGCTTTATGGAAGGGCTTATACTCAATTTTTGCTTTCTTCCCAAGGAGATTTTCTATTTTTGATATTATTTCTTTCAGAGAAACAGGATTTTTACCTCCACCAAGATTGATAATTTCGTATCCCACAGGTTTCATTGCCAGAATTGTCCCCCTTGCTATATCATCAACATAGGTAAAATCCCTGGCCTGTGAACCGTCGCCAAAAAGCCTGATTGGACTGCCCTCATCTATCCATTTTATAAACCTGAATATACTCATATCAGGTCGTCCGGCAGGACCGTAAACCGTAAAGTACCTTACAACAGATATATCCAGACCGTAAAGGTAATGGTATGTGTAGGCCATAACCTCCGCTGCCTTTTTGGATGCGGCATACGGTGAGATAGGGGTATTTACAGGGAGGTCCTCCTTAAATGGCATTGGCTGTCCGGCGTAAAGCGATGAAGTGGAGGCAAGGACCATTTTCTTTGTGCCGTGCTCCTTCATAAGTTCAAGGAGGTTCAGTGTTCCCTGGGCATTTGTCTGCATGTAAACATGGGGGTTTTCCATTGAATATCTCACACCTGCCCTTGCAGCAAGATTTATAACAGCATCAAATCTGAAGCTCTCAAACAGTACCCTCAGTGCACCAAGATTTTCAATATCTACATGGAAAAATTTAAATTCTTCGTATCTTTCAAGGTCCTTTTTTCTCCATTCTTTAAGCCTTACATCGTAGTACCTGTTCATATTATCAATTCCCACAACCCTGAATCCCCCCTCAAGGAGAAATCTGGCGGTTTTCCATCCGATAAATCCGGCAGCTCCTGTCACAAGAATGGTCTGTTTTGATTGCATCTTTCCACTCCTGATATAATTTGAAAACTTAATTATAACACTGCCGGAGTCTTCTATTGGGGAATAGAAAAATAAAGGTCCTTGAGGTTATAGACAGCCTTGGATGGTGTGGGACAAAGGAACAGACCTATCTAATCACTTCGGCCCTCTCGGAATACTTCGATGTGGAGCTTGCACTGGCATTTGACCACACAGAGATGATTCAGAGGCTGGATGGGAAGGTTCCCCTCAGATTTTACGAGGTTGATACAGAGAGTAAAAGGAGATTTGATATAAAGAATTATCTCAGGCTGTACAGAATAATAAAAGAAGGTAACTACGATGTTGTTGTGGCCAATTCTTCGTGGGCATTTAATTATGTAAGGGCCATCTATCCGTTCCTCAGAAAAAAGCCAAAAATCATTGCCATGAGACGCTCAGGGTATATTCCTTCTTTTTTCTCCAGATACTTTAAATATTCCATAGCTGATAAAATTGTGGTGGTATCAAAGGATGTTGCCAGACAGCTTGCAGAAAAAAACTTTTTCCCTGATAGACTTGTGGTGATAGAAAGCGGAATAGACCTGTCCAGATTCAAACCATCAACAGAGTACAGACAAAGCGTAAGGAAACAGCTGGGTATAAAAGAAAACGAGAAGGTTTTTATAAATGTAGCAAACTGGCAGCCGTGGAGAAAAGGTCAGGATATACTGCTTAAGGCCTTCAGGGAACTGGGCTGTGAAAACTGCAGACTCATACTGGTTGGTAATGATACAGATGGCAGTGAGGCCAGAGAGTTTATAAAAAATCTTGGACTGGAGAACAGGGTTATAACCTTAGGTTTCAGACCAGACGTTGAGAGGCTTCTACAGGGGGCGGACTTTTTTGTGCTGGCTTCAAACTCAGAGGGTATTGCCGGTGCCCTTCTGCAGGCAATGGCGTCAGGGAAGGTGGTTCTTTCCACCCTTGCCGGAGGGATAGGAGAGTACCTGAAAGACGGTGTCAATGGTTTTGCCGTTCCTGTTGGTGACTGGAAGGAGATGGCTGAAAAGATGAAACAGATGCTTAACCTTACAGAGGATGAATACAGAAAGCTGGCCTCAAATGCAGTTGAGACTGCCAAGGAGTACTCATTTGAAAAAACCACAGAAAAGTGGGTCAATCTGATAGAGAGTCTGGTTGGTAAAAATTCTGATAAGATTAAGTAGTCATCAAATCAAAAATCTGGAGAGGTATGTTGGATAAAGCGGTCAGACCTCTGGATGATAAACTTTCCTTTAAACTGTGGGGTATCCGTTTTAAAAATCCTGTATGGACGGCCTCAGGGTGCTTTTCATACGGTCTTGAGGTAGGGGAAAATCTGTACGACATATCCATACTCGGTGCTGTGGTTGTCAAAGGACTTTCCTACAGGCCAAGGGAAGGAAATCCTCCCCAGAGGATAGTGGAAACCCCATGTGGGATGCTAAACTCCATAGGACTCCAGAACCCCGGGGTCAGATACTTTGCAGAAAATATACTTCCATCGCTGCGCAGGTTTGATACCGTTATAATTGCAAATGTTTTTGGTGAGGATGAGGAAGAATACCTGCGGGTAGGTGAGTTCCTCGATACAACAGATGGAGTTCATGCACTTGAGCTGAATGTCTCCTGCCCCAATGTGAAAAAAGGTGGGATAGCATTTGGTTCTGACCCTGAAGTTCTTTATTCCCTGGTAAAGAAACTGAAGGAAGTCACTGAGAAACCCCTGATGGTAAAGCTCAGCCCTAATGTAACGGATATCGTAGAGACTGCTCAGGCCAGTGTTGAAGGTGGAGCAGACGGCCTTGTACTGATAAACACCCTCCTTGGTATGGCCATCGATGTGGAAAAAGAGGAGCCTATCATTGCCATGAAAACAGGTGGGCTTTCTGGACCTGCGATACTTCCTGTGGCTGTAAGGATGATTTATCAGGTGTACGAGAAGTTTGGTCCGGAGGTCCCTATAATAGGCGTAGGGGGAATATCAGACCACAGGGATGCACTCCAGCATATACTGGCAGGTGCTGTTGCTGTACAGATAGGAACTGCAAACTTTTATGACCCGTATGCACCACTTAAGGTTATAGACGGCCTTAAGCAGCACCTTGACAGAAAAGGATATAAGCATATCCTTGAGCTTGTGGGAAAAGCCCATAAATTAAAAATCAAATAAACCAAGGAGGGTTATGGGATGGAACAGATTAGACAGTGGAACATAGAACTTGAACTGGTCAAAACAAAGACAGGTGCCATCCTCTACAAGATTAATGTAGGGGAAAATCATTTCTTCCTTGAGCAGAATCCCCTTAAAGACAGTAAATACGGCGTTGCCTACAGAAAATTGAAAGAGAAGTACCCTGAGTTTTACATGTTCTGGGAAATTAAAAACAACAGATACACCGGAAAACTTCTAACAGGCATTTTCCTTGAGAAGGAAGATATCGACAGATTTATCACCGATGTTCTACAGAGTGAAGAGTTTAAACAGTACGAGGACATCAAAGAAGAAATCGAAAAACAGTAGGAGGTGTGAATGTTTCCGGAGTTTACCGTATCAGACGAAAACTTAGACCGACAAAAAGAATTAGTTCTGAAAAAAATAGAGGAAAACAGGGAAAAGATAAAACGGCTTATTGGTCTGGAAAATAAGAATTACAGCAATTTTGTAAAACCATACCAGATTATGCAGGTCGAACTTGACCTGCTCTTTTCGCCTATCTCCCACCTGAACTATGTGAAGAATTCACCAAAAACACAGGAAGTCTATACGGAACTGCTGCCTGTTCTGACAGAGTACTACACACAGCTTGGACAGAGCAGGGAGATATACGAAGCCTTTAGGGAAATATACCAGAAAGAGAAGGACAGCCTTAGTCAGGAACAGAAAAAGGTGCTGGAGGATAGTATAAGGGATTTTGAGCTGTCCGGTGTTGGCCTGCCTGAAAAGGAAAGAAACAGGGTAAAAGAGATAAACATACGATTGTCCCAGCTTCAAAATGAGTTTGCCCAGAATCTTCTGAATGCAACAGACAGTTACGAGATGATAATAGATAACTACGAGGATGTGAAGGAACTTCCTGAAACAGAACTCAGCGCGGCCAGAACGGAGAAAGATGGAAAAACGGTCTACAGATTCACCCTTCACCAGCCATCTTATATAGCCTATATGACCTATGGCTCAAACAGGGAAAAAAGGGAGCAGTTATACAGGGCATATGTAACCAGGGCCCCTGAAAATGAGCAGATTCTTGAGGAAATACTTTCTTTAAGATATGAGAAAGCCCGTTTACTGGGTTACAGCAACTATGCTGAGTTGTCCCTGGCCACAAAAATGGCAGGTTCCCCACAACAGGTGATAGATTTTCTGAGGGAACTTGCCGAAAAAAGCAAACCCCAGGCCATCAGGGAGTACGAGGAACTGAACGAATTTGCAAAGGAACACGGGCTTGAAGGGGATGTACAGGCATACGACTTTGCTTATTACTCAGAAAAACTGAAAAAGGAAAAATTCAGTGTTAATGACGAGGATTACAAACCCTATTTTGAAAAAGGTAAAGTTGTGGAGGGTCTGTTTGGCTTTTTAAACAGACTGTTTGGCCTGGAATTTGAAAAAGTTGATGTCCCTGTCTGGCATCCCTCTGTTGATGTATTCCACATTTACAGAAAGGGAAATCTGATTGGGAGAATATATCTGGACCTTGAGGCCAGAGAGGGTAAAAGGGATGGGGCATGGATGGATGAATGGGTAACCCATCATATCGACCTTGAGGGTAAAAAGGTACATCCGGTTGCATTTATAGTCGCCAATTTTTCTCCTGCTGATGGAGAAACCCCCTCTCTGCTCAGACCCTACGATGTTGAAACGCTGTTCCACGAGATGGGACACGCACTTCATCACCTTGTCAGTCAGGTAGAGGAACCATTTGTCAGCGGAATATCAGGTGTGGAGTGGGATGCTGTTGAGTTCCCGTCCCAGTTTCTTGAAAAATTTGCCTACGAACCTTCGATTCTGAAAACATTTGCCTACCACTACAGAACAGGAGAACCTATAAAAGAAGAGCTCCTTACAAAGCTCAAAGAGTCCAAGAACTTTATGTCCGCCCTTGCCATGGTCCGTCAGCTGGAATTTGCCCTGTTTGATATGCTTATTCACATGGACAGGTATACCGCGCAGGATGTTCAGGAGATTTTAAATAAGGTCAGGGAAGAGGTATCTGTCATAAAACCACCACCTTACAATAAGTTCCAGTGGTCATTTAGCCACATATTTGCAGGTGGGTATGCTGCAGGGTATTACAGCTATAAATGGGCAGAGGTACTCTCTGCTGATGCTTACTTTATGTTTGTTGACAACGGCATATACAACGATGATGTTGCAGAGAGTTTTTACAGTGAGATACTCTCAAAAGGTGGAAGCAGACCGGCAATGGAACTGTTCAAAAAATTTGCAGGAAGGGAACCTGATATTGACGCCCTCTTAAGACTTAGTGGTATCACATACAAAGATAAATAAAGGAGGAAGATAATGATAGTCGTTATGACAAAATTCCCTATAAATCCCCAATATAAAGAGGAGTTCAGCAGATATGCCGTTGAAAGATTTGGAGAGAAGGGGCTTGCACAGCAGGAAGGATTTATAAAGATGAATATCCTCCAGCCTGTGGACTTCCCTCCTGGAAAGGAAAACAATATGTTTATTATTGAAACCTACTGGGAAGATATGGAGGCACTGAAAAAATATACGGAAAGCGAGGCTTTCAGAAAAGCCCATGAAAATCCCCCTCCAAGGGAGTGGTTCTCAGGGCATCCTGTGATAGAGGTTTATAGCGTCATTAAAAATATGTGAGGGAGGGCAATGAATTTTGTAGAGGCCACCTATCTGCTGAGTTCCAGAAAAAAATTCAAAGCTGAAGAAAGGGTAAAAAAGTATATCGAGTGTATTTTTGGAGGGATAGGGGGAAAGCATTTTCCTTCTATATCAGAGGTGGAAGAGTTCTACGATTCAGACTATAAACTACACAAAGCTCTTGTGAAGATTCGTTTTCCTGTATTGATGTTCCAGCATGACCTCTATTCCATTCTGAGTATTGTATACGGTGAGATAGTTATCCCTGAAAATGTCAAACTTATCAGTGTGGACTTTCCTGCGGTATTTGTTGACCATTTTAAAGGTCCCCGATTTGGTCTAAGAGGAATAAGGGAAAGGGTCAATCAATACCACAGGCCCCTTCTGATGGCAGCCCTTAAACCTCTAAACGGAATAACAGAGGAAAAGTTTGTTGGGTTTCTGAATCAGGTAATAGAAGGTCAGGTCGATATTATAAGGGAGGATGAAAACTTCTTTGATGACTCACTTTTTCCCTTTGAAAAAAGAGTACAGGTTGTATCCAGAATACTGAAAGAAAAGGACAAAAATATACTATACCTGCCTTTTCTCTCCGGCAGCTGGACAGAGATGTCTGAAAAGATAAAGCTGGCACAGGAGTATGAAATAAATACTTTCCTTATAAATCTGTTTCCCCTCGGGCTTGAAGGTCTCCAGTTCCTGTCAGATACATTCAGATGTGGATTCCTTGTAAATCCTGGATACCCTTCATTTTTTTACGAACAGGACCTGTTTGGAATAGAGCCTTCCATCCTGTACGGCAGATTTATAAGGATGGCAGGGGGAGATATGGTTATGATACCGTCCCCATACAGGCACAGGACGGTTCCCCATTACCGGTCTGTTGAGGTGGCAAATGTGCTTACAGAAAGATTCGAGGACCTGGAACCATCCTTTCCTGTTGTGTACGGGGATATGAATCCAGAGGACCTTTACACGATATTTAATGATTTTGGCAATCAGGTGATAATCGATATAGGTACCAGCTATAAAAAGTTCGGGGATATTACAGGGGGAGTCAGAAAATTCTCAGAAACCCTCAACTGTGTCATCTCAGGAGTTCCTGCTGAGGAGTGTATAAAAAACAGAGAGCAGGGGTAATGTCCTGGATTTTCTTTTCTGATTTTGATGGAACCATAACACAACAGGATGTTATAGGGACCATAATGGAAAATTTTGCCCCTCTAGAGTGGAAAGATATATATACAGGTCTGATGGAGGGGAAAATCGATATAGATGTTGGAATACGAATGATGTTCAACCTTATCCCTGCAGAGAAATTAGAAAGTATAAAAGAGTTTGTCCTGGATGGGATAAAAATCAGGGAGGGCTTTGGAGAGCTGCTGGACTATCTACGGGAAAAAGATATACCCTTTGTTATTCTCAGCGGCGGACTGGACTTTTATATATACCTGCTTATGGAACCCTATCTGGATAAAATCCACAGAATACATTCCAACAGGCTCATAGTGAGGGAAGGGAAGCTTGATGTTCGATTTTATTACAGATGCGGAGTTTTATGTAAAAGAAACTGCGGTATATGCAAACCGTATGTAATCGAAAATTACTATAAAAATCATACACTTAGGATGTATGCAGGAGATGGAATCACAGACCTTGACGCAAGTCAATTTAATGATATAATTTTTTCAACAGGAGGGCTTGAATATTACCTGAAAAAACTAAATCTGAGGGGTAAGCGGGTAATAAAATTTGAAACCTTTTTCGATGTTATAAAATCCATAGAAGAATATGGAGAGGGGATTTCATCGTAAAAATTCCCTGTGAAAAAACTGTGAAATCAGTTAGAATATTTAGTAATAATTATTATTTGTAGGAGGTAATCTCATGGGAGAAAACACGGCCGTTAAGTGGATCCTGTTCTTCTTCTTCCCGGCACTGTTCATTTACGGCCTGCTGCACGTTTATTCCTCTAAACCTGCACAGGCGAAAAGAACACAGGATTTGACGGCGCAGGAAGAGGCAGGAAGAAAGGTTTACAACAAGTTCTGTGTTGGATGCCACGGCGTTAACGGAGACGGCAACTCAGAAGCAGCTCAGTTTTTCAAGGTGAAACCACCTGATTTCCACACAGCTGTATTCAGATGGAAATCAACTCCTGAAGGAACACTTCCAACTGATGAAGACCTTATGAGGGTTCTCAACTGGGGAATTCCTCAGACACCAATGCCTTCATTCAAACTGGTTCCAGATGTTCAGAAAAGGGCTGTCATTGCCTACATCAAAACATTCTCTGACAGATGGGAAAAGGAGAAACCAGGGGTATCTGTTTACAAGGACATCCAGAAGCCTGACTGGTTTGGTTCTCCAGAATCCATCGAAAAAGGTAAGCAGATTTACGCAACAAACTGTACAGCATGTCACGGAGAGCAGGGAAGAGGAGATGGTCCAATTGCCGCAACACTTCCAGTTCCTCCAACAGACCTGACATACCCTGTAAGGTCTGCAGGTCCAAATCCGGAAGATACTTTCAGAGTTCTCACTGTAGGACTTGAAGGTTCTCCTATGCCTAAGTTCGACTTCCTCTCAGAAGAAGACAGATGGCATCTGGTTTCGTACATCGCTTACCTTATGAACAAAGGTAAATAATAAGGAGGGTAAAAATGGCAGCTAATAATCAAGAGCTCCAAAACCTTGTCAACTATGGGCTTGTAAAAGCTCACGTTGCAATGGGTCTTATTTTCTTCATTATTGTTGCAATAATGG
>JAADEU010000009.1 GCA_013153235.1 Aquificota bacterium | reverse complement strand
TTTGTACCTTCTTTCTGGAGTTTTTTCAGGTCTGTCTCAAGCCCAACCTCAAACAGGAGCAGGATAATACCGATTTCTGCAATTATTTTGATTATCTCGTTAACCTCAACAAACCCAAGCAGACTGGGACCCAGTAATATACCTGCAAAAACCTCACCTAAAACAGGTGGCATTTTCAGGTAGGAGAATATTTCCGCAAAAATCCTTGCAGATATCAATATAAGAAACAGGTCAAGGATAAACTCATGCATTTCCATGGGATTTTTGTCTCCTTAAGTTAATATGGAAGGTTTATTTTAATTAAAAAATGGGAAATTTCTGGGAAATTAAAATCTAAAGCCTATTTCCAGCTTTCCTCCCCTGTTTTGAACACCTCTTTTTTCCATATCGGTGCCCTTGCCTTTGTTTCATCAACGATATACCTGCAGGCCTCAAATGCCTCCTGTCTGTGTCCTGACCATACAGCCACTAAGAAAGAAGGAACAGTTACAGGAACTACACCTGTCCTGTGGTGGACAACGGCGTATTTTATTCCAAATTTTCTGACTGCTTCGTCTATTATTTCCCTTATGACCTTTTCCGCCATTGAGATGTAAGCCTCGTAATGGAGCTCCTTCACATCTCCATCCTCAGGTGCAGACCTGGGAATACCCAGGAAGATATCCACAGCACCGCAGGAAGGGTCCCTGTAGCTGGACAGAACCTCATTTATATCAAACCATTCTTCTCCAATGTAAATCTGTGGTACAGCCATACTCAGACCCCTAACATTTTTTTCCGTTTTCTATGTATTTATCAAACTTAATCTTTTCATAGCATCCAGAGCCCAGATAATCAAGAAAATCCATAAAATCCTTTTTCGGGATGTATCCAGGGTTGTAGAAAATCACCTTGAAGTTCTGTTTAGGGTCAAACACGATTATCGTTGGGTATCCGGTCACCCTGTAAGCCGCTGCGAGGGCTGATTCTTCCATTTTTGCCCCGGTTTCAGGGTCAATAACCATTCTGTCACCGTAAACGTTTATTATTCCCAGTTTTATGTTGTTTTTAATCAGTTTTTCCTTAAAGTCTGGCTGGTCCAGAACCTCTTTGTGTAGCTTTGTACAGTACTTGCAGTCCTCTGACTCAAATATCAGTATCAGAATTCTTTTGTTTTTCAGGGCATCCTCTATGGCAGGGTTGGGGTCCACGGTGAACTTTGAAGACTTTTCACCTGACTGGCATCCTGCAAGGTAAATGGATATTAATGTTATAAACAGGGCTATAAATTTTTTCATCTTTATACCTCTCACTGGAGTTTTTTGAGGGCTTCTCTTATCCTTATCATACCCTCTTTAAGGTTGTCCATTGATGTTGCATAGGAAAGTCTTATGTACCCTTCCTTCCCGAATGCAGAACCGGGAACAACGGCTACTTTTGCCTCCTCAAGGAGATAAGCAGTAAAGTCTATGTCGTTTTTTATATCACCTTTTATGTAAGCTGAGATATTTGGAAATACATAAAACGCCCCTTTTGGTACCGGACAGGTTATTCCCTCAATGGACAGGAACTCATTTACCACAAAATCCCTTCTTTTTCTGAACTCCTCTTTCATCATCGCAGGGAATTTTCCACCATCTTCAAGGGCTGCAAGGGCTCCGTACTGGGCAAATGATGTTGGATTTGATATGGTCTGGGACTGGATTATGGAGATTTTTTTGATGTACTCCTCAGGGGCAGCAACCCAGCCGAGCCTCCATCCTGTCATTGAGTAAGCCTTTGAAAAGGCGTTTATGGTAAATGTTATATCCCTTACCTCTTTAGAGAGGGAGGCTATACTTACATGCTCCTCGTCGTAGCAGAACTCCTCATAGCACTCATCTGAGATAATCATCACGTTGTGCTTCAGGCATACCTCGGCGATTTTTTCCAGCTCTTTTTTGGGAATAACCGCTCCTGTAGGGTTAGAGGGGGTATTCAGTACAAGGGCTTTTGTTTTATCTGTTATGGCACTTTCCACAAGCTCTGCCGTCAGAATAAAGCCGTTTTCCTCTGACATCTCAACAATCACAGGCTTACCATCACACAGTTTTATCTGTTCTGTGTACGATACCCAGTAAGGGGCAGGAACAATCACCTCATCCCCAGGGTTAAGCAGTATGGCAAACACCTCGTACAGTCCCATCTTTGCCCCGGGGGTAACTATAACCTCCGATGGGCTGTATTCTATTCTATTTTTTTTCTTCAGTCTTTTTGCTATGCCTTCCCTCAGCTCGGGGATACCTGCGGCAGGTGTGTATTTTGTTTTACCTTCCTGAAGGGCTTTTATGGCAGCCTCTTTTACAAAGTCAGGTGTGTCAAAATCCGGTTCCCCTGCACCAAAACCTATAACATCAATACCCTTTTTTCTCATCTCTGCAGCTTTTGCTGTGATAACAAGTGTTTGGGAAGGCTGTACCCTAAGCACCCTATCTGAAAATTTCATCAGCTCCTCCTGAAAATATTTGCTTTCCAATATTTTATCCTAATTTTACAGATATTACCTTATTTGCAAATGTATGCTATTTGACATATATTTAGGTTGTTAGATTTAAAGGGAAAGGTGAATGATATGGGAAACAAAATCCATACTACGCTCCGGGTTGATGAGGAGAATTACAGGGAGGCAAAAAAAATACTTGAAAGGCTGGGATTGAATGTAAGCCAGGCATTTAACATTTTTATAGCTATGGTCAAGGAACACAGGGGTCTTCCATTTGAGGTAAAAATTCCAAATGAAGAAACAGTAAAAGTAATAAAGGAAGCCCGTAAAGGTAAAAACCTCACCGAAGTAAAAAGCATGGAAGAGTTTAAAGAGCTTATCAGGTGATGTACAGTTTGAAGGTTCATAAACAGTTTATTAAAGACCTGAAAAAATCAAAGCTCAATCCCTCCAATACAGAAAAGCTTTTTGTGTATATCAATCTCCTCATTAACGGTAAAAACCTGCCTGTTGAAGCCAGAGACCACAGTCTAAAGGGAGAGTGGTCAGATACAAGAGAGTTCCATGTGTCCGGAGACCTTATTGTTATCTACAGAA
>JAADEU010000099.1 GCA_013153235.1 Aquificota bacterium | reverse complement strand
CAAAGGGCAACCCTTTTGCAGCGGGAAGCGTGTTTATTTGACTACCAGCAAAAACTTAAATAATATATCATATTTATCTGCAAAATACCAGATTAAGGGTTTGAATGAAAATACTCTACAGGTACCTCTACAAAAAACTTACTGTATACCTGCTTGTTATTGTCCCGTCCTTTACTTTTGTTGCAATCCTTGCAGAGCTTGTTGAACTCCTGAGAAAAGCAAAAAATCTTGATTATCAGGCTATAGCCCTGTATGTACTGTACCAGACACCGGAGAAGGTTTATTACATACTGCCTGTTTCTGTGGTGGTGGCATTTTTCCTCCTTGCAAGGGACCTTATAAACTCAAGGGAGATATACCCAATACTGCTTAACGGTATATCCCTCAAAAGACTTGGGCTGGCTGTTTTTGTATTTCCTGTCTTTGTGTCTGTAGTGCAACTGGTTAATTTAGAACTGGTTATGCCTGAGGCAAAGAGAAAAGCCGAATCAATTTATGGATTTTTAAAGAAAAAGCCCAAAACAGAACCCCTGATAGCCTACAACTCCTGGGTTACCATTGACAAAAACACCTTTATGTATTTTTCATTCCTTGATTTAAGAACAAAAAAGGGTAAAGGTATAGTAATTCTCAGACACAGCGGTGATTTTAGCCCTGTTCTCAGGATAGAAGGAAAGCAGTTTTTTATCGGGGAGCAGATAAAAATTAAAAACGGCAAGGTAATCACGATAAACAGTGAGACCCAGATTTCCCTGAAAAAGTTCAGTGAGTATATATTTCCTGAGAAGATAGATATTGAAAACTTCAAAAAGCTGATAAAGGTAAAAAAACCTGTATCCATACGGCAGCTCTACAGGTCTGCCGTTATAGCTGAGAAATTCGGGTACCCTGCTTCCTACTACTGGAGTAAGATGTACTCAAAGATTGCCACTGTGGTTGCCCCTGTTATTCTGGCTTTCACCTTTTACCCCCTGCTGTGGAACAGGAAGAAAACCAGCATCGTGGTAATGGCAGTACTTCTTCTTGCCTACTGGTACTCAACCGCCTTCCTTACATCAATTGCCCAGAGTAATGTGATTCCATATTATGGAATTTTTAGCGTTGATGTGATTTATCTGCTTTTAGGGGTAATAATGTTCAGAAAGCTCAGGTTCAGTGAGCTTTAGGATAGGAGCCCAGTATCTTGAAAAATGGTGAGCTTTTTTCAAGCTCCTCAAGGGCTTTTTTCACCCTTTCATCGGAGATATGTCCCTCTATATCCGTAAAGAATATGTAGTCCCATGCCTCTTTTTTAGACGGTCTTGATTCTATCTTCGTCATATTTATGCCGTGCTTGTACAGGGGCTCAAGGGTTTTGTAAAGTGCCCCCACTTCATTTTTCAGGGAAAATACAAAGGTGGTTTTATCATTGCCACTTGGAGGTGGTATCTCCTTACCTATTATCAGGAATCTGGTGTAGTTCTGGGCGTGTTTATCTATCTTTCTTTCTATAATGTGGAGCCCGTATATATTTGCAGCGGCTTCACTGGCAACGGCAGCAGCTTCATAATCGTCTTTGGCTATCTCCGCAGCCTTTGCAGTGGAATCAACCTCTATCTGCTGGGCATGGGGCATATTTTTCATAAGCCATTCCCTGCTTTCTGCAAGGGCATGCCTGTGGGAGTAAACCCTGGATATCTCCTCTTTATTTGGGTTTATACCCATAAGGTGGAGGGATATTTCCAGTATCACCTCACCTGTTATTTTTAATGGATAATCAACAAGGAGGTCCAGGGTGTAATTCACTATCCCTTCAATGGTATTTTCAACAGGAACAACCCCGTAATCGGCCTTTCCCTTTATAATCTCATCAAATACATCCTTAATGGTTGAGACAGGTATATGCTCAACAGCCTGCCCGAAATGCTCCATGGCAGCAAGATGGGTAAAGGTCGCCCTGGGTCCCAGATAGGCAACCTTCATACTCTCCTCTGTGGAACGGCAGGCGGAGATGATTTCTCTGAAAACAGGTTTTATGTAGTCTGTAGGAAATACCTCTCCAAACTCTTTATTCAGCTTTTCAAGCCGCTCAAATATTTTCTGCTCCCTGCTGGGAACGTAAATGGGCAGGTTGTTCTGCTTTTTTATATGCCCCACTTCCTGGGCAAGTTTTGCCCTTTCATTGAGGAGCCTGAGTATCTCCTCATCTATTTTGTCTATCCTGTTTCTAAGCTGTTCAAGCTGTTTAGTGTAGTCCATTAGATTAATTTCCTCTGTACAATATCGAGGAGTATTTTATGAATCTCCTCTCCACCTGCAACAACATTCCCATCAAGCTCTTTTTTACCGTGGAAGTTTGTGAACACGCCTCCTGCTTCCTCAACCAGAAGTACCCCTGCAGCAATATCCCATTTTGACAGTTTCATCTCAAAAAAGCCATCAAACACACCTTCCGCCGTCATGGCAAGGTCAACGGCTGCAGCCCCAGGTCTTCTGACGGCAGAAAAGGTAATCATCGCCTCCCTGAATGCCTTCAGGTACCTGTCTATCTCTTCTTCGTATCTGAACGGAAAACCTGTGGCTATGATAGCCATATCAACAGGTCTTTTTGAGACCCTGAGTCTGTTTCCATTCATATAAGCACCTTCGCCTTTTCCTGCCCAGTACAGCTTTTCAAGCATCGGTATGTAAACCGCCCCTGCTATAATTTCATCAGCCTTCTGCAGGGCAACAGAAACGGCAAAAATCTCAAAACCATTTATATAATTTTTTGTTCCGTCAAGGGGGTCCACAATCCACTGGTACTCACTGGAGTTGTTCCCCGATACCCCCTCTTCCTCACCTAAAAAGCTGTGGTCCGGATAAACAGACAGTATAAAATTCTTTATCCTCTCCTCTGATAGTCTGTCAACATATGTAACAAAATCCTTTTTTGCCTTGTACTCTACATCTTCCCTTTTTATATTCTTAAAATTTTCCTTCAGAATGTAGCCCCCAAGTACAGCAGCTTCCTTGGCAGTCTGTATAAACTCTTTTACCTCCAATCAACACTCCTTACTGTTTTCTGGTTATTGCCTCAAGACAGGGCAGTTGTTTACCTTCAAGG
>JAADEU010000032.1 GCA_013153235.1 Aquificota bacterium | reverse complement strand
CTGAAAGGATTCTGGATATGACGGTGGACAACATACAGCAGTTTATCCAGACAGGTGAGCTTATCACACCTGTACCTGAGACCTGATTTCATTTGCTTTTAGGCCGGCAGAAAAAAGACAGTAGAAATGTGTTATAATATTAGAGTTTTGAAAAAAACGGCAGGTAGGAATATTGGATTTTAAAGGAAAGACGGTACTTGTAACAGGTTCAACAAGGGGTATAGGTAAGGCAATAGCCTCAAAATTTGCAGAGAAAGGGGCGGATGTAATAGTTACAGGAAGAAATAAAGGAACCGCAGAGGTTGTAGCCCAGAACCTGAAAAACGAGTTTGGTGTTAATGCTTACGGATGTAAACTGGATTTTTCTGAGGACATCCCTGCCCAGTGGAAAGAGATAGAGAAGGTAGCCGGGCAGGTGGATATTCTGGTTAACAACGCAGGGCTTACAAGGGACACACTCTTTATTAGAATGAAGGATGAAGACTGGAACGAGGTTCTCCAGGCAAACCTCACAGGGACATTCAAGATTACCCAGCTTGTTGTAAAGGGAATGGTAAAAAGAAGATGGGGCAGAATCATAAATATATCTTCCATAATCGGTTTTATAGGTAATCCTGGGCAGGTTAATTACGCAACAACAAAAGCAGGTCTCATTGGCTTTACAAAGTCCCTTGCTAAAGAACTTGCCTCAAGAAATATAACAGTAAATGCAGTGGCCCCAGGATTTATTGAAACGGATATGACAGACCAGCTTCCTGCCGAAATAAAAGAAAAATACCTTGAGCAGATACCACTGGGTAGATTTGGAAAGCCTGAGGATGTGGCAAATGCAGTAATATTCCTGGCATCTGATATGGCTGATTATATAACCGGTGAAACGATTCATGTAAATGGTGGAATGTTCTAAATTCAGAAAAAAATAATTATTGGAGGTTATAAAAGAGATGGAAGAAAGAATCAAGGAAATCATCGCAGACCAGCTTGGAATCGATGTGGAGCAGATAAAGCCTGAATCCAAGTTTGTTGATGATTTAGGAGCTGATTCCCTTGATGTTGTTGAGCTGATAATGGCTTTTGAAGAAGAGTTTGATGTAGAGATTCCAGACGAAGACGCAGAGAAGATTCAGACTGTTGGAGACGTTATAGAGTACATCAAACAAAAGAAAGGAGAATAATCGGAAGATGAGAAGGGTCGTCGTTACCGGTATAGGGGCAATAACTCCACTTGGCCATAATGTTAAGGAAACCTGGGAAGGCCTTGTACAGGGTAAAAGCGGAATAGATGTAATAAAAAGGTTTGACCCCTACTCCTACAACCTTCCTGTTGTGATAGCCGGTGAGGTCAAGGATTTTGACCCGAAGAAATACCTCAACCCTAAAGACGCAAAGAGGATGAGTGATTTTGTTAAATTTGCCATAGTCGCAGCCAAAGAGGCTGTGGCTGATTCGGGTCTTGAGCTGGACAGGATTGACCTTACCAGGGCTGGAGTTATTGTTGGAACCGGTATCGGCGGTCTGAGGGATATTGAAGAACAGCAGACACTTCTGCTTGAAAAAGGGGCCAGAAGGGTATCCCCCTTCTTTATCCCTTCTGGTATCTCAAATATGGCTTCAGGTTACATCTCCATTGAGTTTGGGTTTAAAGGTCCAAACTCCTGTGTGGTAACAGCCTGTGCAACAGGAACCCACGCAATTGGAGATGCCTTCAAGGTTATACAGAGGGGGGACGCGGATATAATGATTGCAGGTGGAACGGAATCTGCAATAACTCCCCTGGGTATAGCCGGATTTGCCAATATGAAAGCCCTCTCCACCAGAAATGACGAGCCCCAGAAGGCATCCAGACCCTTTGATGCCGAAAGGGACGGTTTTGTAATGGGTGAAGGAGCAGGAATCCTCGTCCTTGAAGAGCTTGAACACGCACTGAAAAGGGGTGCAAAGATATACGCAGAGGTTGTGGGATACGGAATGACAGGGGATGCCCACCACATCACAGCTCCATGTTCAGATGCAGACGGGGCCATAAGGGTTATGGAGATGGCTCTGAATGATGCCAGACTGAATCCGGAAGAGGTTGATTACATAAACGCCCACGGGACATCAACACCACTCAACGATAAGGTGGAAACCCTGGGTATAAAGAAGGTATTCGGGGAACATGCGTATAAGATGAAAATCAGCTCGATAAAATCCATGATAGGACACCTCCTTGGAGCAGCAGGGGCTGTTGAGGCTGTTGCAACGGTTAAAACAATAGAGACAGGCATAATCCCCCCTACAATAAACTACGAACATCCGGACCCTGACTGTGACCTTGATTACACACCTAACGAGGCTGTTGAGTATAAGGTGAAGGCTGCAATTTCCAACTCATTTGGTTTTGGCGGAACCAATGCATGTTTAGCCTTTAAAGCCTATGAGCATTGAGATTGAAAGGGAGTTTTTAGATAGGATAAAGGCCCTTGAACAGCGGATAGGGTACACATTCAAGGATAAAACCCTTCCACTTACAGCCCTTACCCACCGTTCATTTGCCGTTGAGTACCACAGGAAACTTGCAGATTACGAAGTTCTTGAGTTTTTAGGGGATGCGGTTCTGTCACTTATAGTCAGTGAGATTCTCATAAAAACATTCCCAAAGGCAAGGGAAGGTGAACTTTCACAGATAAGGTCTGCCGTTATCAGTGAGGCGTACCTGTCAAAACTTGCCAGAATCATAGACCTTGGTGAGCTTGTTCTTCTTAGTAAAGGTGAAATTGCCCAGAAAGGTATGGAAAGGGAGTCCCTCCTGTGTGATGTTTTTGAGTCTGTTTTTGGGGCTGTTTACGTGGACTGTGGATACATGATAGATATTCCCAGAAAGATATTCAATAAATTTTTCCGCCAGCAGCTTATAGAGGATATAAAGAAAGGGGATATACCCAGGGATTATAAATCCCTCCTCCAGATTCTCACCCAGAAGATATTTGGGAAACCCCCAAGATACAGGGTTATCACCGCTGTTGGTCCTGAGCATGACAAAACGTTTACCGTTGAATGCATAATAGAAAATGTCAGAACAAGAGGAACAGGAAAATCCAAAAAAGAGGCTGAAACAAAGGCAGCCAGAGAGGCATTCCTCCAGTTATCCAGAGAGGAGGAGGAATCTACTCCTTCCGATTAGAAACAAGGGCTGAGCTTCTCCTCTCAAACAGGTCCTTTACAACCTTCAGCAGGTATGCATTTTCCAGACCCTCAAAATCCTTCAGAGCCTTTTTTCTGGTGAGTATGTAAACCTGTCTGTCACTGAGGAGAAACGGCTGGAGCTGATTCTTAGTAAGGGGTTTTATATGTTTCCTCAGGTAAAAAACAAAGGCAGGGTTAAAGCCCCTGTAGTACCTTACAGGACTTTCTTTCTTAATCAGTGGAAGCATCTGCATCACAGGATTTCTCCTGTCAACAGGTGGAAATGCGATGTAGAAGAACACAAAGCTCATAAACACAGAGAAGACAGACAGGGAAAGGACAGAAAGACCAAACTGCCTCTTTTTAAGGAAGTAAAGCCCTGCTATTCCTCCGGCTGTCAGGATTAAAAACCACAGGGACAGATACGCAAGGTCAGAAACAGGGGGTTCATTTTTCAGTCCTATGAAAAGCCCAACCACCACCCCTATAGTAAGCAAGATGTAAAAAATAACACTGGCATACAGGGATTTTATATTTGACAGATGTATCCTTGACAGGAAATATCCTATCAGAATCGCAAGGGGAGGATACGCAGGTACGGTGTAGTTTGGAAGTTTTGTTTTGGAAATAGCAAAAAACAGCACATAAACACCTGCAAATATCAGGAGGAACATAACGGCTGGTCTGTACTTTTCTTTCCACGCATTTTTTAACGCCTGAAAAATAAAAATAGAAAAAGGGAGAAGCCCTATAAAAACAAAGGCAAATGTAACCAGAAATATGCCGCCGTGACCTTCCATAGGCTGGGAGAATCTATGTATGTTGTGTTTAAACAGGAACTCATAAACCCATTTACCGTCTGTTTTCAGGTACACTGCGATGTACCAGGGCAGAGAAACGGCCATTATTATAAAAAGCCCTGTAAAAGGCTTTAAGAATTTTATGCTGTTGAGTGTCAGGTTTCTTGATAAAAACAGGTACAGAAAGACAATACCTGCAGGAAGAACAACCGCCACAGGACCCTTGGTCAGAACCCCAAGACCCATAAAAAGATAAAACAGGTAAATATACAGCCTCTTTTTTTCCATAAAACCAACAAAAAAGGAGAATAAAGCGGCATTTATCCAGAAAATCAGGTACGGGTCTGGAACGGCCATGTGGAACTGGAGGGCTGTGTGGAGGGAAGATACAAGCACAATAAACGACAGAAAAGCCACCTTTTCCCCTAAGAAGCGCCGGGCAAACAGGTATGTAACCAAAACCGTCAGTGCACCAAAGACAGAAGAAAAAAACCTTGCAGAAAACTCATTTACCCCAAACAGCTTATAGGCAACCATCATAAAGTAGTAATGCATTGGGGGTTTATCTGTTCTGAGCTGATAATTGAAAGTAGGAACTATCAGGTCTGACCTTTCCAGCATCTCCCTTGCACATTCGGCGTTTTTTGCCTCGTCCAGAGAGTATATGGAGAGACCCCCTATGTTTGCAGAGAAAACCATAAAGGAGGAGATAAATACCAGGACAGCGGTCAGAAAGGTTTTTTTTGCCAACAGGCGGATACTCCGGAAGTTTTTTCCTGATTATTTTAACAGGTTTTACAGGCTTTTTTTAAAAAACAGTTGAAAAATGAATAAACATTCATTAAAATAATATTACGAAAATACGAAAAGTAATACGGGGATGCTATGGGTATTTTCAGAAGCTTTTTTGTGGTCTGCTTACTTATACTTCCGGTGTGGGCACACCAGTTGTGGATGGAGGAGGAGAAGGGCTGTCTTGTACTTAACTACGGGCACATACACCCCTCTGAACATGAAACAGAAAAAATCCAGTATACCCCTGACAGTATAAAAAAAGCCATCTGCTACAAAAATGGCTCATTTTCAGATATAAAGGTGGAAAAGACCCCTCTGATTGTGAAGAACAACTGCAGTGTTGTTTTTGTCCAGTTCTCAACCGGTTACTGGACAAAGACAGTTGAAGGTACCGTTCATCTGCCCAAGCACAGGGCGGTTAATCCTGTTTACAGCTGGTTATCTATTGAGAATCTGGTCTTTATAAAAAAGTGGGAACAGGCTGCCTTTGACACCAGGTTCGAAGGCCTTGTTATCCTTCCCCTGAAAGACCCTCTGAAACTAAAGGAAGGGGATAAGGTGAGGCTTGTTGTACTTCTAAATGGCAGACCTGTTTCGGATGTTCCTGTGGCTTACGATGGGAAAATCAGGGGTGCTACAGACGAAAACGGCAGGATAAACATAAGAATAAAACACCCCGGTCTTCAGATGATAGAGGCCTCCATACGACAGAAACTTAACTCTAACAGGGCTGATTATGTGGTTTACAGCTCAACCCTTAATTTTGAGGTGAAGTGATATGGTCGGGAGAGTGGTGATTACATTCCTTGCGGCGGTGCTGTTTACCTGGGGGCATGAGCTTATAACGGATGTAAAAAGGGAAAGGGCCGTAATCGTAGAAATTAAATACGCAGATGGGATGCCATTTTCATATGAAAAATACGAGGTTTATTACTCAGGAAAGCCCGATATCCCGTTTGTAACCGGCAGAACCGACAGGTATGGCAGGGTGATTTTTATACCGGATAAAGCCGGACAATGGGTGGTAAAGGCCTTTTCTGAAGATGGACACGGGGTTGTAAAAAAGATAAAGGTTGATGACGGTGGGGCATATTCCGGTGGAGAGAAAGGAGGATTTGACAGGATTTTCAAACTGGCGGTGGGGATTGCAGTGATAATGGGATTTTTTGGAATTATTGGAATAATATGGAGGAAAAGATGAAAAAGGTAGCTTCAGTACTTGCTGGTTTATCATTATTTTCGGTTTCCTATGCCCACCACGGAATAGCCTCACTGGGCGTTGCAGGACTTGAGGGTCCGGGTTCTCCGCTGGAAACCTCTTCGTCGTTAACCCTTCCTGAGGGTAAATTCCTCGGATACCTGAAGCTTGACTATGCTGACTTTAAAAAGTACACGCCCCAGAGGGACGACGAGACAGACAGTTATACATTCTGGATATACGGTCTTGGATACGGGATAAAGTCCTACCTGTCTGTTTATCTGTTTGTTCCCTACTACGTAAAAAAACTTGAGGATAATTCATTTAACACCGCTGGATTTGCAGATATATTCCTTATGGGTGTTGTTGGCTTTAAGTACGATGACGGATTTATGCTGGTTCCTAAAAGGGAAAGCCTTGATGACCTTGAGGACTGGCATTTTACCGTGTATGGTGGGATAACGCTTCCTACAGGGGACCCAAATGTAAGGGATAGTAACGGAAATATAGACCCTGGAATGTCCCTTGGATTTGGAAAACCTACCGTTACTGTTGGTGCCACAGCCACAAAACAGGTTACAGATAGAATCACGGCGGTGGCAGATACAAGTTATCTGAAGTTTTTCAAGTACACCTATGATGATGGTACAGAGTACAGATTCGGTGATGAGTTCAGATTTAATATAGCTGGCACATACAGGCTCTTTACCATTTCCCAGAAAAAACTGAGAACAGACCTCAATCTGGAACTCAATTACCTTGACCTGGGAAGGGACTGGGAGAACGGTGTAAGCCTTAAAGGTACAGGAGGAAAAATACTGTACTGGCTGGGTGGTTTCAGACTGTACTACAACACCATCAGTATAGGTGCCGGAATAAAAATTCCTGTCTGGACGGACCTGAACGAGGACTGCCTCCAGCAGGGAAGTGAAGGTAAAGAAAATTACAGGTTTATATTTACATTTTCCACACTGTTTTGAGGTGAAAGATGCATATACCTGACGGATTTATTTCCCCAAAGGTTTACATACCGGCATACGTGGTTACGGCAGGGCTCTGGGCATACGGGTTTAAAAAGCTGAAGGATGTTCTTGATGAGAGAACCCTGCCATTTGTTGCTGTGATGACGGCATTTTCCTTTGTGATATCCCTGTTTACCGTACCTCTGCCTGGAGGTACTTCAGGACACGCTGTTGGTGTGGGGTTACTCTCTGTTGCCTTTGGATACTGGGTGGCTTTTGTTTCCCTTTCAGTTGTTTTCTTTCTCCAGGCAGTACTCTTTGGTGACGGAGGGATAACGACTTTTCCTATAAATGCGTTTTCAATGGGATTTGTTGGTGGTGTTGTGGCCCACTATTCTTACAGGCTTTTTGGAAAAATAAATGACAGGTTTGGACTGTTTGTAGCCGGCTGGCTATCTGTTGTTGTTGCCTCACTTGTGGTTGCGGTAATCCTCGGTATACAGCCTGTTATTGCCCATACACCTGAAGGAAAGCCACTGTTTTTTCCTTTTGGAATAGAGATTACTCTGCCTGCAGTGGTTGTACCCCACCTGATTGTTGGGATTGTAGAGGGAATAATGACTGTAATCGGAATACAGGTTTACAGGAGGCTGAAGGTTGAAGGATAGGATAACAGGCCTCTTTTATATACTGGCTGTTATTTTACTGACCACTATACACAGCATAGAGCTGTATATTGGTTTTTTTGTCCTTTTGTCTGTTTTAAGTGGAAAGGATTTTATACCTGTAATGAAAAAAACCTTTGTAGCCGTTGCACTGTTTAACGGTGTTATTACTCTGGCATACATACTTATTAAAGGTTTTGATTATGGATACATAGCACTTATAAATCTCAGGGTCATTGATATGACCTTTATGACATTTTTATTTGTCAGAAGGGTGAATCTATTCAGGCTATTTGAGTTTTCATCAATCCTTACTTATTTACTTGTTATATCTTACAGCCAGATACTGCTGTTTAAGAGGTATTACACCGAGTTTATACTTGCCCTTAAAAGCAGGTCTATAAAAACCCCTGGTTTGGCTGAGCGTTATGGATTTTTAAGGTCGGCGACAGGATTTTTTATTGAAAAATCTGTAAAAAACAGTTCTGAGATATCACTTGCAATGAAATCCCGAGGGTTTTTTATGGACTAATCCCTGCCCCCATGTTCACCAGTCCTCCCTCTCCCCCTCCCCCCTCTTCATCCCCCCTGCAACGGGGGGGCTTTTTTTTAAATAGTAATGGCATTATAATTTGGTATGATTGAATTAAAGGATGTTTCTTTCAGCTATCAGGGCAGGAAAGCCGTTGAAAACATTACATTTTCCGTACAGAAAGGTGAAAAGGTAGTCATTCTCGGTATCAACGGCAGTGGAAAATCAACCATACTGAAAATAATCAACGCTCTTTTATTCCCACAGGAGGGAACCTACAGATACAGAGGTGAGATTATCACACCGAAAAAAATGAAAGACAGGGAATTTGTAAGAAAATTCAGGAAGGAGGTTGTTCTCCTTTTCCAGAATCCAGACACGATGATTTTCAATCCCACGGTATTTGATGAAATAGCCTTTGGACTGAGGCAACTTGGTGAAAAAGACATAAAAGAAAAGGTTCACTACTGGGCAGATAAACTGGGAATCTTCCACCTCCTTGACCGCTCACCGTTTGAGCTCAGCGGCGGTGAAAAACAAAAGGTATGCCTTGCAGCCCTTTTATCCCTTGAGCCTGAAGTGCTTCTGCTTGACGAACCAACTGCGAACCTCGACCCCCGCTCAACAGGATGGCTTATAGATTTCCTTTATCAACTGGATATCACCGTAGTAACAACCACACACAATCTCGGTATTGCCCTGGAGCTTGGAGAAAGGGGACTTGTACTGTCTGAGAATCACAGACTTATATACGATGGAAACCTTTCGGAATTTCTTAAAGACAGGGAAAAACTCCTTGAGGCAAATCTGATACACATCCACAGACACAGGCATGATGATATGGAACACAGACACTACCATATACATGATGACTTCAGTTAGGGGGAAGAAATGGGAGAAAAGATGGTAAGGTTGAGTGTAACAATACCTGAAGTTCTTCTGGATTTTCTTGATGAGAAGGTTATAAAAAAAGGGTATTCCTCCCGTTCTGAATTTATCAGGGACCTTATAAGGGAAACGGTGATTGAGGATAAATGGAAGAGCAGTGAAGGGGAAGTGGTGGGGGTTTTGACGGTAATATACGACCACCACCAGAGGGAGCTGACCCAGAAGATGATAGACATTCAGCACAGCAGATACATAAACATAATGTGTACCACCCATGTTCACCTTGACCACCATAACTGTCTGGAAACCATAATCATAAAGGGTAGTCCCTCTGAGATAGAAAATATTGCCGTTAAAATTGCCGGACTGAAAGGGGTAAAATTTGCAAAACTTACCCGTACGGCAAAGGTGGAAATATAGGGCACCTTCTATTATATTTATACTGAACAATTATTCACCGGAGGATTGAGATGTGTAAAGACTGTGGATGTTCCATAACAGACCACCACCACGACCATGACCACCACCATCATCAGCACCATCACCATTCAAATCCGGCACTTGAGGACAAAAAAACGGTGGAGGTGATAACGAAAATCCTTGACCAGAATGATAAACAGGCAGAGAGTAACAGGGCCCATTTTGATAAATACGGGATATTTGCGGTAAATCTTATGAGCTCCCCAGGAGCAGGAAAAACAACCCTACTGGAAAAGACTATACAGCTATTATCCGGTGAGATGAAGGTTGGTGTTATAGAGGGTGACCTGGAAACAAACAGGGATGCAGAGAGGATAAAGGCACAGGGCGCCCCTGCCTACCAGATAACAACAGGTCAGGCATGCCATCTGGATGCATTTATGGTCCATGAGGGAATTCACCATCTTCCCCTTGAGGAGCTTGATATTGTTTTTGTTGAGAATGTAGGGAATCTGGTATGTCCGGCTTCCTACGACATAGGAACCCATATGAATGTTGTGCTGCTCTCTGTACCTGAGGGAGATGACAAACCTGCAAAGTACCCTGTTATGTTTAGAAGTGCAGACCTGATGCTTATAACGAAAATAGACCTGCTTCCATACTTTGATTTTTCTGTGGAAAAAGCCGTTGCAGAGGCAAGACAGCTGAACCCAAAAATGGATGTTATCCAGATTTCCACAAAAACAGGAGAAGGTCTTGATAAATGGATTAACTACCTGAAAATGAAATCATCCCTCAGAAGTATCCTGTAAGGTATGCCTTTTTTATCTTCATTTTTTCCCCTGTGTGTTTTATATTAAATGTGTTAAAAAACACATTAGGGGTGGGTCTTTGTCAAAAATTAGAAAGGCGGCAAAAGAGGAAAAAAAGAAAGAGATAGTCAGGGTTGCCTGTAGACTGTTTGCACAGAGGGGGTATTACAACACCACCATTCCTGATATTGCTGAAGAGATGGGAATGAGCGTAGGCAACCTCTACAACTACTTTAAATCAAAAGAAGAACTTGCAAAATACATAATGCAGTATTCCTCCAGGTTGCTCGGTGAGGAAATAAGAAAAATAAACGAGGAAAATATTCCTACAAAGGAAAAAATTTATAAAATTGTCAGGAAGTTCTTTGAAATAGGTCAGCAGCAGCCGGAGCTGATAGAGTACTTCCTCAGGGTTTTCCTTTCTAACAGGGAGGTTTTTGAGGAAGGATGTGAAGGTTTCCTGTGTGTTCAGGAGGTTGTTACCGAGCTGATGCTCTTTCTTGAGGAAGGTGCAAGAAAGGGTGATTTAAGGCAACAGGACTTTTTCCCTGCATTTGTTACACTTATGGGACCCCTGGGTGGAATGGTCTTTTTGCAGGGAGAAAAGGTTCTGCCAAAAACCCCTCTGGAGTACTCAGATGAACTTGCCGAGAATATATGGAGGGCATTGAAGGCAGACTGATATGAAAACGCTTCTGTGGATACAGGGACTGACCTGTAACGGAAATACCCAGTCTGTTTTAAACGGTGAAAACCCCTCGTTTTACGAGCTTCTCACAAAGGTCAGACTCCTGTTTCATCCTGCCGTTTCCTACAGGGAAAAGCTCCATAACGTTGTTGAGAGGATAAAAAAGGGAAAGGAAAAACTGGACATCCTTGTTGTTGAGGGTGCGATAACCGGGGATGAAAGGTTCGGCAGAGCCGGAAAGTATTCAATCACGGAACTACTTGATATCCTGTCCCGGAAAGCAGAGTATATAATAGCCGCTGGAAACTGTGCATCATTTGGAAATATACCCGCCCTTTACAGTGGAAATCCTGACGTTAGGGGACTCCAGTTCAGATTTGAAAAAAAGGATGGCTATCTCCCTCCGGATTTTAAAACCTCCTCAGGTTATCCTGTGATAAATATTACAGGCTGTCCTGTGCATCCTGCCTGGTTTACCCAGACTGTGATGGCCATTGTTGAGGGAAAGGATATAATGCTGGACAGATTCAACAGGCCCAAGGAGCTGTTTATGTATCTTCCACACGATGGATGTATCAGAAATGAGTATTTTGAGTGGAAAGTGGAAAGTGAGGAGTTCGGGCACAAAGAGGGATGTCTATTTTATAATCTGGGCTGTAGAGGACCACTGACACACGCACCATGCAATAAGGTTCTGTGGAACAGGGTTTCATCAAAAACGAGGGCGGGAATGTCCTGCCTTGGGTGTACAGAGTTTGATTTTCCCCTGAGGGAAAATTACTTTGAGACCAAAAAGAATATCGGAATCCCCGAAGAAGTTCCCCTTGGGGTTACCAAAAGGGCATACATCACAATCACAGGTGTTGCAAAAACACTGAAAAATGAAAGATTGACAAAAAAACTTGAAGAAACCGATTAGGGGTATCAGTTGGCAAAGGTTCAAAAAGTCGTACTTAACAGGGTTGAAGGTGAAATAGACCTGAAACTGGTATGGGAAGGAAATAGAATCAAAGATGCCTACATTATAGCACCTAACTTCAGGGGTTTTGAGTTTATTCTGGAAAACAAACCTGTTATGGATGCCCTTGTGATTACCCCAAGAATCTGCGGAATCTGTGGCCATGCCCATCTGATTGCCACAACCAGGGCAATTGAGGATATATACCACCGTGCCGGGGTAGAGCTTGATGTACCAGAAAATGCCCTTCTGATAAGGGATATAACCCTGGCGTCTGAGATAGTTCAGAACCATATAAGGTGGTTTTATATGTTTGTTATGCCGGATTTTCTTAAACTGGAAAAAAATAGAAAACTGAAGAAGTTTGAACCGATAAAGGGACAGCAGTGGCAGAAGGCTGTTGACTTCAGCTCGAAAATGGTCAAGGTTGTGGCAATATTTGGTGGTCAGTGGCCCCATACTTCCTACAGTATTCCCGGAGGGGTGGTCTGTGAGCCCACAACCTTCGAGCTTTTGGAGGCAAAGGCGGTAATTGATTCTGTTATCAGATTTGCAGAAGAAAACGTATTTGGAATGGATATGGAAAAATATCTGGCTATTAATGACCCTGAGGAGTATATAGAAAAGGCAAGAAATAGTGACCTGAAGACATTTATTAATCTGTGTTTTAAACACGGATTTGACAGAATAGGAAGGGCGTACCACCGCTTTCTTACAGTATGCGAGATGGAATATCTGTTTTCCAAAGGAATAACAAAGAGGAAAAGAAAGGATTTTGATGTAGGGAAGGTCAAAGAGGTGGATTCGTACTCATTCCTCACCGAAAGTGGTATAAAACATGGTGGCGAAAGGTACTCATGGGCAAAAGCGGTAAGATACGAAGGACTCCCTTACGAAACATCTCCCCTTTCAAGGAGAATTAATAACGGTGACAGGCTGTTTCAGACTCTTCTGGAAAAGTACAGGGACAGCTATCTGGTCAGAACATGGGCAAGAATTGACGAGATAATGAAGATGCTTTTTGCCATGAAAAAATGGATTGAAAAGATAGATACAAAAGAGCCTTTTTATAAGAAGCCCTCTGTGGAACCTTCAAAACTTACTGGAAGTGGGACAGGTATGTGTGAGGCTGCACGGGGTTCTCTTATACACCAGATAGAGGTCAAAAAGGGTCGAATCACAAAATACAATATCATAACCCCATCAACATGGAATCTCGGTCCAAGGTGTGAAAAATATCCATCTCCTGCCGAAAAGGCTATTAAGGGACTTGACTCTACATTAAAGGCGGAGATGGTTTTAAGAAGTTTTGATGTTTGCTCTGTATGCACAACCCATTAATTAATAATCTTGCCAACTTATTTGTTGTTTAATTTTGCCAGAGCCTGAATATAATACCTTAACTATTTTTTCTTAAGGGACTGAATCCTGTCAGATATTAGAATAAAAATATCCAATGCCATGCTTATATAAGATTGGTGGCTGTGATGGTATAATTTACAGGTTAATAAAAAAAGGAGGTAAATAATTGAAAAAAAGGGTTATTCTGGCGTATTCAGGAGGACTTGACACATCTGTTATAGTCAGATGGCTGACAGACAGGGGATTTGAGGTTATTACATACACAGCTGATGTTGGACAGGGTGAGGAGCTTGACGAAATTCCAGAAAAGGCAAAGGCTTCAGGAGCAGTTGAGGCTATAGTTGATGACATAAAAGAGGAGTTTGCCAGGGAGTACTGTCTGCCCCTTATGAGGTCAGGGGCACTGTACGAAAACAGGTACACACTGCTTTCCGCCCTTTCAAGACCCCTGATATCAAAAAAGCTGGTTGAGCTTGCCCATAAATACAACGCCCATTACGTCGCTCATGGTTCCACAGGGAAGGGGAACGACCAGGTTAGATTTGAAACGTCTGTCTGGGCTTTAGACCCTGATATAGAAGTTCTTGCCCCTGTAAGGGACTGGGAGTTCAAATCAAGGGATGAGGAGATTGAGTACGCACTGAAACACGGCATACCTGTAAAGGCAACCAAAGAAAAGCCCTACTCATACGACAGAAACCTCTGGGGGGTAGCCATTGAAGCAGGAGACCTTGAGGATATCTGGAAGGAGCCTCCGGAGGATGCCTTTGAGATTACTGTAAACCCTGTGGATGCTCCCGATAAACCGGAATACGTAGAGATAGAGTTTGAAAAAGGTGTTCCTGTGGCAATAAATGGAAAAAGATACGACCAGCTATGGAAGCTGATATGGGACTTGAACGAAATAGGCGGTAAGCACGGTGTTGGCAGAACAGATATGGTTGAAAACAGACTGGTGGGTATAAAATCCCGTGAGGTTTACGAGTCTCCTGCAGGACTAATCCTGATTAAGGCTTACGATGAGCTGGAAAGTCTTGTTCTGGACAGGTTTACATACCACTATAAGCTTACCCATATATCCCAGCCTTATGCAGACCTTGTTTATAACGGACTGTGGTTCTCCAAGCTTAGGGAAGCCCTTGATGCATTTACATCGGAGATAGCACAGCTTGTTAATGGTGTTGTTAGATTTAAATTGTATAAAGGCAATGCCCAGATTGTAGGCAGAAAATCCCCAAATGGTCTGTATTTTGAAAAACTTGCTACATACAGCCCTGAAGATGAGTTTGACCACAAAGCAGGTGAGTATTTCACAAAGGTGTGGGGTTTA
>JAADEU010000132.1 GCA_013153235.1 Aquificota bacterium | reverse complement strand
TATGGCTTTCTTTCTTCTCGCCTCTTGTAGTTTCTCTATTACTATCGTTGCAAACTTTAATATTCAATAGTCTATTGTAATTGTTTTTCATTTTTTCTTCATCTCATCCTATTGCTTCTTTGTAATAAGTTCCTTCTTGACTGCTAATATCAAGTTCGGGAGTGTTGACCGGAATCAATGAAAACTTCCTAATCGGAATTGATAATTAATCTCAAAAAGGAGGTACTGTCATGGCGGAAAAAGGAGAAATTCAAGTAGAAGGCGCGACTGTGCCGGTCTACAAGTATGAGGAAAACGGGATAACATACTACGAATTTGATACATCTGCGCTAGGACCTCCAGAACCTATGGTTAATGCCCTTGCCGTTTTAAAACTGCTGGACGGTCCGGACAAAAGGGCTGTAATGATTAACCACAAAAAGCCAATGGGACTGTTTGACAAGATAGCTGATAAGTTTGACTACGAAGTGGAAGAACTGGATAATAAGCTCAGAATTATTTTCAAACTGAAAAAGTAAGTCTCAATGAAAATAGTAGGTAGCCTTGCTACACAATTTGCTCCTCCGTTCAGTCTCGTTCTCCACTACTTTATCGGTAGTGTATTTTTTAATTTTCTTTCCATCCTGGCTCTGACCTTCTATAAAGGGGGGTTTGAGCCTCCCTTTTATCTTTTCAGTTATGCAGGTTTTGTCCACCTGTTCCTTCTGGGATTCGTTATGATGACTGTTTTTGGGGCACTGTATCAGCTGATCCCTGTAGCCCTTGAGGTCCCGGTTTTTTCATTTAAAGCCGGTTATATCCAGTTTCATATCTATACCGCAGGTATCGTCGTAATGGTTCTGTCCATGCTCATGGACAGGTTTCTGGGTTTTCTTCCTTTAGGTGGGTTCCTTGTGTATGTTTCCATGTTGATTTTCATTTTCAATTTTTTTCTCAGCATAAGAAATCTTGAGAAAAAAGATATCACGGCAAAGTTCCTTATATCCGCTAATATATCCCTGTTAATAGGTATAACCATAGGCATATTTCTGGCACTCAACTTCGTTTTTGGAATCTATACCGGTTCTGTAACGAGGTTTATAGTGGCCCATCTGTTCTTTACGGTTTTTGGGTTTGTGTTTATGGTAATAATGGGCGTTTCTATGGTGCTGCTTCCTATGTTTTCCCTTGCCCATAAATTTAATGACATTTATATAAATATTGCCTTTTATCTGATAAATGTGGCGGTATACGGTGGAGGTTTTTCTGTGATTTTTGCCGATAATCCTGCTGTGGAGTACGCAGTATTTCTGATTTTTATAGCCTCTATACTTCTGTATACAGCACAGGTTGTTGAGATATACAGAAACAGACCCAGGAGGACTAAAGATACAGGGATGGATACCATGTTTTTCAGCCACGGTTTTCTTATACCTGCGGTGATATCAGGGCTTTTGATTCCTACCTGGGAAAAGGCTGTGTTTGTGTTTGCCGGCTTTCTTTTCCTTGGATTTTTCAATATGCTGATTTACGGAAGTATGTACAAGATAGTTCCGTTTCTCACATGGTTCCACAGATTCTCATCCGTGGTTGGGAAGAAAAAAATCCCAATGCTTGCAGACATGCTACCCCAGAAGCTTCCTGACTTTCAGGTGGTTGTATCGGCTACAGGTCTGGCTGTATTCATTGTCGGTATTGTTCTGTCGGTTGAATGGATATACCTTTCTGGGGTCTTTCTGATGACGGCAGGCTCTCTTATTTTTATATATGTAATTTATTATGTCTTGAGTTTTAGACTGGAGGAGGAATAATGGGAGTAACAAAGGAAGAGGTATATCAGGCCCTGAAAAATGTACTGGACCCTGAAATTGGATTTAACATAGTGGACCTTGGGCTTGTGTACGATGTTGATGTTAACAATGGTAATGTAAAGGTAAAAATGACCCTTTCCTCACCGTCCTGTCCCCTTTCCGGAACAATCCTCAGCTGGGTTGAAAGTGCGGTGAGGAACCTTGAGGGTGTTGAAAATGTTGATATAGAGCTTGTGTGGGACCCACCCTGGAATATAGAGATGGCCAGTGATGAAGTGAAGAAAGCCCTTGGGATGGGATAGATTTTTTTAAGTTTAACTATTGAAAAAATCAATAGCCCTATTGAGATAATATTGACCAAAATCAATGACTGATTTAGATTAAATCCATAGTTTAAAGTATGAGAAAAATCATATAACGGAAAAAAGATGAAAATAAAAAAGACAAAGGCACCAAATAGGAATCTGGAATCATTCATTCAGCGTGGAAATAATTCTTTTTTATTTTCCCGGGGATAGACAAAATTACCGCCAGCTGGGTCTGTCTATCCCGTAAAAATGGCGGAATAGAAGTAGCCCAGCCCTGATGAGGTTCTGAAAAAATAGAACCTCACAGGAAAGGAGTAGAAAATGGAGGTAAAGGAAGAGAAAAAGCAGCAAACGGGATTTGAAATGTCCCGTAGGGATTTCCTGAAAACCAGTGCTGCTGTTGCCGCAGCTGCAGCAATTGGGATGGAAGTTCCTGAAGACGCTCTTGCCGCAGCCTCAAATGCAGAGGCGGGATGGAGATGGGATAAGGCAGTTTGCCGTTTCTGTGGTACCGGTTGCGGTATCATGATTGCGGTTAAAGACGACCGTATTGTTGCGGTTAAGGGAGACCCTAAAGCTCCTGTTAACAAAGGTCTCAACTGTATCAAGGGTTACTTCACAGCCAAAATCATGTACGGTGCTGATCGTCTGACAAAACCACTCCTGAGAATGAATGACAGGGGAGAATTCGACAAGAATGGTAAATTCAGGCCTGTAAGCTGGAAGAAAGCATACGAAGTAATGGTTGAGCAGTTTAAGAAAGCATACAACGAACTTGGTCCAGAAGGTGTTGCAATCTTCGGTTCTGGGCAGTACACAATTATGGAAGGTTATGCAGCTGCCAAACTGATGAAGGCAGGTTTCAGATCCAACAACATAGACCCCAACGCAAGACACTGTATGGCATCTGCTGTTGCAGCATTTATACAGACCTACGGAATTGACGAACCGCCAGGATGTTACGATGACATCGAGCTGACAGACACGATATTTGTCTGGGGCTCAAATATGGCAGAAATGCACCCAATCCTGTGGGCAAGGGTAACAGACAGAAAGCTATCAGACCCTGACAGAGTTAAAGTTGTGGTTCTTTCAACATTCAGACACAGAACAATGGACCTTGCTGATATTGACATAGTATTCAGACCTCAAACCGATATTGCTATGTGGAACTATATTGCAAGAGAAATAGTTTACAACCATCCTGAAGCTATCGACTGGGATTTCGTTAACAAGTACTGTGTATTCACAACAGGTCCAATAGATATCGGTTATGGGATGAGAAACCCTGACCGTGCAAAAGCACTGGGTTACAGCGATAAAGAACTGAAGATTATCAAGAAACAGGTCGAAAAGAGAGTTTCTGCACTTGAAGCACCAGCCCTCAGCATCTACGGATACAAAGAGGGTGATGTAATCAAAATGAAACACGCCAAACAGGCAGGAAAACACTGGATTATCTCCTTTGAAGACTTCAAGAAGGCACTTGCACCATATACACTTGACTATGTTGCAAGAATCGCAAAAGGTGACCCTGACGAACCATTAGAACAGTTCAAGGAAAAACTAAGGAAGATGGCTGAGCTGTACATCGACAAAAATAGAAAGGCCCTCACATTCTGGACAATGGGATTCAACCAGCATACAAGGGGTACATGGGTAAACGAACAGGCTTACATGATTCACCACCTCCTCGGCAAGCAGGCACAGCCAGGAAACGGTGCATTCTCAATCACAGGACAGCCTTCAGCCTGTGGTACAGCGAGGGAGGTTGGTACATTCGCACACAGACTACCTGCTGACATGGTTGTATTCAATCCAAAACACAGAAAGATTTCTGAGAAAATCTGGAATGTACCTCACGGTACAATAAATCCAAAAGTAGGTTCCCACATCGTTAAGATTATGAGGGACCTTGAGGAAGGTAAAATCAAATTCGCGTGGGTACAGGTATGTAACCCATGGCAGGATACAGCTAACGCCAACCACTGGATTAAAGCTGCCAGAAAGATGGACAACTTCATCGTAGTATCTGACTCTTACCCAGGAATCTCTGCTAAGGTTGCTGACCTGATACTTCCGGCAGCTATGATTTACGAGAAGTGGGGAGCTTACGGTAACGCTGAAAGAAGAACACAGCACTGGAGACAGCAGGTCACCCCTCCAGGAGAAGCAATGCCAGACACGTACCATATTGTTGAGTTCGCCAAGTTCTTTAAACTCAAAGAGGTATGGAAGGAGTGGAGACTTTCTGACGGAACAGTACTGCCTAACGTACTGGACAAAGCAAAAGAAATGGGTTACGACCCAGAAGATACACTTTACGATGTACTCTTCTCTGAAAAAGCCTTCAAGAAGAGCATACCTGATGTTGACCTCAGCTACCCACAACAGGTTGCAATCAACCCTAATACCGGTGAAATACATCCAAATACTCTTGCAACTGGTGATAAAAGGACAGTTCTGGGTGTTGATGGTAAGCCATGGAAAGGATATGGATTTTTCATCGATAAAGCCCTGTGGGAAGAGTACAGGCTGTTTGGACTTGGTCATGGACATGACCTTGCTGACTTTGAAACATATCACAAGGTTAGAGGTCTCAGATGGCCTGTTGTTGATGGAAAAGAAACACCATGGAGATTTAACGCCGATTATGACCCATACGCAAGGAAAGAAATTGAAGCTGGAAGGTCTGAAGGTAAGTTCGCATTCTACGGACCAGCTCTCAAGAAACTGCCAAGAGGAAACCTCTTTGGTGTTACAGATAAGAAGAAGGTTGACCTTACAAACAAAACAAAGATATTTTTCAGACCGTATATGGACCCACCAGAACCCCCAGACAACGAGTATCCATTCTGGCTGGCAACAGGTAGGGTTCTTGAGCACTGGCATTCAGGTACAATGACAATGAGAGTTCCAGAGCTATACAGGGCTGTTCCTGAGGCACTGTGTTACATGCATCCGAAAGATGCTGAGAAACTCGGAGTTAAGGACAACGACCTCGTATGGATAGAGTCAAGACGTGGTAAGGTTAAGGCAAGGGTTAAAACCAGAGGTAGGAACAGACCACCAAGGGGACTGGTATTCGTTCCATGGTTCGACGAAAGGGTTTATATCAATAAGGTTACACTGGATGCTACATGTCCTATCTCCAAGCAGACAGATTATAAGAAGTGTGCGATCAAGATTTATAAAGCATAAGGGATATTGCCGATGGCTGAAGACAAGAAGGTTGACAGGGAGAAACGGAAATTCTTTATCAGAACCCTCCAGGGGCTGGGGCTTGCAGCCCTTGGAGGCTCTATATGGAGTGGTTATGTAGCAGAAGCCAAACATGATGAGGTTGTACTCAGGCCACCAGGAGCTGTACCGGAAGAGGAGTTTGTAAAGAAATGCATAAAATGTGGAATGTGCGTTGAGGCCTGTAAAAACAGAGAAAACAACCCTGACGAGACAAAGCAGACTGCGACACTGAGACTTGCTGCTCCTGGAGACCACAGACCACGGGAAAAAGGTAAGTATATTTATCCTAAAGAGGTTCCTGTAGGGACTCCATACTTTGTGCCCAGGGAAATCCCCTGTTATATGTGTGAGGATATTCCCTGTGTGCCACCATGTCCAACAGGAGCTCTGGACCCGGACCTTGTATCTTCAGTTAAAGATGGTAAAAAGGTACTTGATATTAACAAAGCCCGTATGGGTGTTGCTGTAGTTGATATGGAACACTGTATAGCCTACTGGGGCTTACAGTGTGACGCCTGTTACAGGGCATGTCCTCTTATTGACGAAGCGATAAAGCTGGAGCTGAGAAGGAACCCCAGAACCGGAAGACACGCATTCCTGTTACCTGTGGTATATCCAGACGTATGTACAGGTTGTGGATTATGTGAACTTGCCTGTGTTACCGAAAAACCGGCTATATTTGTGCTTCCAAGACACCTTGCCCTTGGTAGGGTTGGAAAGCACTACATAAAAGGCTGGGAAAAACAGGACGAAGAGAGAATCAAAGGCTCCCAGGGTATCCAGAAGACGATAACTCCTCGAAGCGAGGAATCTCCGGAAGACTACCTGAACACAGAGGACCTGCTCGATGAATGAGAATAGGAATTTTCTATACAAACACAGGTATTTAATTGCCAGGAGGATTGTACAGGTGTCAATCCTTCTACTTTACATAGCTGGAAATGCATACGGGTGGAAAATCCTGCAGGGAAACCTCAGCTCATCAAGGCTGTTTGATGTAATTCCTCTGGCGGACCCGTATGCTACACTCCAGCTTTTCGCAGCCGGTACAATCCTGGCAACAGATGTTATAGTGGGAGCCCTGATTATCTTTGCTTTTTACTCCCTGATTGGAGGAAGGGCTTTCTGCAGCTGGATATGCCCGATTAACATGGTTACTGATTTTGCCAACTGGCTGAGGGTAAAAACAGGACTTCATAAAGACGAGTGGCAACTGAGAATTTCTAGGAAAACAAGATACTGGATACTGGGGTTGAGCCTGATACTGTCATTTGTCGTCGCAGCTCCTGCGTTTGAATTTATAAGCCCTATTTCCATGCTCCACAGAGGATTGATTTTTGGAATGGGATTTGGATTTGCAGCGGTTGTTGCTGTATTCCTGTTCGACCTGTTTGTTACGAAGAACGGCTGGTGCGGACATCTGTGTCCTCTTGGAGGTTTTTATTCCCTGGTAACAAAGCCCTCTGTTATCAGGGTCAAGCATGATGCTGACAAATGCACCCTGTGCATGAACTGTAAGAATGTATGTCCAGAGAAACAGGTTCTCTGGATGATTGGTAAAGAGAGCGTCTTCGTATCATCGGGGGAATGCATAAACTGTGCAAGATGTATTGAGGTATGTAACGATGACGCTCTAAATTTTGGTTTAAGATACAAACCAAACAAGGAGGAGAAGGAAAATGCTTAAGAAAAAACTAGGTTTACTGATGGCTATCCCAGCGATGGGAATTTCCATATCACTTGTAGGCTGTCAGCATGAAGGTTCATCATCTGCTTCATCAGGTAAGGCAATATCTTCTGAGGAGCTTTCATACAGAAACGCACCTCTCACCGTGAACTACACACCACCACCGGTTGAGTTCCCAAAAACACCACCGGGGCAATCTGAGAGATTCCAGAGGGCGTATGAAAACGCACCTCCAATGATTCCACACTCTGTAGAGGGACTGCTGCCAATTACACTACACCAGAACGCCTGTCTCAGCTGTCACGACCCTAAAGTTGCAAAAAGTGTAGGAGCACCACCAGTTTCTCCAACACACTTTATAGACTTCTTCCAGCTGATAAAAGGAAAAGTTGTTAAGATGAACAAACTCGACCCTGCAAGATGGAACTGTGTCCAGTGTCACGCTCCACAGGCAAATGCTAAACCTCTTGTCAGAAACACATTTAAACCTGACTATAGAAACCCCGAAACAAAACAAAAAACAATACTTAATAAGAACGTATTTGAAGGGGTTTATTAATGTCCAGAAAAATGGACAGGAGGGGCTTTTTAAAGGCCCTTCCTTTTATTCCTGCTGCAACGGTAGAGGAGATAAAGGAACCATCCTCCCCTCCTGAGGAGGAGCTGAATATAATTAGGCCTCCATATTCAGATGAAGAATCCGATTTCAGCAAATGTGCAGAGTGTGGTGGAAGCTGTATAACTGCCTGTGAAGAGAGACTTCTGTTTAGACTTCAAGACGGTTCACCCCAGCTTCTATTTTCTGATAAAGGCTGTACTTTCTGTAAAAAATGTGCCGAAGCCTGTGAGTTTGATGTTCTCAGCACACAAAAAACGGAAAGGATATATGCACTGTTCAAAATAAATATCTCAAAATGTGTGTCATGGCAGAATGTTATGTGCTTTTCCTGTAAGGACCCCTGTATTGACAATGCAATAAAGTTCGATGGTATATTCAGACCACAGATAATACCGGATGTCTGTACAGGTTGTGGTTTCTGTATACCTGTATGTCCATCAGGTGCAATAGAAGTCTTTCCACTGGAGAGGGAGAGAGAAAAAAATGAAGAAAATACTGCATAGTATACTTCTTATTACTCTTCTTCTTATAGGTCTGTCTTCAGCTGTTACACCTAACCTTGTGAAGGTAATTCAGGTTGATGGTGCGGTAAGTGATTTAAGATTTAAAAGTGGAAAGATTTTTGTTGCCACCGAAAGGGGCAATGTTGAAATTATAGATTTCAAAACATTCAAGAAAATAAACATAATAAAATACCCAGAATTTGAAGACTTTATGGGAGAACTACAGCTTCCAAAGGTTTTTTCTGTTGATATATCTCCTGACGACTCCAAAATAATCGCTGCTATTCAGGCCTCAAGGGGTGGAAGGGAAGTTTATCTGTATGAAGACGGTAAGCTAGAAAAAATCATAGACAGAAAAAAACATCTTCCTATTGTCAGGGCTAGGTTTGTTAACAATAATCATGTCATCCTTGGCCTAAGCGGTGATGAACTTGTTCTGTACGACCTTCAGGAAAATAAAATTATCTACAGAAAACCTGTCGGTATGTCATTTTTCTCAGATATGGAGATAAACGATTCAAAAACAGAAGTTGCTGTGGTTGATGAGAGCGGAGATACCAGGATTGCAGATGTAAAAACAGGGAAGATTATAAAAGTCATAGAAGAACTGAATAAGGACAAAGCCTTCGATGTAGATTTTCACAATCACAGGGTTATGTCTGGTGGAAGGGATAAAAAGGCTGTTTATTACAATCTGAAGAATGACACATACCAGATATTTGATGCTGATGATTTTATGGTATTCTCTGTGGCACTGAGTCCATCAGGAAAAACGGGGGCATATCTTTATAATGATAAATTTGATGTGAAGGTTGTTGATACAGAAGAGGGGTTTGTGCTTACCACCCTTTCAGGGCACAGAGCAACCCCGTCAAATATAAGATTTGTTAATGAGAATCAATTAATAATAGGTTGTGATGACGGAAAAATATATATATGGAGGATAGAGCGATGAATATCTCAAGTGCAGTAGTAGTAACAGACCCGGAACATCTTCAGGAAGTTCTTCAATCCCTTGAGGAAAGTGGACTGTGTGATATTTATTTCCACGATGAAAAGGGAAGGATTATTATCATTATCGAAGGTGAGGATGTTAATGAGGAAACATTCAAACTGAAGCAGATACAGATGCTTCCACATGTTCTTTCAGCAAACATGGTGTACTCGTATTCTGAAGAGGAGTGGGAATCTGCCTCTGAGTACTTACAAAAACTGAGCAACGACGTACCTGAAATACTCAACGACGATAACGTCAGGGCAGAAGATATAGTCTATAAGGGTCACATCAAAGGTTATATAAGCTAAGTGCTAAACAATTATTGATTTAGGACAATGAATAGGGAAAGAAAAACAATAAACTTAATTATGGGAAATGGAGATGAGAGGGAGTAATGGATAAGACCTTCGACGTGTTCTGGGAAACGGAAGTTCCAGAAAATAAGTTGATAATCTTAAGGACAAATCTAAAAGGTATTATTACTTACGTAAATGAAACATCTGCGAGAATATCTGCAAGAATATCAGGTTATGTACCTGAAGAACTCATAGGAAAACCCCTCAATATTATCAGACATCCTGGTATGCCCACTTCTGTCTTTGAAGAATCACGGATAACAATCGATGAATTGGAATCCCCTGCCGGGAAACTGGGCGTATCAGGTGAAGAAATACTGAAAAAGCTATTAGAAAACTCACAAGACATAATTTAAGGAGGTTTGTAAGATGAAGGGTAAAGTATTAAGCCTTGGAGCAGCAGCCCTGTTAGCAGGTGGAGCGTTTCTGCTTTCAGGTTCAGCAAATGTATCAAACGCTCAGGATTTACTGGGAGTATCTTTTATTGATAATGTAAAGCCTTACCTGGAGTTCAGACCAAGATATGAGTATGTAGACGTAGATAACTCTGGAAAGAAAGAGGCAAATGCTCTGACAATCAGGACAAAAATAGGGGTAAAAATAGGTAAGGTTCTTGACGTTCCCGGACTGTCTGCTGTACTGGAAGCAATAGATGTATCCGCTGTGGTCGATGATTATGATCCACAAAAAACTGATTATGAGACTGTAAAAGATCCAGCCAACACCAGACTTACACAAGCGTATATTGCCTATACATTTGGGAAAACTACATTTGTAGCAGGTAGAAAGTATGTAGCTATTGATGACCACAGATTCATAGGTACAGTTAACTGGAGACAAATGCCACAGACATTTGGGGTTCTTGCAATTGTTGATAACACAATCCCTAATCTGAATGTTCTCCTTGCTGGAATCTACGAGAGAAAAGGAATCGTGGATGCACTCAATGCCGATTGGAAACTAGACAAAATGCCGATAGTTCTTGATGTGAATTATCAAGTTGTTCCAAAAGTACTTAAGGTAAAAGGTTTCGCCTATCTGATTACAGATGTTCATAACACACTCGGAGTAAAGGCATCTGGTAAGATAAACCTTGGAAACGGTATCACAGTTTCATATCTTGGTGAATATGCAAAACAGACAGATCCTTATGAGAAAGATAACCTTAGCCGGAAGCCAGATATAGATACCGACTACTACAGGGTTAAGATTGGTGCTTCTGCAATGGGATTCTTCGCAAATATTATGTATACATATTTCGGGGATGCTGGTGATAAAGACAGAGGATTCTCCACTCCTCTGGCAACACTCCACAAATTTGACGGCTGGTCAGATGTGATGCTTGCAGGAGCTGCAGGCGGGTTTGACTACGGTATGAAAGAATGGTGTATCTCTGCAGGATACAAAAGCCCTGTTATAGGAAAACTTCTGGTAGCATATTTAGCATTTGATTCTGACAAAGATCCAGCAGGTTCAGTGGGAAAAAATATAGGTTCCGAAGTAGATCTCTTATATGCTAAAAAATTGACTAAAAAGCTTTCTTTCCTCGCCAAAGCCGCATTCTATAACGCAGATGATGGTTACTATACTGGTGGAAGTCTGAAAGGAAACAATGACGTGACAAAATACTGGATCCAGCTTGACTACAAATACTAATGATTTCTGATAAAACCTTTAAAGGAGGGTTACTATGAGGGTAAGTAAACTCACAGGTGGGCTGGTTGGTGCTGCTCTCGTAACTGGAGTTGTGGCACTGTCAGTTAACACCGCCAAAGCTGAAAACTCTCCTCCCCCACTTACAAAGGAGGAGATGAAAAAGGCTGCACAGATTTACTTTGACAGATGTGCAGGATGTCACGGAATGCTGAGGAAAGGTGCTACAGGACCAGCACTCACACCTGACAGGACAAGAAAGCTTGGAACACAGGCTCTGGAGGCATTTATCTACAACGGAACATTAGGTGGTATGCCAGACTGGGGGAAACAGGGGGTCCTGACCAAAGAGGAGATTAATCTCCTGGCAAGATTCCTCCAGCATGAACCACCAAATCCACCTGAGATGTCCATGCAACAAATGAAGTCCACATGGAAGGTCTATACACCAGTTGGTGATAGGCCAACAAGGCCACAGCATAACCTGAACTGGAAGAACTTCTTTGGTGTAATCCTCAGGGACGTAGGTAAGGTTGCGATTGTAGATGGAGATACAAAGAAACTTGTTAATATTGTTGATACAGGTTTTGCTGTACATATCCTCAGATCTTCAGCATCAGGAAGATATATGTACTCAATTGGTAGAGATGGAAAGGCTACCGTTATAGACCTATGGCTTTCAAAACCAGACAAGGTTGCAGAGGTTAAAGTGTGTTACGACGCAAGATCTATTGATACGTCCAAATATCACGGATACGAGGATAAGTACGCTGTTGTTGGATGTTACTGGCCACCATCATTTGTTGTTCTTGATGGTATGACCCTTGAGCCTAAGAAAATTGTATCCACAAGTTCATACTACTACGATACGCAGGAGTTCGTAAGGGAAGCGAGGGTTGCTTCTATTGTTTCATCACACTACGACCCAATCTGGGTTCTCAACATCAAAGAAGCTGGTCAGGTATGGCTGGTAGACTATGCTAAAGTAGACAAGGGAACAATTACGATTGATATGATTGATGCTGAAAGATACCTCCACGACGGTGGATGGGACCTGTCCAAGAGGTACTTCCTGGTTGCAGCTAACATGAGAAACAAAATTGTTGTAATCGATACAAAGGACAAAGAGCTTGAGGCTATAGTAAAGGTCGGTACAAAGCCACACCCGGGAAGGGGAGCTAACATCGACCATCCTAAGTACGGTCCAATCTGGTGTACAGGTCACATTGGAGAGAAGAGGGTTGCATGTATCGGAACAGACCCAGAAGGACATCCACAGTACGCATGGAAGGTTGTTAAGTGGTTTGACCTCCCTGGAGAAGGTGGTGGTAACCTGTTTATCAAGACACATCCAAAATCCAAGTATCTGATAGCAGACAGACCTCTCAACCCTGACCCAGAGCTGAAGAGAAGCATATTCGTATTTGATAAGATTACCTTTGAACACGTGAAAACACTCAAGGTTCCTGCCAAGTACAAAAACATCAGGGCTGTTCACGAAGAGTTCAACAAAGCTGGAGACGAGTTCTGGATTTCAGTATGGGGTAAGAAAGACCAGCCAACAGCTATACTGGTTTATGACGCCAAGACACTCAAGCTGAAGAAGGAAATTACCGGAAACTGGGTAAGGACACCAACCGGTAAGTTTAATGTATACAACACTATGAAGGATATTTATTAATGAAAAGAATAATAGTCCTGCTGCCGCTAACCCTCCTGATTGTGTTTGGTGCCTTTGCAGGGGAGTTGGCTAAAGGGAGCCAGCTGTACCAAAAATACTGTGCCTCTTGCCATGGGGAAGACAGAGCCGGTACAGTGGCTCCCCCTCTTTTACCTTTATTTTTAAAAAAATATTCAGAAAAAAAACTGATAAATATCATCAAAAACGGTCTACCAGCCACACAGATGCCTGCATTTCCACAGCTGACAGACCAGCAGATAAAATCAATAGTAGCATACATAAAAACTCCAGTTAAAATCAAGTGGTCCCAGGAAAGGATAATCCAGTCCATCAGCCTTAATCCGGATAAAAAGACAAAGAAACTCCCTGTCAAAAATATCAAGAACATAGTTGCTGTTGTGGAAAGGGGACATCAGAAGGTCTGGATAATGGAAGGTACCACCATATACGACAAATTTACATTCAAGAATGTCCACGGGGGTTTAAAGTTCTCTCCATCAGGGTGGAAGATTTATATTCCCTCCAGAGACGGCTGGGTGGGAAGATATGACATCGATAAAGGGAGATTCTACGGCAAGGTCAGAGCGTGTGTGTATCTGAGAAATATCTCTCTGGACAGAACAGGAAAATATATCCTTGTATCCTGCTGGCTCCCAAGGTCTATAGTAATCCTTGATGCTGAGAACTTTGAACCCCAGAAGGTAATAAAACAGGAAGGTCTGATATCTGCAATTTACGAGTTGTGGTCAAGGGATGAGGCAATTTTTTCCTTTAGAGATAAACCTCTGATAGGTTTTCTGGATACAAAAACATTTGAGATAACTTATAAAAAGATAAAAGAACCCTACGAAGACTTTTTTATAGACCCATTTGAGAAGCATATAGTCGGAACATCACGGAAGGGCAGTTTACTGATAGTATACGATATAGACGCTGACAGGGAGATTTTTTCCTATCCAATTGAAGGAATGCCCCACCTGGCATCGGCAACCTTCTGGTACAGGAAGGGTAAATTTTACTTTGCAACCCCACATATAGGCAAACCTTACATTACCATATGGCAGATGTACAACTGGAAGTTTAGTAAAAAGATTGATATTGGTGGAAATGGATTCTTTGTCAGAACCCACCCAACAACACCGTATCTCTGGACAGATAACGGTGGTGATAAGGTAGTTCTGGTTGATAAAAATTCCTACAGGGTTAAAACAATTGAAACCATAAAAGGCAAGAGGGTAATCCATACAGAGTTTTCAGGTGATGGAAATCTGGCGTACGTGAGCCTGTACAACAGAGATGGAGCCCTTATGATTTACGATTCCATAACCTTAAAACTCATCAAAAAAATCCCTGCCAGTATTCCAATAGGGAAATACAATATAATAAATAAATCCAGAAAGTACGCCCCATTCCTGCTGGGAAAGGATGTTTTTATGGAAAAATGCTGGGGATGTCACCATCAAACCCAGGAGGCATTTGGCCCATCGTTTAAATGGATTGTTAACCACAGGGACAGGGATACAATTATATCCCACATTATGAATCCTGAAGCTACATATAAGCAGCTTGGTTATAAAAGAAATGCCATGCCCAGGTTAAACCTGTCCCCTGAAGAGCTTGAGGCAGTCGTCTCTTATATGATGGAGTTTAAAGATGCTGAGGATAACTGAATACATCAGGAAGGCATTAAATGGGGAGAGAGTAAGGCCATTTCCAGGGGTAATCCTGATATGGAATCTGACAAATGTGTGCAATTTATTCTGTCAGCACTGCTACTCTGCAGCAAACACCGTCAGAACAGACGAGATATCCATTGACCAGATAAAGGCCCAGATTCCACATTTAAAAAAGGCCC
>JAADEU010000082.1 GCA_013153235.1 Aquificota bacterium | reverse complement strand
CATCCAGGTGTGTTGTCTTTGGGATAGAAATAAAGTATCAGATATTTACCTTCAGACAGCAGGTCTTTCAGGCATATATCCTTTTCTTCCCTTTCAGGTGTGAGGCCTTTAAGGCAAAAATCAGGTGCTTTATCTCCTTCCTTTATCATACTATCCTCCTTATTTATACCTTTTTAGAAGCTCTTCCTGTATATCCTCAAATTTTACACCTGCATCAACCAGTGCAACTATGAGATGGAACAGGAGGTCCGACACTTCGTATACTATTTCCCCTCTGTCCCTGTTTTTGAGGGCTATCACAGTCTCTATAGCCTCTTCCCCAACCTTCTGGATTATCTTGTCTGAGCCTTTCTCAAACAGTTTTGCCACATAAGAACCTTCAGGTCTGTTTGTTTTCCTGTCCAGTATTTTTTCGTAAAGGGCGTGGAATACTTCGTAAGGGTCTGGTTTTTCTTCCTTCTCCAGATTTATGTTTCTGTAAAAGCAGCTCTCCTCACCTGTATGGCAGGCAACACCGTAGTCAACCACCAGATAAAGGAGGCTGTCACCGTCGCAGTCTACCTTTATTTTTACAACCTTCTGGAGGTTCCCTGAGGTTTCGCCCTTCACCCAGAGCTGCTGCCTTGAGCGGGAGTAGTATGTGGCAAATCCTGTTTCTATGGTTTTTTCTACAGCTTCCCTGTTTGCATAGGCCTGCATCAGAACCTTACCTGAGTAATAGCTCTGTGTAATTACAGGGACAAGGCCATCTGAGTTGAATTTTATCTCCTTTAGAATAGATTTATCCAATGAAAGTTTACCTCATATGGTTTATTATATTTTTAAAGAAATTATACTATTAATACCTTAGAAGGTGAATAAGATGAAAAATTACACGGTTCTGGGCAGGATAACAGATTACAGAGACCTTCAAAAGCTATCTCCTGAGGAAACCCAGATTCTTATAGATGAAATCAGAGATTACATCATAGATGTCACATCAAAAACAGGAGGTCATATAGGACCATCCCTGGGGGTTGTTGAGCTTACAGTGGCCCTCCTGAAGGTATTTGACCCTGAGATTGATAGAATCGTATGGGATATAGGTCATCAGGCATACTCATGGAAAATTCTCACAGGCAGGAAAGAGCAGTTCAGGACACTCCGGCAGTACGGTGGTATATCAGGATTCCTAAAAATGAAAGAAAGTAAATACGACCATTTCGGAGCCGGACACAGCAGTACATCTATCTCTGCATCGCTGGGTATGAGAAAGGCTAAGGATATTTTGAAAAAAGAAGGCTGGACCGTTGCCATTATCGGTGATGGTGCCATGACTGCAGGTCAGGCTTTTGAGGGGCTTAACCATGCAGGATGGCTGGACCCGGACAGGTTTATTGTGATTCTGAATGACAACCAGATGTCGATATCCCCGAATGTTGGTGCCCTGTACACTTACTTTAATAGAATCATAACCAATGAGGTATTCCAGAAATCAAGACAGAAGCTTAAGGACGTTATAAAAAAGGTATTTGGGGAATCAGGGGCGAAAATAGCCAGAAAGTTTGAAGAGTATCTTAAGGGTCTGTTTACACCGGGGGTTATATTTGAGGAGCTTGGATTTACCTATATTGGAACAATTGATGGACATAACCTTGCAGAGCTGGAAAAGACCCTTGAGAATGTGAAAAAGATGAGGGGGCCGATTATTGTCCATGTTCTTACCCAGAAGGGCAAGGGTTACCAGCCTGCTGAGGAAAACCCGACTCCTTTCCACGGTATATCCCCTTTTGACAAGATTACAGGAACCCCAATCAAAAAAATCGGGGCCCCTCCTTCATGGAGTAAGGTGTTTGGAAATGCGCTTGTCGAGCTGGCAAAACAGGACAGTAAAATAGTTGCAATCACACCTGCAATGAAAGAAGGTTCAGGACTGTCCAGATTTGCAGAGGAGTTTCCGGACAGATTTTTTGATGTTGGTATAGCAGAGCAGCATGCTGCCACATTTGCCGCAGGTCTTGCAGCTGAAGGACTGAAACCTGTTCTTTCATACTACTCAACCTTTCTGCAGAGGGGTTATGACCAGGTTATACACGACATAGCCCTCCAGGGACTGCCTGTGGTGATAGCCATAGACAGGGCAGGTCTGGTAGGTGAGGACGGCCCGACCCACCACGGTGTTTACGATATATCCTTCCTCAGGGCTGTACCGGACATTGTGATTTCAGCTCCTAAAGACAGACAGGAACTGTGGAACCTCCTGTACACGGCTGTAAATTCAGGAAGGGTTTTTGCCATTCGTTACCCCAGAGGCTCTGCTGTAGGTGAAGAAGAAAAGGGCTTTAATGAAATACCGATAGGAAGCTGGGAGGTACTTGAAGATGGTAAAGAGGTTTTACTGCTTGGTGTTGGCAGGTACGTTTCCAGGGCTTTAGAGGTATCAAAGGAACTGAAAAAATACGGCATAAAACCAACGGTTGTTAATGCAAGGTTTATAAGACCTATGGATGAAAAGCTCCTTACAGAGCTCCTTAAGTCCCACCATTACGTTATAACGATGGAAGATAGTGCACTGAACGGTGGATTTGGTTCAGCTGTAGGTGAATTTATACTGGACAACAGATTTACAAACGAGCTGCTGAGATTCGGTATTCCTGACAGATTTGTACAGCACGGTAAGGTAAATCAGCTTGAGGAGGAACTTGGAATTCTTCCACACCAGATGGTGGAAAGGATAAAGGATTTTATCAGGAAGCCAGATTATAAAGTGGCAGGTTAAATTCCTGTTCTGTCTTTGCTTTCTGATGAGCCTGTTAATAGAGATATATGTTTTCTTCCAATGAAACCCTCGGAAACCCTGTGCCAGTATTCTATACAGCTTTCCCCTTCCTGCCAGCACAGGTATATCTCTTCCCCGTTATGCAGGGCAGGGAAGTCCACCAGAAACGGGTCTATTCCCTTTACATGGGCACCGAAACTTTCAATTATATCAATCAGTTCATTTATCTCTTCGTTTGTTTCATTTATCTCTGTTTTCAGAAACATAACCTCAAGTTCGTCGTTCTGACCCTCTATCTCCTCCTCATAGTTCTCAATGACCTTATAGAGCTTTTCCCTCTTTTCCCTGATTTCATCAACGAGGAGTTTTATCTGTGGAAGTATGCTGTTTGCCTCATTTAAGGTGAAGTAC
>JAADEU010000102.1 GCA_013153235.1 Aquificota bacterium | reverse complement strand
CACCCTGCAGGGTGGGAACTTACGAACAGCATGTTATTCTGAAAAAGCTCAAAGAAGGCACAGCCACAGAAAAAGATATTGAGTACCTCAAACACCTTGCACAGAACATTCCTGCAAACTCAATATGCGGTCTTGGATATTCAGCCCCTAATGCTGTGGCAGATGCTCTCAGAAAGTTTCCTGAAGAGATTGAGGCACATTTAAATAAAACCTGCAAAAAATGTTTTGGTTAAAATAATAAACAGGCTACCTGTCAATAGAATAGGAGACTATCTCGCCTGTTCAGATGGCTGCATTTTAAACAGAGGCTATAATTGCTTCTAATTTGTCTCCAATCCAATTTACTTTGTATTTGTAAAAGTGTTAATTCTTCCCTTTTATTTAAACTATTTTTGATTTGATATGATAGTTTTTAAAAGTGAACAATAAGTAGACAAAATGGTTTTAAAAAAGTATAAATTTTTTAAATCAAGTCAGAAATGAAATCCAAACTGTTTGGAATTTAGGATAAAAATACTGCTTGAAACAAGTTATTTAAAATATAAATTTTTATTATGATGGTTGTTGGGGGTGTGTCTTCTTCGGCTTATTACGACACCGGTCAGTGGAAAGATAAAAAGAGCCAGCTGGAAGAGATGAAGGTCCAGCAGGCTGTTCAGCAGCTGCGTATGATAGAACAGAAAGTAAAAGCCCATGAGATGGCACATAAAGCAGCCGGGGGAGACCTTACAGGACCTGTAAAGTACAAATACGAAAAGGGTCCTGATGGAAAACTGTACATTGTTGGTGGAGAGGTTCCCATAAAGCTTAAACAGGGTAAGACACCTGAGGAAACGATTCAGATAGCCCAGAAGATAAAGAGGGCTGCCCTTGCACCTGCAGACCCGTCGGCCCAGGACAGGGCTGTTGCCGCAGCTGCATCAATGCTTGAGATGAGAGCGAAGGCCGAACTGGCAAAACAACAGAAAAATCAGCAAAACACTGAATCCGGCCAGAAAATCAGCATTTATGCCTGAAATATAAAGTCAAACCTGCATTTTTCGTTCTCGTAATCCCTCTCAACCCACTGGATACCAATTGCCCCTTCCATCTCTTTAACAAAGCCTTCTATAAAGCCCCACCCAGCCCAGTAGACGGAATGTTCCGTTGGTTTGAGGTTTTTTCCTTCCAGAATCTCATAAAAAACACACTGGCATATAAATGCTCTGTCTTTCTCCTTCTCTATTTTTCTGGCAAATCCAAACTCGTTCAGGGTGTTTTCCAGCAGCTCCTCCCATTTATCCCTTGGATTTGACGACATAATGGACCGGGCAAGCTCCCTTCCAAGCTGTCTCATTGAGGAGAAGCCACCCTTTTCTCCAAGTAAATTCTGGGTTTCATCTGCAAAGGCATAGATAAGCTCTCTGCCTGTGGCACCTTCACCGAGCCGCCCAAGTATTATATCAACCGCTCTGTTTCCAAGGATATTCCTCATAATATTGACAAGTGTTTCAACTACTTCAGCTGTTATTGCTTTCATGGCCGGCTCCTCCTGTCCGGGTCTTAATAATAATTAAGAATAAACCGGCGAAACTGCCAGTAAAAATAATCCCGGTCAATAAATAATGTCTGTTCCAGAAGGAGCCTTCAGTTCTCAGGTACACCCTGTCCAGAATAATACCTTCCTCAAACAGATTGAGGGTTGAAACCGGAACGCCAACAGGATTTATAACGGCGGATATACCTGTATTTGCCGCTCTGACCAGATACATATTATTCTCAATAGCCCTCACCCTTGCCATCTCAAAATGCTGAAACGGGGCCGAGGTTTTCCCGAACCAGGCGTCGTTGGTCAGGTTAACCAGCAGATTACCCTTTCTGGAAAAATCCGCAACAAAAACAGGAAATATAGCCTCAAAACAGACCAGTGGAACAACCTTAAATCCATCGTATCTGAGGATTTTTTTCTCTTCTCCAAAATAAAAATCGTACCCTTCCAGATATGGAAACAGCTTTCTCAGAAAATCAAATGGAAATGGTACATACTCGCCAAACGGAACCAGCTTTATCTTGCTGTAGTAATCAACCGGTTTTCCGGAAGGGTCGATTAAAAACACCGAGTTATACAGAAAAATCCTGTCGTTTTCATAAAAAACATTATCAAAACCTGAAATAATGGGCTTTTTTATATCCCTGAGATTCTCAAAAAAATAAACGCTGTACACCCCGGCAGGCTTATAAAGGGGGTAAATGGGAATCGCAGACTCAGGAAGGACAATAAGGTCTACATCGTATTCAGTTGCCTTTTTCATCAGGAAGAGGTATTTATTTATAATGTCCAGTCTGCTGGACTCATCCATCTTTATGTCTTCCGTGATATTGCCCTGTATAACGGCAACATTTTTTGGGGTTCCCGTATCGGTATAGCTATTTATTCTGTGCTTCCCCCAGATAAAAATACCTGTAAAAATAACCAGGGAAATAAGGAAAACTCCAGTTGACAGGACACCCCTTTCCATAAAAAACTGATAAATAGATGCAGCCAGAAAAACAGCCAGAAATGAGACAATGTAGATTCCCCCAAAGTAGGCAATCTGGGCAATAGGATTTATGTAGGTGAGTGTATAGCCCACCAGATTCCAGGGAAAGCCTGTAAAAGGGAAGAACTCCCTAAACACCTCTAAGAAAACCCATATAAACGGTGCCAGATAAAAGGCGTATCTGTATCGCCGGAGGTAATACATTCCGGCCCCAAAGGGAACAAACTGGACTGCAGAGAATGCGGAGGCAAAGACCAAAAACATCAATACAGCAACAGCTGTATTAACATCCCCATAATGGGTAACTGCAAAAATTATCCAGTAAAAAGAGAATATAGAAAATGAAAAACCGGCAATAAATACCGATAAGAGGGCCTCTTTTAATGTTCTGGATTTTTGAATGGTATAGAAAATCAGAAAAAATCCACCGATGTATACAAAAGGTATAAATGTATTCGGGAAAGAAAGGGACAGAAGCAGCCCTGCAATGGCAGGCAGAACAATCTTTTTCATTGTGATTTATCTCTTTGCCGTGATTTTTCAAATCAATTATAATCTATTTTGAACTAACAAACCGGAGGACCGAGATGGGAAAACTGAAAGTGGTTGTTGATAGAACAATCTGTGAGGGAATCGGACCCTGTGCCGAGGAAACAAAATATATTGAGCTGGACAAAAGGCATAAAGCGG
>JAADEU010000105.1 GCA_013153235.1 Aquificota bacterium | reverse complement strand
GGAAAACCCCTTTACCAGATGGTGAAAAGCAGAAAACTCCACTCAATGATACTGTGGGGTCCCCCTGGTGTTGGCAAAACAACGCTGGCATATCTGCTGGCAAAAGCTGTAGACGGTGAGGTCATAAAAATAAACGCCGTTTCCTCAGGGGTTAAGGAAATCAGAGAGGCAGTTAAAAGGGCAGAAGAACTCAGGCTATACAGCAGACCTGTCGTTCTATTTATAGATGAGATACACAGGTTTAACAAGGCCCAGCAGGATGCCCTTCTGGAGCCTGTTGAAAAAGGGGTCTTTATTCTAATTGGAACAACAACAGAAAATCCTTCTTTTTCTGTTATACCACCGCTTCTGTCAAGATGCAGGGTCTTTCAGCTAAAGCCCCTGGGAGAAGAAGCCCTGAACCGCCTAATTGACAGGGCTTTAAATGAGGACAGAATTCTGTCAAAACTGAACATTACCAGGATAGACAGGGATGCATTAATCAGATATTCAGGTGGAGACGGCAGGGTTTTGCTCAATATAATTGAGGCTGTTGCTGGTCTTCAGGAGGGAAAAAAGGAGATTGAAATAACAGAAAAGCTGATAAGAGAGGTTTCCCAGAAACCACACATAATATACGACAGGGATGGAGACCTCCACTACGCCCTGATTTCAGCATTTATAAAAAGTGTCAGGGGGTCAGACCCTGACGCTGCCGTTTACTACCTTGCCAGGATGCTTGAAGGGGGTGAAGACCCGGTGTTTATTGCAAGGAGACTGGTTATACTGGCAAGCGAAGATGTGGGAAATGCAGAGCCTTATGCCCTCACACTGGCAACAAGCTGTCTGACGGCGGTTCAGAATATAGGGATGCCTGAGGCAAAAATCATCCTCTCACAGGTGACAACCTACCTTGCCTCCTGCCCAAAAAGCAACAGTGCATACAGGGCTATAAACGAGGCTATTGTAGACGTGAGGAAGCACCCTGATACTCCTGTTCCACCCCATCTGATTAACCCATCAACACCTCTGATGGAAAAGATGGGATACGGCAGAGGTTACAGATACAGCCATGATTATGAGGGGAACTTCGTCCAGCAGCAGTATCTGCCTGACAGGCTAAAAGGCAGGGTGTACTACAGACCCACAGAAAACGGCAGGGAAGCAAAGATAAAACAGTGGCTTAAGAAGCTGTGGAAAGGTCTTAAGAGGTACGACTGAAAATTCCGAAACAGTTAAAAACCCCCTCCTCTGGAGAGTCCGATGTTTTCAAAAATCATTAAGAGGGACGGCAGGGTTGTCCCGTTTAATCCGGAAAAAATCACAAATGCAATCTGGAAAGCCATGCTGGCAGTGGGTCAACAGGATAGGGAAAAAGCACAGCAGCTGGCAGAAAAGGTTGTAAAAAAGCTGGAAAAAGAGCTGGGAGAAGGAGAGATACCCACAGTTGAACAGGTTCAGGATACCGTAGAGCAGGTACTGATTGAGGAAGGCCTGGCAAAGGTGGCAAAGGCTTATATCCTCTACAGACAGAAAAGGGCAGAGCTGAGGAAGGAAAAACAGCAGATACTGGGAAAAAAAGAAATTGACGAGATAGACAAGAGATTTGATATAAACGCCCTGAGGGTTCTGGCTGCAAGATACCTGACCAGGGATAAATCAGGCAGGGTTATTGAAACCCCAAAACAGCTGTTTGAAAGGGTGGCTATTCATACCACAATACCCTCCATCCTCCACGACAGCCGGGTCTTTTCCAGAAAGAGACTGAAAAAAAGCCAGAAAAAAGAGGAGATAGACCTGGACAGCCTTGCAGGGAGGTTAAAAATCGGCAGATACACCCTGAACAGATACCATCTGGAAGGGCTGGAAAGGGTTTACAGCCGGCTGAATGCAGAGAGAAGAATGAAAAAAAGCCTCAGTCAGATACTGCAGATGCTAAAAGACGGGGAGTTTGATAACTACGAGCAGGAAATAGATGAGTATTTTGAGCTGATGACCACAAAGAAATTTATGCCCAACACACCGGTTCTGGTTAATTTCGGCAATCCTCTGGGGATGGGTATGGCATGTTTTGTTCTTGATATGGAAGATTCTATAGCTTCAATTATGGAAACCCTGAAAAGGGCTGCCCTGATTTTCAAGGCCGGTGGAGGGTGTGGATACAACTTTTCAAAACTCAGACCAAAAGGGGACTACATAAGCACAACCCACGGAAAAAGCTCAGGTCCCATAGCATTTATGACACTTTACGATAAAATGACAGACGTTATTAAACAGGGTGGGGTAAGGCGTGGAGCTAATATGGGTATTCTAAACAGCGACCACCCTGATATTGAGGAGTTTATAACCGCAAAGAAAGGAAACAGACAGTTAACAAACTTTAATATATCCGTTTTTCTGAAGGAGGACTTCTGGGATTACTACAGGGAAAACAAACCCTATCCCCTTATAAATCCAAGGGATGGGAAGGTGTGGAAATATATAAACCCCAGAACATTTTTTGACCTCATTGTGTATGAAGGGTGGGAGTCTGCAGAACCAGGACTGCTGTTTGATGACAATATCAACAGGTATAACCCCTTTCTGAAGAGCTTTGGTAGGATATACGCAACAAACCCCTGTGGGGAGGTTGTTCTGTATCCAAACGAAAGCTGTGACCTTGGTTCATTGAACCTGTGGGCTTTTGTAAAAGAGGAGTTTGAAGGGGGAAAAAGGAAGGTCTACTTTGACTGGGAAGGGTTTGAAAAAGCCATAAAAACCGCCACAAGGTTTCTTGATAACGTGCTTGACATAAACAAATACCCATTTAAGGAGATAGAAAAAACAACCCTGAGAACAAGGAAAATAGGTCTGGGTATTATGGGACTGGCGGACATGCTGTTTGAGCTTGAGGTTCCGTATAACAGTGAAGAGGGAAGGAGATGGATGGAAAGGGTGATGGAAGCTGTTAATTTTCACTCTAAAGAGGCTTCCATCCAGCTGGCAATAGAAAGGGGAGCATTCCCTGCTTTCAGAAAGAGCTTTTACCCTGAAGGAAAAATGCCGTTTAAGGGTTTTGAAGACAGGAACAGCTGGCATTACGACTGGGATGGCCTGGTGAAAAAACTCAAAAAATATGGGCTGAGAAACGGATTTACCACTGTTGTGGCACCTACAGGCTCAATCAGTATGATAGCAGGAACATCCTCAGGGATAGAGCCGGTATTCAGTCTGGTTTACGAGAAGAAGGTTTCCCTGGGGAAATTTTACT
>JAADEU010000028.1 GCA_013153235.1 Aquificota bacterium | reverse complement strand
ATGCTCTGGGTAGATACGGTCTTTACACGGGTCTTGCCTTCCAGATTCAGGATGATATCCTTGATGAGATTGGGGATGAGAAAAAACTGGGGAAAAAGACCAAAAAAGACAGGGAGAAAAACAAACTCACCTACCCTGCCGTTTATGGACTGGAAAAGTCCAGACAGATGGCACGGGAGTATGTTGAAAATGCCGTTGAACAGATTAAAATATTAAAGTCCCCGGATGTTCTTATAAACATAGCCCGGTACATTATTGATAGAGAGGTTTAAATGGAGAATCTCAGATACGGAGAAAAAGAGATACAGGAAGCAAAACTGGAAAGATGGCCCAATCCGGCTCCAGAGAGGAACTACACAATAGACATAACATTTCCGGAATTTACATGTCTATGTCCCCGTTCAGGATATCCTGACTTTGCAACCATAAAAATCAAATATGTACCGGATGAGTACATTGTTGAGCTTAAATCATTAAAACTGTACCTGAATAAATACAGAAACCAGTACATATCCCATGAGGAAGCAACCAATAAGATTTACTCCGACCTGTATCAGCTGCTGAAGCCAAAATTCCTTGAGGTAATCGGTGACTGGAATCCCCGGGGAAATGTAAAAACCATTATAAAAGTCTCTTCTGAAGACCAGAAAGACTGAATCCTGTTATTATCCACAGGATAAGCCTGTAAAAAACCCACAACAGGAAAACAGGTATCAAAATAGTCTGGAAAACAAAAGCCACAGACAGGGTTATTATCCCGTTTACTATCTGTGAACTTTTTTCTTTCAGGAAAAGAACCTTTTCCTTTATCTCCTCGTATTTTATACCTTTAAGTTTATCCAGAAAGGAGCTGTTTTCTGCCGGAAAATCCTCTTTCCCTTTAATCGTACTGAACACATCAGACAGCTCCTTTTCTGCCTGCTCCACTTTTTCCTTAAAGACAAGTTCATAGATTCCACCATTTACCAGGGCGGATACAGGCAGAAGCAGCCTAACCACAAGGGCTATCAGAATAATCTTAACACCGGCAGCGAACATAAACTGCCGGTTTGTCAGGAGATACAGACCAACAAAGAATGCACCTGTCCCAAGTATCTTGAAAAACACGGTCTTTCCCAGAACAAGGAGTACCTTCTGTACACCCAGGGATACGATACTGACCAGAACAAGGAGGGAAAATCTTTCAATAAGGTCGTCTATAGGGTCAAGAACCTGCCCTACGGCAATAGAAGCTCCTATTCCAGCAGGGGCAATCTCCAGCTGGCTATCTTTCAGAACGGATATTACAGCATTTATGCCCCTTACACTGGCGTATGTTAAAACGGCTTTTTTTGTACTCTCTTTGAAGTATTCTTCGCCTTCTGTATCAAAAAACGGTAAATCTGCCGGGGGCAGGAAAAAGAAAAATAAGGAGCTGAGTACTAAAACAGCCCCTATGATTTTCCTTTTATCCAAGGGTTTAACCGCCACCGACAAAAGTAACTATCTCTACCCTGTCTCCCTCTTTCAGAGTGTAGGTGTCATACTCACTTTTTGGTACAACTTCCATTCCTACGGCAACGGCGTAATTTGGAGCTTTAATGCCAAGCTCCTGAATAAGCTCTTTTATGGTTATTCCCTCTTTTATTTCCCTTTCCTCACCGTTGAGGATTATTTTCATGGCTGTTTCCTCACATTCCGATGATGTTGTATCCTGCATCCACATATAATATTTCCCCTGTAATTCCTGATGCAAGCTCACTGCACAGGAAAAGGGCGGCATTTCCCACTTCATCAATGGTCACTGTTCTTTTCAGTGGGGACCTTTCGGCTGCTATCCTCTGTATCTCTCCAAACTGGGATATACCGGATGCTGCAAGGGTCTTGATAGGTCCGGCAGAAATGGCATTTACCCTTATATTTTTCAGTTCCCCAAGGTCCCTTGCCAGATATTTAACAGATGCCTCAAGGGCAGCCTTTGCAACTCCCATTACGTTGTAATTATAAACGACCTTTTCAGCCCCGTAATATGACAGAGTTAATAAATTGCCCCCTTCATTGAACAGCTCCATAAACTCCCTTGCAAGGGCGGTAAATGAATAAACGCTGATATTCATTGCCTCAAGGAATGACTGTCTGTCAACCTTGTAGTAGTAATCCTTCAGGTATTCTTTGTTTGCATAGGCTATGGAATGGACGATGATATCAATACTTCCCCATTTTTCCCTGACTGTATCCACAAGGTTTTTTATATCCTCATCTGAGGACACATCACATTTAACAACAAGGTCCGACCCGAACTCCTCGGCTATAGGTCTGACCCTTTTTTCAATTTTTTCATTTAGATAGTTAAATCCAAGGACTGCACCTTCCCTGTGAAACGCCTTTGCAATGCCGTAAGCTATACTTTTGTTGTTTGCCACACCAAGGATTAACGCTTTTTTCCCCTCTAATAAACCCATCTGCACCTCCTGTTTTTTCTCACTATCAGTCATTCATTGTTGCCTTTTCATTCTCGTTGTAGATAGCCTCCCATCCTGCAGGGGTTTTGAACACCCTTATACACTTGATTTTTCTGTTTTCATCCAGCTCAAACCAGTGTCTTGCACCTGCAGGAACAACTATCAGGTCCCCAGGACCAACATGTATCTCAACTATTCTGCCTTCTATTTTTACCGGGAATATACCGCTTCCATCCACAACAAATCTGACCTCATCATCTGTGTGGTGGTGCTCCCTTTTGAATTTTGCCATTAACTGGTCAAGGTTAGGTGTTTTGTCAGAAAGCACAACGATGTCTTCTGTGATGTATCCCTTTTCTTTTTTCAGCCTTTCCAGCTCTTCCCTGTATGCGTCTATGATTGCCTGTTGCTCTTCCTCAGTAAGCTCGTAATTTTCCCTGAGGTTTTCGGGTAGTCTGTCCACACCCCATCTTTCGTATGTTACCCCGTATTTTTCAAGGAACTCCTTTACAGCTTCTACACCTTCAATGGTTTCGCCTGTATCTCTAAATACTATCTTTGGCATCTTACTACCTCCTTTTAGATTTCTATTCCTTCTTCTTTTAGTAGCTGTTCCAGATTCAGATTTATTCCATCCATAATCTCAATGGTGTCATCCCAGTCTGTTATAAACCATCTTTTTCCTTTTTCCGCCACCATCACTTTTCTATCAAATGTGGTAAACCATATAACCCTCTTTACCCCTGCATTTAAAAGGTCGTGGGTTTTTTCCCTCATGTAGTTCATAAAATCTCCGTACTTCCTCAGGTCTG
>JAADEU010000126.1 GCA_013153235.1 Aquificota bacterium | reverse complement strand
TATACATTCCCTTCTCCTCCCTTTGTCTCTGAGCTTCGTACAGTATGACACCTGTGGCCACAGAAACGTTTAGACTCTGGGCCATACCATACATCGGTATGATTATCTGCTGGTCAGCATACTTCAGTACTTCCCCACTGACTCCGTGGATTTCGTTTCCTACCACTACAAGTGTAGGTCGGGTATAATCAATCTGCCTGAAATGGATAGAGTCCTCCGACAGATAGGTGGCCACAATCTGGAACCCCTCTTCCTTTTTACTTTTAAAAAATTTATCTATATCCTCCACTTCCTGATAAAAGACCCATTTGTGGGAGCCCATTGTTATCTCCTCATTTATAAGCTCCCCTTCCCCAAGGTATCTGTAGTAAAGATTCAAAACACCTACCGCATCACAGGTTCTCAGAAGGGCAGAAAAGTTGTGGGGATTTGTTATATTATCAGAAAACACCTGAAGGTCTTTCTGTCTTTTGGACAGAACATCTTTCATCCTTTTTAACCTTTTTTCTGTTATGTACATTGTTTACTCCTGATTTATTTATTAATAAAATTTTATAACTATGCAGGAGGTACTGCTATGAACGAAACTGTTGAGCTTATTATGACAATTGTTATATTCGGTCTTGCTGCCCTTGTTATTGTTGGGCTGATGGTGTACTGGAGCAAAAACAACACAATCGTCGACGAAAGGGACAAAAAATACTACCAGAAGAACAATCCGGCAGATGATGAAAATCACACATAAAATCTTCCTTCAGGAATAATAATGTAAAAAAAAATGAGGTAAAAGCGTTATGGTAACCACCGACAGAAACATACAGATTTTTATTTACAAGGGACATCCGGACAAGGTGGAAACACAGGTGGCTCCTGTGTTTGAGATAGACAACTCTGAATCCTACATGGAGATTCCCTTTGAGTTTTATCTCGACCTGCCAGAAGAAGAAAAGGCATTCGTTGAGGGCTTTAACAAGTACATTGACGGTGACCTGAAAGGCTCAAGGAGAGAACTTGCAAAAAGTGCCTCAAAGATACCTGAGGCCAAGTATATGTTTGCCCTGGTAAATACTGTCCTGGGCAAGTTCAGGGAAGCCCAGTTACTCCTTGCCGGATTTAAACCTGAGTGGAAGAGATTTATACAGACATGGAGGGTTCCTGTGCTGGTTGTACCATTCCAGAGTGGGGACAAAGCCCTGTACATAGCACTGGATGAGAAAGGTCTGACGGCACTCAACTATCTGCTTGAGGGAAAATCCGCTGAAGAAATAGCATTTCTGATGGGCCTGTAAATGAAAAAATCATTTATAAGGGAGATAGCCCCATACCTTCTCACAAGGCTTATGTCTGAGGGGGGACAGTACGGAGAGATTTTTTACGAATACAGGTATACCACCACCCTTAATTTTGAAAACCGGAAAATACAGAGAGCCGTTGAGGGCTACGACGAGGGTGTTGGAATAAGGATAATAAAGGACGGAAGGACGCTCTACGGGTACACCACAGATTTAACAAAAGATTCCCTTAACAGGCTTGTAACCACACTTGTCAGGAAAGAAGGAGAAGGAAAAATCAGGGTTGGTCTTATGTATCAGACAGGTTATACCCCCACACTACTTGACCCGGAGGACTACTCAATTAGAAGAAAAAAGGAGATTCTCCTTAAAGCAGATGATACAGTAAGGGCTTTTGACGGAAGAATCATTCAGGCCAGTATAACCCTGAGGGATTCCAGAAGGAAAGTATTGATTGTAAACACACTGGGTGAAATTGTTGAGGATACCCAGTCAAGGGTAGCCCTGTACGTTGAGGCGGTTGCCAGAGAAGATGGCACACTCCAGAAAGGATACGAATCCGCAGGTGGAACGGCCGGTTATGAGTTTTTTGACAGCGGGGATGTGGACATAATAGAGTTTGTATCAATGAAGGCAGCCCACCGGGCGGTAACAGGGTTGAGGGCAAAACCTGCCCCGGCAGGGAGTATGCCGGTGGTAATATCCTCAGATGCCGGAGGAACGATGATTCACGAGGCTGTAGGACATGGCCTCGAGGCAGACCTTGCAGAAAACGGACTGTCTGTGTATGCCGGTAAAATCGGAGAAAAGGTTGCTTCGGAGCTTATAACCGTAATTGATGACGGCACAATACCCGGGAAGATGGGAAGCTACTCCTTTGACGATGAGGGGGTTCCCTCCCAGAAAACTGTTCTGATAGAAAAAGGCTATCTCAAGAACTTTATGTACGACAGGCTTACAGCCCTTAAAACAGGAAAACAGCCAACAGGAAACGGCAGAAGAGATACCTACAGAAACATTCCTATTGTCAGGATGAGGAACACATACATAGCTCCAGGAAAGGACAACCCCCATGACCTTATAAAAGACACAAAGAAAGGCGTATATGTGGTAAAAATGGGGGGTGGACAGGTAAACACGGTAAACGGGGATTTCATGTTTGAGATTATAGAAGGTTATATGATAGAAAATGGGGAAATTACCTATCCCATTAGAGGTGCCTCACTCCTCGGGAACGGACCTGAAGCAATGAGGGACGTTGAAGGGGTCGGGTATGACCTTGGCTGGGCAATAGGAACATGTGGAAAAAGCGGACAGGCAGCCCCTGTAGGTGATGGCCAGCCTACAATAAAAATCAAAAAACTTACCCTGGGAGGAACAGTTTGAAAAATAAAGCGGTCTTTCTCGACAGGGACGGGGTTATAAACGAAGATTACGGCTATGTCCACAGAATAGAGGATTTCCACATCTACCCTGAGGTATTTCCGGCTCTGAGAATGCTCCAGGATGCAGGCTACAGACTCCTTATAGTGACAAACCAGTCAGGGATAGCGGTAGGATATTACACAGAGGAGGACTTTAAGAAAGTAACCGGATATATGCTCGAGATATTCAAAAAAGAAGGTATCCATATCGATAAAGTGTACTACTGTCCCCACCATCCAGAGGGGATAATTCCGGAGTACACAATGAAATGCGATTGTAGAAAACCTGCTAGTGGAATGATAAGACAGGGAATAAAGGAGTTTAACATAGACCCTGCCAGCTCATTCCTGATAGGGGACAAGGAGAATGACATCAGGGCTGCCCACAAAGAGGGAATAAAGGCTGCACTTGTTAAAACAGGACAGGGAATGAAATATGTGGATAACACTGAGGCAGACTACATAGGGGAAAACATACTTGATGTGGTGGAAAATTTTATACTCAAAAACACAGCCACCTAAAGTTCCCTATCATCCTGAACAATCTCAACAAAGTTGCCATCAGGGTCCCTGATAAAAAAGTACAGGATTCCTGTTTTTCCCCTCTGGATGGTAGTATCCCTATCGGCGTATCCGTCCTTCTTAAGCATGTCGAGTATGGCATAAATATCCTCCACCCTGAGTGCTATATGCCTGTAGCCATTTATCTTAAGGTCATCCCATAACGGGAGTGGCTCTGTTTTTGTATGTTCCCTGAACCAGAACAGCTCCAGAATAAAATCTCCCAGTTTCAAATGTTTTACGGTAAAATCCTGTGATGAATAAGATGCAACCTCCCTGAAACCAAAATAACTGTAGAACTCAACTGTACTTTCCATATCGCTTACACTCAGTGCAGTATGGTGGAAGGAAAATTCCATTTACGCCTCCGTAGTAAATATTCCTAAAACAGTTTAAAATATATAATCTAACTTTAAAAATCTCTCAGGAGGAAAATCTAAATGGGAATGACACTTACAGAAAAAATTCTTGCAGAGCATGCAGGAAGGGATTACGTGGAACCAGGAGAACTGGTTACCGTTAAGGTTGACCTTGCTATAGCAAATGATATAACAGCACCACTTGCCATAAAACAGCTGGAAAAATACGGAATAGATAAAGTGCACGACCCTGATAAGATAGCCCTTGTAATGGACCACTTCTTCCCGCCTAAAGACATACTTTCTGCTCAGCAGATAAAGATATCAAGGGATTTTGCAAAAAAGATGGGCATAAAAAATTATTTCGAGGGTCAGGATTCCGGCGTTATGCATACAATCCTGCCGGAAAAAGGATTTGTTGCTCCCGGTGACCTGATAATGGGAGCCGACTCCCACACCTGTACATACGGAGCACTTGGTGCATTTTCCACAGGTGTAGGGTCGACGGATATCGCATACATATTTGCCACAGGGGAAACATGGCTCAAAGTTCCTGAGACAATGAAGTTCACATTCTACGGAAAAAGGCAGAGATGGGTTGGTGGAAAGGACTTTGTTCTTACAGTAATAGGAGAAATAGGTGTTGACGGAGCCCTGTATAGGGCTATGGAATACCACGGTGAAGCGATAAAGGAGCTTCCTGTTGAGGAGAGGCTTACAATAACAAATATGGCCATTGAATCAGGTGGAAAGAATGCAATTATGGAAGCAGACGAGAAGGTCCTTGAATGGCTGAAAGACAAAACCAGAAAGCCCCTGAGGATGATTAAGGCGGACCCTGACGCCAGATACTGCTGTGAGTACGAGTTTGACGCCTCAAAAATAGAACCTGTTGTTGCTGCTCCAAACCTGCCGTCCAATGTGAAGCCTGTTACAGAGGTTGCAGGTAAACCTATAAATCAGGTCTTCATCGGCTCCTGTACAAACGGCAGAATTACAGACCTTAGGATAGCCGCCCAGATACTCAAGGGCAGAAAGGTCCACCCTGATGTCAGATGTATCGTTATACCTGCTTCAGACAGAACTTACAAACAGGCACTTAAAGAAGGTCTTCTTGATATACTGGCGGAAGCCGGATGTCTGATAAGCACATCCACCTGCGGACCATGTCTTGGTGGACATATGGGAATACTTGCAGAAGGTGAGGTCTGCGTCTCAACATCAAACAGGAACTTCACAGGAAGGATGGGCCATCCAAACAGTGAGGTTTACCTTGCAGGACCAGCAGTGGCAGCTGCATCCGCTGTACTTGGAAGAATCGCCCATCCTGACGAAGTGGTTGGAAGTAGGGCTGAGGTAGCCGTTTAATAAAATCAGGAGGGTAGCGTCATGATTGGTTTCTGGGACGCTGTAATCAGGGTTATTATCGGGGCCATATTTATATGGCTTGGGATTGAAAAAGGTGGAGTTTTTGAGATTGCAAAGATTATGGGAATCGTTCTGATTCTGACCGCTGTATTCTCATTCTGTCCCCTGTACAAGCTTGCAGGAATATCAACAAGATGTGAAGATTGTGAACCGGCCTGATGAATAAAAGAGTTCTTGCCCTGGATGTTGGAAATAAAAGGATAGGGGTCGCTGTATGCGACCCCCTGGGTATATCCGCCAATCCCCTGCCCCCAATACAGAACGACGAAAAGGTGTTCGGGAAGATAAAACAGCTGATAGACCAGTACGATGTAGGCATTGTTGTTATAGGACTTCCCCTTACATTGAAAGGAGAAGAAGGGGAACAGGCGAAAATAACCAGGGAGTTTGCCCAGAAGTTAAAAGAACACATTCCAGATATTGATATTGTATTTGTTGATGAAAGGTTCACAACCACCCTTGCAGAAAGACATCTGAGGGAGACAACAAAAAAATCCAAAAGAAAGCAGAAGATAGACTCTGTTTCTGCCGTTTACATACTGAAATCTTATCTGGACAGTAAAAGCATGGGATGAAGAAACTCCTTTTCCTTATTCCGATAATCATCACCGGTGCCTTTATATTCAGCCTTTACTACCACATACACCTCAAACATCCTGTACCCTATACAGAACTGGAAATCAAAAAGGGATACACGATACACCGGATTGGGGAAATACTGAAAGAAAAGGGTATCATACAAAACAGAACCCTGTTTATCCTTTACGCAAGGATAAAGGACAGACCTCTAAAATACGGATATTACAGCTTTGAGGGAAATCTCAGCATAGCAGACGTGTGGTCTATACTCAATGAGGGCAGAGAGAGACTTATAAAATTCACCATAGTTCCGGGGGACGACCTTCTGGACATAGGGCAAAAACTTGAGAATAAGGGAATAATAGACAGAAGTTCTTTCTACAGTTATGTGTTTAACAGTGAAAATACAAAAAAGATGGGGCTGGAGGGTTCAACATTTGAGGGTTATTTTCCTCCAGAAACATACTACCTGAGAAAAAATTCTGAACCGGAAGAGCTGGTAAAAAACTTTTTAAAATTATTCAGGGAAATATATGCCCCTGTTATTAAAAAAACAGACATACTTTCGCCGTATCAGGTTATGATTGTGGCATCACTTGTGGAAAAAGAGACATCAATCAGGGAAGAAAAACCCCTTATCGCCGGGGTAATCATAAACAGACTGAAGAAAAAGATGAAGCTCCAGATAGACCCTACAGTTATCTATGCCCTGAAACTTGCCGGACAGTGGGACGGCAATCTAACAAAGAAAAATATGAAGATTGATTCCCTTTACAACACCTATCTGTACAGAGGACTGCCACCTACGCCTATATCCAGCTTTTCCATAGAATCCCTTGAGGCGGTACTCAACTTTGCGGAAACAGATTTCCTGTACTTTTATTCAAAGGACGGAAAAAGACATATATTCTCCCGAACATACCTCCAGCATCTGAAAAATATAAAATAGAAGTTTGTGATAAAATCTTGATATGAAAATTCTCTACCGGTACCTCAGCATAAATCTGATTAAGTATTTCTTCATCCTCGTTGGATTTTTTTCTGTGGTTATTGTCTCCTCCCAGCTTCTACACCTTCCAACAATACTGTACCACACAGGGTTCTTTAAATTTCTCCAGATTCTGGTTTTTGTAAATCTCTCTTTCCTGAAATACCAGCTATTTTTTGGCTTTTTTATATCGGCACTGCTTGTAGGTTATTCCCTGAGGGAAAACAGGGAGATTTACGCCATTTACTCTGCAGGTATAAGCAAGAACCAGATACTGATTCCCGTTATGGTTCTGTCGGTTATATTCGTTATAATCTCACTGATTGTCAGTCTTGTGGTGGTACCGTACGCAAACAGGGAAAGGGCAAGATTCATCACGGTAAATGTTAAGAAGCATGTACTGGACTCCCTGGTTGAGAGGAACTTTATGAGGCTTTCAGACGACATAACAATCTATGTCAACAGGAAAAATGAGAATGAGATGGAAGATATATTTATTTTCAACAAAAAAGAGGGTCTAACAATTACAGCAAAAAAAGCCCTGTTTTCAGATAACAGGCTGACCCTTGAAAATGGCTTCATACAGATTCCATCTGAGGAAGGATTCAACCTCCTGAAATTTGAAAAATACAGATTCGTACTGGACATAAAATACATTAAAAGATACGAATTTGAAGATATGGACAACAAAACACTGATTACAATAATCAAACAGAACCAGAAAGAAAAGAACAGGGCCATTGGGGTAATGGCTGAAAGACTGTTTTTCGGCATACCGTTTTTATTCACCGGAATTCTTGGGTTTATGCTGGGTCTTCAGTTCCATAAAAGCAGGGATGCTCTGATAGGCCTTGTGGTTTTAATCTCCATTCTGTATCTGGTCCTGAATACCTACTCTGTTAAGCTGATACAGAAAGGTACCCTCCATCCTGCTGTATATGCAGGAATTCTGGTTATCTACTTTGGTGGTCTTACTTACTTTTTCTACAGAAAGAGATAATCTACTTCTGTAGCACAGACTGCAGGTGCTCATAAAACTCAGGATAGGAAATGTAGGCACAGTCTGCGTCCTTTATCTTTATACCTTCCTGTGATATAAGTCCCAGGATACTGAAAGCCATCGCTATTCTGTGGTCCTTCATACTGTCAACGCTGCCACCTTTAATCTTCTGCGGGCCTTTTATTATCATTCCGTCTTCCAGCTCTTCCACCTGAACCCCTACCCTTCTGAGATTTTCAACCACAGCTTTTATCCTGTCACTCTCTTTAACCCTTAGCTCTGCTGCCCCGGTAATCACCGTTTCACCTTCTGCCTGTGTGGCAACCATAGCAAAAATCGGAATCTCATCTACCATGGATGGCACATCCTCACCTGTTATCCTCACCCCCTTAAGTCCGGGGGAATATCTCACCAGTATATCCGCCACAGGCTCTCCTATTTTTTCCCTGGTGTTCATGTACTGGATGTCTGCCCCCATCTCTTTCAGTTTCCTGAAAAAGCCGTCCCTTGTCGGGTTGATAAGAACATCCTTCAGAAGAAGCTCAGAACCGGGAATCATAACCGCAGCTGCTGCAAAAAATGCAGCGGAGGACGGGTCTGCTGGAACATCTATATCAACAGGGTTAAGCTTTTCTGCTTTTCTTATACTCACCACATAAGGGCTTCCCCCTTCAATCTGTATATCCGCACCCATCGCCCTGAGCATCTTCTCGGTATGGTCCCTTGACCTGAAAGGCTCCTGAACCACCGTTTCACCTTCAGCATTCAGTCCGGCAAGTAAAAGTGCAGATTTTACCTGGGCACTGGCCTTTTTGTTAAAAAACTCTATTCCTTTAAGACCTGTTCCCCTGACACTGATAGGTAGCAGATTTCCTCCTTCCCTTCCGTCTATTATGGCGTTCATCTGGGAAAGGGGCTTTGCAACCCTCCCCATTGGTCTTTTCCTCAGGCTTTCATCTCCGGTCATGACAGAAAAAAATTTCTGCCCTGCAAGGACCCCCATTGTGAGTCTTGTTGTTGTACCGGAATTGCCCATGTCAAGGATGTCATCAGGTTCTGTAAAACCGGTTGTACCCACGCCGTGCACCTTCAGAACATCCCCATCCTCTTCTATCTTTACACCGAGTTTCCTGTAAACATTCAGTGTTGTGAGGGTATCCCCTGCCCTGAGGAAATTTCTCACACTGCTTGTCCCACTGGCCATTGATGTGATAATAATTGACCTGTGGGATATGGATTTATCTGATGGAACCCTGAGTTCACCTTTAACAGGACCTACCCTGTGAACTTCCTTCTCCATTTAACCCTCTGGAAAAATTAGTTTATAAAGTAAATACATAATACCCAGTATGTTGGCAATTATCAACGAAAATATAAGGATTTTCTTCTTTGTGAAATAATCAAGTACCCCTCCACCTATCACATCCGGATTGAACGTCTCCTTTGCAGCATCCACATTTTCAGGTTTTATAACAAAGGAACCTGTCATAAATGCGGACATAAGGGACCTTGAGGCAAGTACATTAATAAGACGGGGTATGCCTTTTGAGTACCTGTATATTCTCTTTATGGCCTTATCTGTGAATCTTATATTACCCTTACCTGCAACAGCCAGTCTGTGGTATATATACCTGAATGTTTCCTCCTCGGTAAGGGGCAGGAGTCTTATTTTATTGGTAATTCTCTGATTAAGCTGCCTCAGCTGTGGCATGTTTAGTTTTTCATCAAGCTCAGGCTGTCCAAGGAGTATTATCTGAACCAGTTTTTCATTGGTTGTTTCCAGATTTGAAAGGAGTCTCAGTTCCTCAAGGGTCTCAACAGGAAGATTCTGAGCCTCATCCACTATGATAAGGACCTTTTTACCCTCTGCCACCTTTTTCTCAAGGAATTCCCTGAATTTCTTCAGGAGGTCGTGCTTTGAATCTGCCTCTATGTGAACCCCAAGGTCATCAAGAACAACCTTCAAAAACTCCTCAGGTTCAAGCTTCGGGGTCAGAATAAGGGCATATATGATATTATCTGAAAGGGAACTGATGAACTTCCTTATAACCGTTGTTTTTCCGGTTCCCGGTTCCCCGACGATAACACAGAATCCCTCACCGTGTTTGACCACATACTTCAGCAGATTATCAGCAATCCTGTGGGTTTTGGATGGATAAAAGTACTTATAATCCGGAGTTATTTTAAATGGGTCTTCCTTAAGCCCGAAAAACTCAAGGTACGTCATTTTTTATTTCCCTTTTCCTCAGGAAAGAAGATTGTTCTGACCCTCTTGTTCTTTCCAACAACCTCTGCTTTTTCCGTATCTATGTAGTAGATAATCTCATCCCCCTCAATTATGTTATTATCCTGTTGAAGCTGCGCATTCCCCTTAAGGATGATGTAGTTTTTATCTTTATAATATTCAGCCTCCTCACTTTTACCCTTTCGGTTTCCCTTTACAAATCTAACATTCCCCACAGCAAGAATCTTTTTTATGTCCCCATTCTGGTCAAGGAAAATTTTCAGCTTATCAGACCAGAGGGTAAAGTCATCCTTTTTTACAACAACATTACCTGTGTAAACTATTATCTGGTCTTTTTTATCATATTCAAGAGTATCTGCCTCTATGACAATCGGCTTGTCTGTCTGTGTTTTCTTTTCGGCATAAGAAACAGAAATCAGTAAAGCACAGACAAGTAGAATAACCCTCAGCATTCTATTTTCCCCTGTATATGGTTGTTACATTTTCAAGTTTAAGCCTTTCCCTGACAAGGTCTATAAATATATTGTCCCCTTCTGTTTTCATGTATTCTGTGTACAGAATCACCGGATTTGAGTTAAACGCCCTCCTTTCCTTTACCAGCATCCTCAAAAACTGTGTTTCCATAGTCAGGTCGTGTGTAACTATTTTAACATTCTGCTCAAGGTCCAGAATATCTTTATCCTTTCTGTACACACCTTTATCAGAATATATAAACAGCCTTTCCCCATCTTTGAAATACTCAAGATTGAAATCCTGGATAATGTATCCGCTGGCCGTATCAATAAGCTTTTTACCTTTTAGCATATACCTGTCGTTATTTATACCTGTGAGGACAAAGTTGTCTATCTCCCCCTTTTTGTAATCCAGTGATTTCAGTTCAACTTTTTCAAAAAACTGGGATATCTGATTAAAGAGCAGTACAAGGAGAAAAAATACAGCCGCATAGGCCAGTATTTTACTTTTCACTTTTTCTGCCTTTCTTTGATGGCTTTCCTGAAAACTGCTTTCTCAGGTCCCACTTGGGGCTGAACATCTCCTCAAACATCTCAACATAAAACTCACTGTTTTCCTTTGTGGCCCTGTCTTTTATGTACATTGTTGGTCTGTGGAGAAGCTTGTTAATTATAGCCCTGACAGCAAGGTCAATATTTTCCCTCTCCTTCTCATTCAGATACGGCATGGAGTTAAACAGTCTCTCAAGCTGGGCTTCCCTTATCTCATCGGCGGTATGTCTGATTTTTGCTATTACAGGGTTCACCCTCAGCTGTTTCAGCCATCTATCAAATTTGGCCACCTCTTCATCTATCAGAATCTTTGCGGATTCAGCTGCGATTTTTCTCTCTTCCAGGTTCCGGTCAACAACCATCTTCAGGTCGTCTATGTTGTAGAGGAACACATTTTCTATGTCATTAACGTCATCTGCAACATTCCTTGGAACGGATATATCTATGATAAAAACAGGCTTGCCCTGTCTGATTCTGTCTATCTCTTTGAAATGCTCCTTCCTCAAAATAGGCTCTTTGGCACCTGTTGATACGATAATAATGTCAGCCTCCGGAAGAAACTCAAACAGTTTGTTGAACCTGATGGCCGAGCCACCAAACTCATCTGCAAGCTGGACGGCCTTTTCAAATGTCCTGTTTGATACAAAAATATGTCTTACCCCTGCCGATGCCAGATGCCTTGCAGCAAGCTCTGCCATTTCTCCGGCACCAAGAAGCAGAACATTTTTATCTGACAGGTCCCCAAATATTTTCTTTGCCAGTTCTATAGCTGCGTAGCTTATTGATACAGCCCTTCTGCTTATACCTGTTGAGGTTCTGATTTTTTTTGAAACGTTCATGGCCTTGTCAAACAGCCTTGTCATTATGTGTTTGACTGTTTTAAATTCCCTGGCCCTTGTAAATGAGTCCTTGAACTGGCAAACTATCTGGGGCTCACCTATAACCATCGAGTCAAGACTGGATGATACCTGGAATATATGTTTTATGGCATCTTTGTCTGTGTAGAGGAAAATGTATTTTTTCAGTTCATCAATTTTTAAACCTGAGTAGGATGATAAAATCTTCAGGATGTCGGTGTAAGCCTCCTCCGGAGAGTCTGTTACACCGTAGATTTCAACCCTGTTACATGTTGAGAGAATACAAGACTCAAATACAGAGGGAATCTGGTTTATCTTTTCGAGAATATCGGGAAGTTTATCCTCAGGTATTGCAAGTTTTTCTCTTATTTCAACTGGAGCCGTTTTGTAGTTAAGCCCTGTAGCAAAAATCTCCATCAATACCTCTATTTACAGACAGATTATATATTATAACCTGTTTTAAGATATTATATATAATATGAATTTATCTCCAAAGCAACAAAATTAAAGAGAGGAAAATGATAAAAAGAGAAGCCTGGGGAAGCAGAATTGGCCTGATTCTTGCCGTTGCCGGAAATGCCATAGGACTGGGGAATTTTTTAAGGTTTCCTGTTCAGGCGGCAGACAACGGTGGCGGTGCATTTATGATTCCGTACATGATTTCCCTTCTACTCCTCGGTATACCACTTCTGTGGATAGAGTGGGCACTTGGAAGATTTGGAGGAGCAAGGGGACATGGTACTGCAGTTGCAGTCTTTGATTATCTGTGGAAGAACCCCCTTGCAAAATATATAGGTCTTCTCGGGGTGCTTATACCCCTTGCAGTTGTAGTCTATTACACCTATATCGAATCATGGACCCTGCTGTATAGCTTTTTCAGTTTAATGGGAAGCCTGCCATCCACACCGCTAACCTCCGATGTTAAGGACTACCTGCAGCCATTTCAGCAGTTTCTTGCAGAAAAAACAGGCCAGACTTCATCAGGTATTTTTCTGACCCCTGCAGTTGAGACCTACCTGTTTTTTGTCGTTACCCTTCTGATAAATCTGTACATACTGTACAGGGGAGTCAGCGCAGGTATAGAAAAGGTTGCCAAGTTTGCAATGCCCCTGATTTTCATAATGGCCATTATACTTATGGTAAGGGTGTTTACCCTGACGTCCCCTGACGGCAGGAATTTCCTTGATGGTCTTGGATTTCTGTGGAATCCAGACTTTTCTGCATTGACAGACCCTAAGGTATGGCTTGCCGCCGCCGGTCAGGTATTTTTCACCCTCAGTGTAGGTTTTGGTGCAATCCTGACCTATGCATCTTACATAAAACCCAAAGATGATATAGCCCTTAACGGGCTTGCCGGTGCATCTGTAAACGAGTTTGCTGAGGTTATCCTCGGTGGTTCTATAGCAATAACAGCATCTGTTATTTTCTTTGGAATTCCTGCAACGGCTATGATAGCAAGTCAGGGGGCTTTTGACCTTGGATTTATGGCACTACCTGCAATATTTGCCAATATACCCTACGGCCAGTTCTTCAGCTTCATCTGGTTTCTGCTTCTGTTCTTTGCAGGGGTGACTTCCTCCATAGCATTATCCCAGCCTGCCATTGCATTCCTCGAAGATGAACTGGGATGGTCAAGGCAGAAAGCTGTGGCTGTACTGGGTGTATTTCTGTTTATCTCTGCCCACATACCTATTTTCATCAAAGGTGCCCTTGGAGAAATTGATTTCTGGGTTGGAACACTTGGACTTGTAGTCTTTGCCCTGTTTGAGGCGATTATATTCTTCTGGATATTTGATTCCAGAAAAGCCTGGGAAGAACTCACAAGGGACAACGACATAAAAATACCATTCATCTTTTACTACATAATGAAATACGTTGCTCCAGGTCTTCTTATAATAATACTCCTGTCCTGGTCCATTGAGATGCTACCCCAGCAGCTACAGAAAACAGATGCTGGAACATGGGCGGGGAGACTGTTTATCCTTGCCCTGACGGTAATAGGCATTCTATTAATTAAACTTGCCTGGGAGAAGAGGAATGGAAGGACATCTCCTTAACGGATACGGGGCACTGTTTATGGCCCTTTCATGGGGAATAGTTATCGGGCTGAACATATATTCATTCTACAAGATACTGTATAATAATAAAAAATAAAAGTCAGGAGGAATAAATGTCTGTAGAAAGAACACTGATGCTGATTAAGCCGGATGCTGTAAAAAAAGGAGTTGAGGGCAAAATCATAGCCCACGTTCAGGAAAAGGGATTCAAACTGGTTGCCCTGAAAAAACTTAAACTGACAAAAGAACAGGCCGGACAGTTTTACTATGTACACAGGGAAAGGCCTTTCTACGATGAACTGTGTGAGTTTATGTCTTCCGGTCCAATTGTGGCAATGGTCTGGGAAGGGGAAAATGCCATCGAAAGAATCAGGGAAATCATGGGTGCCACCAATCCTGAAGAGGCAGCAGAGGGAACACTGAGAAAGCTGTACGGTACTAACATAGGTGAAAATGCCGTCCACGGCTCAGACTCAAAAGAGTCTGCAGAATTCGAAATACCATTCTTTTTCAGCAGGCTGGAGATAGTTGAATAGGTTTATAGACTTTCTGGTTCTTCTGTTACTTGGTTTTTTAATAGGATTTAATGTATCATTCACATTTATAATTGCACCACTGTTATTTTCACACTTTGACCACAGAACTGCAGGGGAGATAACAAATGTTATCTTCCCCTATTACTTTGCATCAGGATGGATTATCGGGATTCTAATCTACACGCTAATTGGTATAAAATCTATCAAAGACAAGCAGCTTATAAAAAACTATAAAGGGTTTGTAATTGGCCTTTTACTTCTGGTTATAACCCACATGGCCCTCCACAAAACAGTACTCCCTGTTGCCAGAAATATAAACCTGCAGTACTACGTACTCCTTGATGAAGGTAAAAAGGAAGAAGCATTAAAATTAAAAGAAAAATTCAAAAAAATCCACGGGGTCTCCAGTTTTATAAATCTTTTTAATCTCGGACTTGAAATATACCTCTTTTGGTATTATCTCTTAAAAGATAGGAGGTTAAAGAAACGGTCGGATTAACCGAAAATCTTTTTATAAAATTGGAGGCTAGGTGATTGTGGAGGATAAACGCTCTGTTCTCACACTGATTTCCTGGATAGTTTTCGCCGGTTCAGTTGTCGGTTCACTGTTTGTAGGTATTCTGGTTTACTTTCTCCTCAGTTCATCCGGCGTTCAGGGGGCACTTACAAAAGCGATCATTTCAACGGTTATAATCCAGATTGCCTTTCTGATTCCTGTCTTTATGGTGAGAACGCTCATAGACAGGTACATAGTTTCTAAGATAAATGAAGTAACAAGGGCCCTCAGAGAGGTCAG
>JAADEU010000022.1 GCA_013153235.1 Aquificota bacterium | reverse complement strand
GTTATACCGGCAATCTCACTGAGGAGGTCCCTCCTTTCTGTGGGGGTCATCTTTATGAATTTGAAGATATCACCCTGTGTAACTATGTTGTAACCCTGTTTTGGTATCCCTGCGTATGAGAGAAGCTCTTCCACCTCATACTGTTTTGCAGGTCTGCCGTTTATTCTGTAAGTGGATTTTCCGTTATGTTCAACCTTCCTGTAGATTGAAACCTCTTCATCGTTCAGGGGGAATGCCCCTTCGTTTTTGAAGATAACCTCAACCTCTGCGTACTCTGCCGATTTCCCCCTTGATGAGAATATGAGGTCTGAGAGCTTAAGGGCCCTCATAGACTTTGCAGTGGCAAGTCCAAGGGCAAATACGATGGCATCCCCGATATTACTCTTACCTGAACCGTTTGGTCCAACAATCCCGACAAAACCGTTTCCTATAGGGATGGAAAGCCTTCTGTTTCCGTAGGATTTAAACCCATAGACGTTTATCCTGTCAATGTAAGCTTTTGACATGGCTTTACCCTTTTATAGAATCTTTTATTGCTTTTCGGAAATTAAGACAGAATTAATAAGAGAATATGGGAGAAAAAGGGGAGATATCAATCATACTCCCCTTTGTTGACCTTTTCTTTCAGGACCCTTTTGAGAATCTTTCCTGTGGCGTTCCGTGGCAGGTCCTCAACAAAGTAATATGCTTTTGGAATCTTATAGTTGGCAAGCCTGTCTTTGAGGAAGGCTCTGACATCCTTTTCCGTCAGTTTTGAGCCTTCTGCGAGTCTGATAAATGCAACAGGTATCTCCCCGTGGGTCTCGTCCTTTTTACCTACAACGGCGGCTTCTTCTATCTCCGGATGGGAGGTAAGAACCTCCTCTATCTCCCTGGGGTATATGTTTATTCCCTTTGATATGATAAGGTCTTTCTTCCTGTCAACGATGTATATGTAGCCGTCTTCGTCCACATATCCCATATCCCCGGTGAGGAGCCAGCCGTTTATAATTGTCTCCTCTGTTGCAGCTTCATTTTTGTAATAACCTTTCATAACGTTGTCGCCTTTGACTATAATCTCACCTATCTCTCCGGTTGGAAGCTCTATCAGCTCATCATCAACGATTTTAACCTGATAGTCAGGCAGAGGAGGTCCCACCGAAAGGGGCTTTTGCTTTTCCATCCTGTTGATGGACACAACAGGTGAGGCTTCTGAAAGGCCGTACCCCTCAAGGAGGGGAACTTTAGGGAATTTCTCCTTCATCCTTTTGAGGGTGGTTTCAGGAAGCGGAGCTGCACCTGAGACAAATGCCCTCAGTTTGTTAAACCACATAAAGTACCATGGGAGTTTTGCCTTGGATAGGGCGTTGAACACCTCGGGTACACCCATGAATATGGTAACCCTTTTGAGAAGTGTCTGTTTGAGTATATTTGAAAAGGGAAGTATGGATTTTATCACCACAATTGGAGAACCAAAGTAGAGAGGTAAAAGCACCGTGGCCGTCAGTGTAAATGTGTGGAACATCGGCAGGTAAACGATAAACCTGTCTTTGTGGCTCAGTGGAACGACCTTTTCTATGTTTATCAGGTTGGAAAAGATATTCTTATACGTGAGCATAACCCCTTTGGGCTTTCCTGTGGTACCAGAGGTGTAAATCATCACAGCCACATCCTCAAGCTCACCCTGGGGTTTTATATGCTCGTAGTCCTCAACGGTAAGCCCCTCATCAAAAAGGAGGTTATTCTGGTCAAGGTTTTTATAGTCCCCGTGCCAGATTATTTTCTGCACCTTTGTTTTCTGGAATACATCCACAAGCTCTTTCTGGAATTTGTCCTGTGTAATCAGTACAGTAGAATCACTGTGGTCAAGTATGTACTCAATCTCATGCTTTTTCAGGAAGGTATTTATCGGTACAGGAACAGCCCCAAGCTTTCCAATTGCAAGAAACGCTATGATAAACTCCTTCGAGTTTCCCATAAGCAGGGAAACATGGTCTCCCTTCCTCACCCCTATCAGCTCAAGGTATTTTGCAAATGAATCAACGTAATGCTTAAGCTGTCTGTGTGTTATTTTCAGCTTATCCTCAAAAATTGCCGGCTTTCTACCAAATTTCTCAGCGTTTTTTTCAATCAGCTGATAAAAGTTCTGATAGGGGTATTTGTTTTCCATTTTCTAACCTCTAAAATTTATATCCAAGGGATACATTGAGAAGATGGGCTTCCATATCTGAGAACTTTCCGTTTATACCATTTTCATTAGGGGGAGTGTAAACATTCCTGTCAATTTTTATCACATAAAGATAAGCAAGGCCTATCTCTGTTCTTTTATTGGGATTCCACAGACATCCCACAGAATAAATCCAGCCGTTGGAGTCTGGTAGCTCAAATCCCAGTGTTCTCTGTGGAATAGGTGTCTCATCGTAGGCAATACCGCCCATAACTGTAAATTCTTCATTAAGCCTGTGTCTTATACCAACTCTGATTGTGTTTGTGTCGTGCCAGTATTTGTCAATAGGTCTTCCAAAAACAGCTTCCAGGGTTGGGTCCTGAAAATTAAAATCAAGCTGTTTGTACTGTCCCCAGAATGTTTTTTCATAGGTCACATCTATTACTGTAGTATCCAGTGGTTTGTAAGAAATACCGAGTCTCCATTCTGCAGGAGTTACAACAGTAACATCACCTGTTGTTCCTGTTACACTGTTTGTTCCAAAACTTCCTGTCATTTCACCTTCAATTTTATAATCTATTTCCGACCGATAGATGGTGGAGATATTCAGGTTATCAGTCAGATTCAGTGATGCCGAAAGTAAAAATCCCGGTGTCAGCGAGCTATTACCCTTCATTTTAATATCATAAATCAGTGGAAGCTGAGGACTGTAAAGCTTAATCTTACCTGTGGCATAACCAATTCTCAGCCCTGCCCCAAGGGATAATCTTTTATCCACCTGGTATGCAACGGTCAGGTTTGTTTCTATGATTCCCAGCGTAAACTCCCTGGCTGTCATTGTCTGTGGGAATGAAGACCACCTCTTTGAAAGACCGTAAGGGGTTACAATACTCAGCCCCCATCTTACCTTCCCGAGATTTTTAGATACGAGATGTAGATAGGGTATTAAAAAATACTCTTTTGTTGTCTGTGCATCTGCAGGAGATTTTATTACAGTATACCCATCGAATTTGATTCTTGGCAGGTATATATACTTAGCCCTTGTTTCTATAAGAATATTATTTTTGTCCCCCAGCCAGCTCATACCTGCCGGGTTGTAATAGGCTGCATCTGCAGCATCAGCACTGGCAAAA
>JAADEU010000040.1 GCA_013153235.1 Aquificota bacterium | reverse complement strand
TATGATGCCATTGTGGTGGAAAGTCTAAACATAAAGGGGATGATACAAAACCAAAAGCTATCAAAACAGATAGCAGATGTAAGCTGGCATGAGTTTATCAGGCAGTTGGAGTATAAGGCAAGATGGTATGGGAAACAGATAATAAAAGCAGACAGATTTTATCCAAGCAGTAAGACCTGCAATGTATGTGGATACAAAAACGACCAGCTTACACTATCGGTAAGGAAATGGCAGTGTCCTATTTGCAGGACAATACACGATAGAGATGAGAATGCAAGTAAAAATCTATATCAAATAGGGCTCACCCACCTCACGGGTGGTAGGGTAGGAACTACCCGAGCTAAAGCCTGTGGAGCTGGCTCTGTCGGCGGAATGTGGGAAAACCTGCAGTCTACGAGACATCCAGCTGTGAAGCAGGAAGCTCCTCAATAAATTGAGGAGTAGTTCACTATGAAAAACCTCAATATCTTCTCCTGCAGGCTCTTTCAGATGAAGGTATTGTTTTCACAGATTCAAAAATTATTTATAGCAGGTTTTTCATTGCTTTTTTCTGAAGATATCATACAGGTTCAGGGCTGAGACCCAAACAATAACAGCTCCGGCTATTACAGGGAGGAGACTCTGGAGGAGTTTTGCTGTCATCAGCGTCTGGTCTTTTATTTTAAAGGCGGAGAAAACTCCGCCGATGTTATTAAAAATCGCATACAGCCCGATTAAAATCCCGAATATCAGCAGTATCTGAACCATCAGACTTCTTCTTTTTCTTCTGACAGTTTTGGTCTGGTGATTCTTACCACCCTGTCACCCTCAATCTTTATCAGCTGTTCTCCCATAGCCGTTCTCTTTGCCACAGGTATTTTAGCAGTATCAACAATCATCTTTAAAAGTCTGCCTTTTTCGGTGGAAAGAAGTAGTGTTTCCCCTAAATGGACACCTGTTGCCACCGAAAGGGCATCGTCCTTTGAGAGCTTCACCGCCATAAGACCCTTCTGTCCCCTCTTCTTCAGCTTACCTTCTTTGGTGTAGAACTCTTCTTTCCTTACCAGTTTTGTATACCCTTTTTCGGTGATGGTAAGTATGTACTCTTCACTGTTTATCAGAAATCCTCCTCTAACCTCATCACCTTCATCAAGGTCTATGGCCTCAACACCTTTTGCCTTGTCCCCTGTAACCCTGACCTGGGACCTGTCAAACATCAGCAGGTCTCCCTTTCTGGTATAAACGGCAAGTACAGACGGATGGTCGTCTGCAAATGCTGTTACGACCCTGTCATCTTCCATCAGAGGTATTATTGAATGGTTCTGGGATTTGTAGAATATGTCTTCGTATGACATCCTCTTCACAATTCCTTTTCTGGTCAGTAAAAACAGCCTATCCTCATCACCTTCCCCTTTGAAGGCTGTACCTACGATTTCTCCTTCTTCAATATTCAGTTTTCCTTCGCCTTTAGGCAGGTCTGCCACAAGGCTCCAGTAAGCCCTTCCGGTATCTGTTATAAATGCAATTGGGGTTGAGCTTTTTATCTCCTGAAGGGATATCAGTTTTTCTCCAGGCATAAGGGATGTTATCGCCTGATTGAGGACTTTCTGGAACACCTCTTCCTTACTTACTGTCTCATCGTATTTTACATTTAAGAGTCTGCCTGAACTGAATACTGCAAGTATGTAATCCTCTTCAAATGTGAGCTGTTCTCCTTTTTCTTCCACAACCATTGTTTTTCTTTCATCACCGAACTTCTCAAGGAGCTCGTCCATCTCCTCAATGAAGACCCTGATTTTTTCCTCTTCAGAGGAAAGGATTCTCTGGTATTCCTCTATCTTAAGTCTAAGCTCGTCTGCCTCCTGGTAGAGTTTATCCCCTTCAAGGGCTGTAAATCTGGAAAGTCTCATATCCAGTATTGCCTGTGACTGGGCATCTGACAGGCCAAATTCTTCCTTAAGCTGTGCTTTGGCAGTGGAAACGTCCCTTGAGCCTCTGACTATTTCAATAACCCTGTCTGCATTCTCAAGGGCTTTAAGCAGACCTTCAACTATGTGGAGTCTGCCTTCCGCCTTTTCAAGGTCAAACAGTGTCCTTCTGGTTATTACCTCTATTCTGTGTTTTATAAATTCCCAGAGTATTCCCTTAAGGTCCAGTGTTTTCGGCTGTTTCCCGACAAGAACTGTGAAGTTTATCGGTATGGATTTCTGGAGCTGGGTTCTTCTGTATAGTTTTTTCAGGACTTTTTCAGGGTCAGCTTCCCTTTTCAGTTCAACGATAATCCTGATACCGTCCCTGTCAGACTCATCCCTCAGGTCTGATATGCCTTTTTCCTGTCCTTTTCTGACAAGCTCTGCGATTCTCTTTATGAAATCTACCTTGTTTACCTGGTAGGGTATCTCGTAGATTATTATTCTGTGCCTGTTTCCAGGTAGTCTCTCAATTCTGGCCTTTCCTTTTACGGTGACAGAGCCTCTACCGTCCTGATAGATTTTTATTATCTCTTCTTTAGGGGTTATCAGTACACCACCTGTTGGGAAGTCAGGTCCCTTTATGAACTGGCAGAGCTCCTCAACTGTTGCATTGGGAAACTCGGCCAGGTATTTAAGCGCCTCTGCCACCTCTGTGAAGTTATGGGGCGGAATGTTTGTGGAAAGACCCACGGCAATACCTGCAGCCCCGTTACATATCAGGTTTGGGAATTTTGCAGGGAGAACCTCCGGTTCCATCAGTGAGGCATCAAAGTTCTCCCTCATATCCACAGTATTTTTGTCTATATCGGCAAGCATTTCCATTGCCAGCTTTGTGAGACGGGCTTCAGTGTTGTGGTTTATAATCCCATTTCCAACAAAAGAGTGGCAACTGCTGTTTACCTTTATGGAATAAACGACCTTTTCCCCGGTTTCCTCTACCGATTTTATCCTTGCAAAGTAATATCTGTTATGTAGAAGTTCCTTAAAAAGAGCTTTATCCCCTTCGTCAAGTATTCTGGAAAGGGTATCCCAGTATCTCTCTATTTTTGAGTATCTATCAAGGGAGTGCTTTGAAAGCCATTGATTAAAACCCTTACCTCTGTATTTTTCCCTGATGTACTGTGCAATAAATGGGATAAAATCCGTTTTGCTGATAGCTGTACCTTCTCTATAAATTCTACTGAAAAGCTCTTCAAGCTTACGCTGCTTTCTGGTTAAAAATCCTATCTTATCTTTGAACTGTTTTACATTTTCATATCCTGAAATAATCAGTCTGTAGTTCTGTTTATCTGTGTGTATTCTGGATATTATTCCAAAGTTGAGAAGCAGTACCTGAAGCTGTTTCAGAAGTT
>JAADEU010000060.1 GCA_013153235.1 Aquificota bacterium | reverse complement strand
ATGTTGTGGGGGCTACCTACAAGCTCATCCCGGGAATATTTGCTTACACGGACAAAAACATCATTACCCGATAAAATGATACCTTTAAGGTCTGTAATTGAGAAAAACATCTCATCTGGATTAAATGGTGACTCTATGTTCTTAGGAGATACTGATTTTCTGTGCATTACATTTCCCCCTTTCCATAACTGGGGGAAATTTTACGATATTCGTGGTGGGGAGAAATTGATTTGTGTTAAGGGGGCAAGAGCCCCCATTTAGATAGATTTAGAGAGATTTTACGCAGGCGAGAACATCGTCGTAGTTTGGCTCTTCTGTAATCTCTGGAACTAGCTGTTTGTAAACAACTTTACCTTCAGCATCAACAACAAACACAGCCCTTGCAAGGATACCCTTGAGAGCTCCTTCTGCAATCAGAACACCGTACTTTTCCATATCTCTGTATCTGAAGTCAGAAGCAACTGTTACATTCTCAATGTTGAAAGACTCACAGAATCTCTTTTCAGCAAATGGAAGGTCCATTGATACTACTGTTACATCAATATCAAGACCTGCAACAATCTCGTTGAATTTCTTTGTTTCTGTCTCACAAACAGGTGTGTCAAGTGATGGAACAGTGATAATCAGTTGTGGCTTTCCTTTAGCACCACCGATTGTCTTTTCAGACAGGTCTGAAGCCACAACTACAGCTTCTGGAGCTCTGTCTCCAACATTGATTTCTGGTCCAGCAAGTGCAACTGGATTTCCTTTAAGATTTACTGTTACTGCCATATTTTTACCTCCTTTCATTTTTTCTTTTTTCAGGCTGAGAAAATTTTAATAGGTTTGTAATCCCAGTTTTATGATATTTGTCTCATTTATCCCACTGTTTTGAAAATCCCTTCCGGCTGAAAGATTTAGTCTATTTCACTCACTACTTTTAGTGTTTTATACTAAAAAAACTTGACAAAACTATATTTAGAAATAAATTGTACTTATACAGTAAATAAAAAAATAATAAGTGAGGTTAGGAGATGGACATCTTACAGCTGAGAGAACTTCAGGCAATTAACACTCTGGTCTTTGAGACCCTTGGACAGCCTGAAAAGGAAAGGCAGTTCAAGCTGAAATCCCTCAAAAGATGGGGATTTGACCTTCTTTTAGGAAAAAAAGGTGGTGAGACGACCTACTTCACAGCTGAAGCTGGAAAGAGGGAGGTCGGAGAAAAGTACACAGAAGAGGATATCAACTACGAGGTTGAAGAGATTATCCATGAGCTTCCAAAAAACAAAAAGATATTTGCCCACATAGAGATGATACACGGAAGGGCATATCTGGTAGGGGAACTGAGGGAAGGAGAAGAAAATATAGAGATACTGAGGGTTCCTGCAGGCTCTATACTTCTTGCCTACTTCAAAAAGCACAAACTCCATAATCTGATAGAAGCCCTGAGAAACGTTGGTACAGCCCTTGAGCTTGTAAAACAGAGGGGTCAGGAAGGAAAGCCTGTTCCATACGAACAGCTTCCAAATGTGGCAAGGAGATTTCTCAGAGGTGCAAAGGACCTTGAGAAGGAAGCAGGATTTGGAAGGGTTGCCCTGTCTTACTGGGGCGAAAATAAGGATGGGGATGCGAGATTCAGGGTGTCATGGCTTCTGCCTACGATAGCCCTGTTTGATATTGATATCGCAGAAAAAGCAGACAAACTTCTTGCCGCATTCAAGTAGGGGGAGTGGAGATATGGAGTTTATAAGCTGGACGCCTGTTATTTTCAGCCGTAGCGGATTCCCCAGAGATGAGGAAGGCAGGCCCTTCCTCCCTAAAAATGCCTTTGTTGAATCCCTGACATCTGCCGTTATCTTCTATTACATCAAGAAGGACAGGGAGATTGAGAACAGGGTCAGAAAGTACCTGCTTTCGGAAAATCTGGATATAAAAGAGGTTGCAAAGCAGGTCAAAAAAATCATAACAGACAAATACCCTGTCCTTGACGAACTGGATATTCCGGAAAGGGTGTATCTGCCATCCTCCCAGATTAAAGAAAAGTACGTGGAGATATTTGACCTTAAAGAGTGGATAGATGTCAGGGGATTTAAAACAGAGGTCTTCTCCGGTGTTCTTCAGCTTGAGATTAGCTCCCCCCACATAGAAAAGCTCAGGGCTGCATCCCATTCCTATGCCGAGGCCCTTGCCAGGATGGAGCACTCACTTCTTAAAGACCATCCACTTGCATCTATCTTTTATGAACCTCTGATAAACCAGATGAAAAAATGGGATATCCCCCTGAGAATCGGTATGTGGACAGAGGTTTCCTTCAAAGGGGACCTGCTGTTCTTCTGGCGTATTAAAGAAGTGAGGGAAAAACTTATGAAAACCCTCAAAACAGACATCAGGCCAAGGTACGTTCTGTATCTTCCTGATGAAAAACAGACAACAGGATGGGCTGAAATAAAAACAAAATAAAAAGGAGGTGAGTGCCATGGCAAAGAAAGAAAACAAAAAAACACAACCAACAATGGAGGAGCTTAACAGGGAACTGAGGGGATATATCACACAGATTGAAGCCCTGAGGGCCGAAATCGCCGTGATAGACGAAAATATTGCAACCTACAGGGTCGCAATCAAAACAATTAACAATCTGAGGGACCTTGGAAAGGGCAAAAATATCCTGATACCTATTGGTGCAGGTGCCCAGATTGAGGCCAAAATTGAGGACCCTGACAGGGTGGTTGTAAGCATCGGTTCAGGAATCTCAGCCGAGCTGAAGGCTGAAGAAGCCCTGACACAGATTGCCAAAGAGATAGCATCACTGCAGACCCTGAGAAGAACACTTGAACAGGCTATTGCAGAGGCCTATCAGAAAACTGAAGAGCTCCTCCAGAAAACAAGGGAACTCGGTCAGGAGGAGGGAAAGGCCTCTAAGTAGGAGGATACTATGGAGGACAGGGAGCTACTGAAACAACAGATAGAAAAGACTCTGGAGATTCTAAAACAGCTGCCAGACGATAGGAGGGTGTTTTACAACACAGGTGTTCTCATGGTTGAGGTCACGAAAAAAGAGGCTGAGAAACTGCTGAGAGAGCATCTGGTAGAAGGGCCAGGGGGAAACACAGAGACACAGGGAGGGGAGTGATTCCCCTCCACACTTAAAAACAACAGGAGGTGGGTCATGAAGAAATTTGTCATATTTTTACTGTCTGCTTTTTTAATGGGTGTTCCTGCACTTGCTTCACAGACAGGAAAGGAAAGCTCCAAAAAGGAGCAAACAGCCCAGTCACTTATTGAAAGCTCCGGTAAGCGTTCTACAGCAAAGGTAAAAGAAAAGGAGCTCTCAAGGGTTATTCAGGAAGCTGTTGAGGTTTACGGTAAAGGAGGAAAGGTTCTGTTTCTCCTGAGCCACAACAGGATTGATGAGGCAAAAAAGGCACTTGCTGAACTGAAAAGCCAGCTTGAAAAGCTGGAGAAGCAGTATAAGGGAAAGATAGACAGACTTCCTATTGATGTTGTGATTACAGAGCTCTCAGGTGTTACAGACCTCAAAGAGGCGGAAAAACTTGCCAGAAAAGCCAAAGAAGCTGTTGAGAAAAATGACTTTGTAACAGCCAGATTTATACTCAACTCACTGAGGGATGAAATAGTTATTGAAACAGTTTACCTGCCACTTGGACTGTTTAAAGAGGCTGTTGAGCTTGCCGACAAACTCCTGAAAGAAGGTAAGGTCAAAGACGCCACAGCACAGCTTCAGGTTGCCATGGGGTTGATAGAGATTGAGACAACAATAATACCAAAACCACTGGCAATTGCCGAGCTACTGGTGGATGATGCCTCAAAGGTCTACAGGGAAAAACCACAGATGGCTCTGAAACTTCTCGAGGAAGCAAAAAGACAGGTTAAACTGGCTAAGGTTCTGGGATACGTGAGAACAGAAGAGGAGATAAAACCCCTGATTGCACAGATAGAGAAACTTGAGAAGGAAGTCGGCCAGAAAACAGGAACAAAAGAGAAGTTCAGAAAAGTATTCAAATCACTTGAAGAGGCCAAAGAAAAAGCAACACAGACAAGATGAAAGCCAGGTTTTACAAAGTAATTTTGTAGTATAATCTTCTCAGCCAGATTAAACACACAAATGGAGGATAAAAATGCCTGTAGTAGGAGCAGTCAAACTTGAAGCACTGATGAGGAAGTCAGCAGGCCTTGATATCGACAAAAACAAGGCTAAGGAAATCACAGACATTGTTGAGAAAAAACTGTACGACCTTCTTCTGATTGGGGAAAGGAACGCCAGCTATAACGCAAGGGAGGTCATCTGGGAATCGGATGTTCCCCTTACAAAAGGATTCCTTGAGTCCATGCAGAAGTTCAGAAAGTTAGAGGAAGAGGTGGCTGTGGAAGATGTTCTGAACTTCCTCGCAACAATGCCACCACTGAAATACCCCCTTGAGGCTGAGCTTGAGAAAAGACTTCCAGAGATTGTTGGAACGCTGATTTACATCCTCGCACACTTGATTAAAGAGGTTGCACCTGGAAGTAGAAAACCCTCTTCAGAGGACATTGAAAAAGCAGGAAAAATCTTAAACCTCACAATGTAATCTATCTCATAGGGGCAGACCTGCCCCTTCCTTCATAATATATACCCACAAAGAAAACAAAAGGGAGGTACTGTATTGTTCAGGGTTATAGAAAAAGTAGTTGAAAGGCTCCTGTGGGAAAGCAGATTTATGATTTTTCTGGCTGTTATAGCTAGTGTTCTTGCTGCATTTGTACTGGTTCTTATAGGTACATACGATATCTATCTGGTAATCAAGGACGCTACACATATGTTTTCTTCCAAGGAATACTTTAAAGAGTTCCACAAAGAGGCCATCAAACACATTGTATCTGCAGTTGACGTATACCTGATATCAACGGTTCTTCTGATTTTTGGTCTCGGTCTGTACGAGCTGTTTATATCAAAGATAGACCCTATGGAAAAAGACACAAAATCATCAAAGATTCTCGTCGTACACACCCTTGACCAGCTAAAGGAAAAGCTTGCCAAAGTTATACTGATGGTCCTGATTGTTACATTTTTCAAGTACGCAATTGAGTTCAAGTACGAGGATATTAAAAATCTCCTGTTTTTAAGTATCGGTGTTTTCCTTATTGCCCTGTCTATTTACTTTATGCACAAAAGCCACGACGACAAGGAAAGCCATTGATTTCAGGGGGTTCAGTCCCCCTCCACAATCTGGAACTTTCTCAGAAAATCATCATCAACATCAATAAGTCCTTCATTTTTTAGTTTCTGGATAACATCTTTACTGCAGTAAACATCCTCAGGCCACTGTCTCTTATACCCGTCTATCTCCCACTTTCTGGTTGCATCAAAACCCCAGATTTCCTCAATCCAGACATCCTTCAGGGCATCTATATTATTTGTTACCCTCCATACAAGCATATAAGGGTTATCCAGGTCGTTTCCTTTCTGGTCCACAAAGACCACTATCCTTAATCTGTCTGACAGACATTTCAGTTTTTCAAATATCTGTCTTACAGGTTTTGTTTTGTTTACCCCAATTACGGCGATAGGATTTGGACTGTCTGTAAAGTACTGCTTCAGGTCTGTTATGTCGCCATCAAGCTCCCTGAGCTGTTTAAGCAACTCCTCATCTGGAACCGGTCTGACAGTTTTTTCAACAGGCTTTCCTGTGGCGTCAATACCCAGTTTACCACCTACAAGTGGCTCATAGCTTGAGTGGTCCAGCTGGTCTACAATTCCCTCCGATATCAGGAAGGAATCAGGCTTCAGTCTTTCAAGTATGTATCTGGTAATACCCGGGTAATCTGTCAGGGGAGGGGCATCTGCATTTACGAAAATGGCATGTTTGACGAAACTCATCTGGCCGACACCCCAGAATGCGTGCATTATCTGTTTTGCATGCCCCTTATACATCGGTTTTATTTTTGCAAGTATAAGATTGTGGAACACACCGTTTTCCGGCATGTGGTAATCAATCAGGTCAGGGGCTGTGGTCTTCAGAAGTGGAAGGAAAATCCTCTCTGTACCCCAGCCCATGTATTTATCTTCAAGGGGAGGTTTTCCAACAACGGTGGCGTAGTAGTAGGGATTTTTTTTCATTGTTACTGTCTTTACCTTCATTACAGGGAAGTTCTCAACCGGTGTATAATACCCTGTGTGGTCCCCAAATGGACCTTCAGGCATAAATCTATCAGGGTCAACCTCCCCCTCAATGACTATATCAACATCATATGGTATGTAGATGTCGTTTGTAATGGATTTTACCAGTAGAGGATTTTTACCCCTGATAAATCCGTACAGCATTATCTCAAATATCCCATACGGCAGTGGTGCCTGTCCACACCATGTGTAAAGTGGGTCTCCCCCAATTGCAATACTTACAGGCATCTTTTTCCCAGCCCTGTGGTACTGGTCAAAAAAATGGCTTGCATCTTTATGAATCTGCCAGTGCATCAGCAGCTCGTTCTTGGAAACAACCTGAAGCCTGTACAGACCGAGATTCTGGAGCTTACCATCCAGACTTTTTGTATACACCTGACCTGCCGTTATAAACCGGCCTCCGTCTTTTTCCCATGTCTTCAATACAGGAAGCTTAAACAGGTCCACATCCTCCCCTGTGATAACAACCTCCTGACACAGACCTTTCTTACCTGTTCTTTTTGGTAATACAGACCTGAGTTTCAGGAGTCTGCCCAGCGTATCGATTTTTTCTTTTAGTGAGGAAGGGGGCTTCATGTGGAGCAGAGAATCTATCTCAGAGGCAATCTCATCAGGTTTTTTACCAAAAATAACGGTGGATATATCAAAACCTGCAAAGGCGTTCATCACAACAGGAATCGGGTATTTATACCCTGTTTTTCCATCAACCGGAGAGGTAAACAGAAGCACGTCGGGCTTTTCTTTTTTTATCTCAATATACGCAAGATGGGGAATCTCAAGCTCAACATCAAGGGGTTTTTCAATAACCCTTAACCTGCCGAGCTGTCTGACCCTGTCTAAGAACCTTTCCATAAAAACATTATATTACTTTTTAATCTGCTCCTCTATTTTTGATATAAGACCAAAGACCACATTCAACACTTCGTCAGGGGCATTCCTGTCGTGCCTGTAAACCACAATGAAAGGGGTCTTTAAATTGGAGAGAATCTTCCCATATCTGAGAAAGCTTTTCTCTTCAATGTAATCCCATACCCTTTTAAGGTACAGATTTTTTATCTCCTTTGAACCGTAGTTCATCAGAACGGTAAACAGCTGTTCAAGTTCAAATGCAAGACTATCCCTGAATATCTTCCTGTACACACTGATTGAAGCGACCTCACCATCACAGAAACACGTTATCAGAAGCTTTCCATAGCCATTTATTGTTATTTCAATCGAATAATCACCTGTATATCCTTCCCCCTCAAACATCTCAAGGATGTCGGTATTTATCTCCCTCTTTATCACAGAAAAATCACAAAACCGTCCTGCTTCAGGGTCGTAACAGATAACCATCTGAAAAGCCTCCCCCAGCTGATTCTACCTTTTATTAATTTTATACTCTTTATTCCCTGGATTAAAATACTGGATTTATGATTATACTTATGATATAACTATATTAGGATTATCTAATGATAGCAGTGATATTAGAAAAATTAAAAAGGAGGATATCCTATGGACAGATATCATACCATTCTTCAGTCAATTATAAATAATACAGGTGCAGATGGTGCAATCCTGATAAGTCCTGACGGTCTTGCCGTTTCTTCAACATTCAGGGAAGGACAGGACGAGGACAGGATTGCGGCAATGGGTGCAGCTATTCTTTCCCTGGGGGAAAGGGTAAACACAGAGCTCCAAAAAGGAGAACTGGAGCAGCTGTACGTTAAAGGTTCCCACGGTTACATCCTTTTTACAGGAATTGATAACCTCGCAGTCCTCGGGGTTACTACATCAGGAAATGTTAAGCTTGGACTAATACTTATGGAGGTGAAAAGGGCTGTAGAAAAATTTAAGGAGGTTATGTAGATGGTATACAATGACGAGATTATGGAGGCTTTTAGGATGATTTCTGGATTAAATGGAGAAACTTACAAAACAATTGCACAGAACAAAGAAAAACTCATAACATGGAAAGAAGACCTTTTAAATGCCTTTATCAGTGAAGTAAAAGCCCACTCAGGCGATATGGACAGTGACGATAAAAAAGAAGCCAAAAATCTTGAGACAACGCTGGTGGACTGGTACGAGGATATTATCTCAGGGGACACAGGTGAAGACTTCTGGAACAGGCAGTGGAAGGTGGGACTTAAATACCTTGCCGATGATGTGGACCTTAATCTACTTATAGCCATGATGAGCTTCCTCCAGAAAAAATTTGCAGAAAAGGCATTCCAGGAGTATCCCCAGGAACAGGCCCTTGAGATTTTTCTGGCATTCAAAACCATAACCGATGCCATTCTTGCCACCATAGTGGACGGTTATCTGAACCTGTACATAAATGCGATCGAGCAGATGTCTGGTATAAAAAGACCTGTTATAGAGAGAATGGCCTCACTGGAATGTAAAAAAATACTTGAAGAAGACGGCTAAACAGACAGAACAATTAGGGGGGGACAGGAAGACCTGTCTCTCTTTATACATCCAGATTTCTCACTTCCCTTGCGTATTTCATAATAAACTCTTTTCTCGGTTCTACCTTATCCCCCATCAGTATGGAGAATATCTCATCTGCAAGGGCAGCATCCTCAAGGGTGACCTGCATAAGTCTCCTTGTTTTCGGGTTCATGGTTGTTTCCCACAGCTGTTCAGGATTCATCTCACCAAGACCCTTGTACCTCTGTATCTCTGCACCATACATTCCTGCATCCCAGATAACATCGTATAGCTGGTCAAGGTCTGTGATAACCTTTTCCCTTGTTTTATAGCTGACCTTCACAGGCAGTTCCCCTATTACAGAGGATATTTCCCTCTGGAGCTCTGTTAGTCTTCTGTAGGCGTACGAGGTTAAAAAGGCGGCATCTATTTTGTTAACGACCTTTCCAAACCTTTCCTTCCTCTCACAGAATATGTCGTACTCCCCTTCTATCGGGTCGTACTCGTAATAAACGTCATATTTTTCACCGAGCTTTTCTTTCATGGCTTCCACAATCTCCTTCACCCTGTTTTCATCTGAGAGCTCATCATCTTTAATCGCCATCTGGATTATACTGTCAACAACAGCCTTATCCTTTCTTTTGAGGAGGGATTTTTTCAGGTCGGCATACTCTTTGGCCATCTTTGCAAGCTCTTTTATCTGGAGCTTTGTAAACTCTCTTCCCTCAAACTTCAGCTCGTCTGAGGCAAAGTCTATAACGATTCTTGCCAGCTCATCATCATCCTTAACATAAATCTCCGTTCTGCCCTTTTTCAGTTTGTACAGAGGAGGCTGGGCGATGTATAAAAAGCCGTTTTCTATAATCTGCGGGAAGTACCTGTAGAACAGTGTAAGGAGAAGTGTTGTTATGTGGGAACCGTCAACATCCGCATCTGCCATCAGTATAATCTTGTGGTACCTGAGCTTGTTAATGTCAAAACCTTCGTCCTCTTCATCCAGTCCAAGACCGATGCCTGTTCCTATGGCGTTGATGATAGACCTGATTTCCTCGTTGGAGAGTATCTTGTCTATTCTTGCCTTCTCAACGTTCAGTATTTTTCCCTTAAGTGGCAGTATCGCCTGTGTCCTTCTGTCCCTTCCCTGTTTTGCAGAACCACCGGCAGACTCACCCTCAACGATAAACAGCTCACACTTCTCAGGGTCTGTCTCCGAGCAGTCTGCAAGCTTTCCAGGGAGGGATGTGTCTTCCAGAAAGGACTTTCTTCTGGATATTTCCTTTGCCTTTCTGGCAGCCTCCCTTGCTATGGCTGCCTCAATGGCCTTTTCTGCTATTTTTACCGCAATCTCTTTATTTTTATCAAAGTACTCAAGGAGGTGGTCTCCCACCACTGTCTCAACGACTTTTTTGACCTCCTGATTACCCAGCTTTGCCTTTGTCTGACCCTCAAACTGGGGTTCAGGAACCTTGACAGATATAACAGCTGTCAGACCTTCCCTAAGGTCCTCTCCTTTTATCCCACCTTTCAGCTCCTTTGGGAGCCTCATGGAAGAGAGGGTTTTGTTCATTGCCCTTGTGAGGGCAGCCCTGAAACCGGCAACATGTGTACCACCTTCAACTGTTTTAACGTTGTTAACAAAACTTTCTATCACCTCGTTGTAGCTCTTTGTGTACTGGAAGGCAACCTCAACTATAATTCTCTCTTTTTCGTCTTTTACGTAGATAACCTCATCAAATAGAGGGTCCTTTGCCTGGTTCAGAACCCTGACAAAGTCCTTGATACCCTCGTTGTATAAAAATTCCTCCTCTATATCCTTCCTTCTGTCAGCAACGAAAAACCTTACTCCGGGGTTGAGAAACGCAAGTTCCCTCAGTCTTTTTGCTATGGTATCGTACTTGAAGTTTACAGTTTCAAAAATGGTATCATCAGGCATAAATGTGACTTTTGTTCCTGTTTTTACCGTTTCGCCAACCACCTTGAGGGGTGTTACAGGCTTTCCAAACTCGTACTCCTGTCTGTAGACCTTTCCATCCCTGTAAACCTCAACAACAAGCCATCTGGAAAGGGCGTTAACAACTGAAGCACCAACGCCGTGGAGACCTCCAGAGTACTGGTATGCCTTCTTTGAGAACTTACCACCTGCCCCTAGAACGGTAAAAACCATTTCCACAGCAGGTTTTCCTGTTTTTGGATGTATGTCTACCGGAATTCCCCTGCCGTCATCCTCAACTGTTATTGAGCCATCGTCGTTTATTATTACAGATATATTTCTGGCGTAGCCTGCCATTGCCTCGTCAACGGCGTTGTCAACGAGCTCCCATACAAGATGGTGCAGGCCCCTTTCTGAGATATCACCGATATACATTGCAGGTCTTGCCCTGACGTGGTCAAGACCCTCAACAACATCTATCGCTTCCGCTCCGTATTCTTCCTGTTTGTTCTTCAGTTCTTCTGACAAATTTAAAACCTCCTGAATGGAACTTAAGACATTCTAATTTATGTAATTTCCATAGGCATAACAATAGCCCTGTACCTGTCGGTTTCATCCTCCGGAAGAATGAGTGTCTGGGCATTGGGGGATGTAAATCTAATCAGGGCGTTATCCCCGTCTATAACCTCAACAGCCTCTATCAGGTATCTGGCATTAAAGCCTATGGAAAACTCCTCACCCTGGTACTCAATAGGAAGCTCGTCTGTTGCTTCCCCGTATTCTGAAGACCTTGAGACAAGCTCAAGGGTGTTTTCTTTCAGGGTCAGTTTTACAGGTTTAGGGTCCCCTTCAATAACAGCAGAAACCCTCTTCACCGCATCAAGGAACTCCTTCTTATCAACCTTTATCTCAATGGAAAACTCCTGTGGTATAACCTTTGTATAGTCTGGAAATGCTCCCTCAAGGAGCCTTGACATCAGAACCCATTCCTTTGTCCTGAAGAATACGTACTGGTCTGAGGCTGCCATCTCAACATCTTCAAAACCTGTCAGGAGTTTTTTCAGCTCGTTCAGCGCCTTCTGGGGAACGATGATATTGACCTCTCCTTTACCGTTCCTGTCTATTGTGTACAGGGCAAGCCTGTGTCCATCTGTTGCAACAAGGTCCATACTGCCGTCCAGTGATTTAAACAGAACACCCTGGAGTGCAAATCTGGTTTCTTCCTTTGAAGCTGCGTAGGATGTTTTTGATATGGCTTTCTGTATCTCATCCCCTGAAACAATAAAGGCATTGTCCTCCGGAAACGGGTACATCATAGGAAAGTCTTCTGAGGGAACAACAGGAAGGTTGTACTTTGTTTTTCCTGATTTTATCTTCAGTGTGCTGTCTTCCAGTTTTATGTAAACCTCACTGCTTGGAAGGAGCCTTGAGATGTCCGTCAGTTTTTTTGCATTTACACAGGCCGTTCCTTCCTTTTCAACCTTTGCAAATACAGAAACCGAAACATGAACCTCAAGGTCCGTCCCCTGAACGATAAGCCTGTCCTCTTTTGCCTCAAGTAAGAAGTTTGACAGAATTGGGAGGGCTGACTTTTTTTCCGTGGCGGAAATTGCCTTCTTTAGCAGGTTTTGAAGGTCTGTTTTATCTATAACCAGCTCCAAATGGAATACCTCCAGATTTTATAAAAATATTTTAACATTTATCTGGAGGTAGCCCAAATATCAGGCAACTTCTTTATTATTATGTATTCCTGAGATAATAGCCTTTATAACGGCAGTTGAGTTTTTTTTGTCCATAGCAACAAGGGGGATGGTAATACTTTCAGGAATTTCTAGCAGTTTTGCTATTTCAGCCGGAGATAAAGCCCCTTCACAGTCCTGTTTATTACAGGCTATAATAAAAGGCTTTCCGGATTTTCTGAGGAAATCTACAAAAGGTCTGGTTTTTTCAATAGCTTGTCTGCGTGTGCTGTCTACAATTATGATCGCTCCATCTATATTCCTACCCAGGATATCCAGCATAAAATCAAATCTGTCCTGTCCAGGTGTTCCAAACAGGTGGAGCTTTATTCCGGAAAGCTCTATTTTTCCGTAGTCCATTGCCACTGTGGTCGTACTTTTTTCCAGTTTTTCAGTTCCCTCAGACAGGTTCACCTCTGTGGATACAGCATTTCCCGTTAATGTTTTAATAAAAGAAGTCTTCCCTGCAGAAAAATGTCCTGTGATTAGAATTTTCAGTTCCATTTCTTTCCTCTCTATAAAACTTCAGCCAGCTCGAGGCTGTAAACGTTTGATATACCCTCCCTTGCGGATACACCAAGGAGTCTATCTGCATAGGAAGCCATTGTGTCCCTCAGTGTTACAACAATAAACTGGGCTTCCTGTGATAGTTCTTTCATCAGCTCTGCTATTTTCCTTGCGTTGGTGTCATCAAGGTGGGCATCAACCTCGTCAAAGTAGTAAAACGGTGCCGGTCTGTACTGCTGAACGGCGAACAGGAATGCAAGGGCTGTAAGGGTCTTTTCTCCCCCTGACATTATCTCAAGCCTTTTTACATCCTTGCCCCTGGGTCTTGCCTTCAGTAGTATTCCACCTGAAAGGGGGTCTTCTTCGTTTTCTATTTCAAGATACGCCTTTCCACCGGGGGAGAGTCTTCTGAATATCTTACCGAGGTTTTTATTTACAGCCTCAAATACTTCCATAAAAGCCCTGACCTTTTTCTCTTCGAGGTTTTCAATAAGCTCTTCTATGGACTTTTTCTCGTCTATGAGAACCCTGAGTTTCTGGCTCAGGTCATCGTACCTCTCCTTAATCTGGTCGTAGTCCTCAAGGGCTTTCTGGTTAACGGCACCGATGGCCTGTCTTTTTTCCTGATACTCCCTGAGCTGTTTCTCAAGCTCTTTCAGGTCTCCCTCAACAGGTTCTCCATCGTACTCCTCTTTTAGCAGGAGGAGTTCCTCTTTGAGGTCCTCTATTTTCTGCTCGTATTTACCCTTGTCCTCAAGGAGGTATGTGATTTCCTTGTTTATGTTTTCTTCCTGGTACCTGAGGATTTTCAGTTCTTCTTTCAGCTGTTCTATGCTGTCAATGAGCTGGTCCCTTTCTTTTTCCGTTTCTTTAAGACCTTTCCACAGCTGGGAAAGCTGGTTACTGAGATTCTCTATCTCTTCTTTTATCTGGTTTATCTGCTGCTGTTTTGCCTTAATACTGTCTTCTGTTTTCATTTTTTCGTTTTCTATCTGGAATATTCTTACCTTCAGTGAGTTCTCCAGCCTGTCTGTCAGCTTGTCAATCTGGGCTTCAATTTCGTTTTTCTTTTCCCTCAGGGAATAAACCCTCTGTGTTGCCTCCTCCCATTCTTTTCTCAGTTTGTGGAGGCCTTCATTTTCCATTTTTTCAAGTATTTCCTGTTTTTTCTTCTCAACAGCCGATAAAAGTGATTCCACCTCTTTAAGCTGTTTCACCGTCTGGTCAAGGCTGTTTTCCAGTTCGAACTGTTTTTTCTTCAGATTAACAATTTCTTCCTCAAGGACGGTTATTCTGCCGGTATTGTGCTGTATTTTTTCCTCTATCTCCCTGTTTCTCTCAAGGACGTTCTGGCTCTCACTCTGGAGATGGTAAAGCTCCTTTTCTGTCAGGAATATCTTTTCCTCAACCCTTTTAAGCTCCTGCTCCATAGCCTCTTCTTCGGCTTTCAGTCTGTCGTCTTCTTTCTCAAGTCTGATTTTTTCCTGTTCCAGATTACCTCTACCCAGTACTCCCCCTTTGTTTTTATCTGCTCCACCGGTGATTGTTCCGGATTTTTCAAATATATCACCATCAAGGGTAACCATTCTGAATGTTCCTATACCCAGAGACCTTGCCGCATCAAAGTTCTCAACGATAACCGTCTCACCAAAAACAAACCTGACTGCCTTTTCAATAGCCGGGTCGTAATCGACAAAATCAACAGCCAGACCAATTACCCCCCTCATAAGAGGTGGTTTTGTAACAGAAGGCACCCTGATTCTGTTGAGGGGTATGAATGTGGCTTTACCTGCTCCGCTTTTTTTCAGAACTTCTATACACTGCTGGGCAACCCTGTCGTCCTCAACAACTATATGTCTGAGTCTTCCTCCTCCTGCTGCCTCTATGGCCTGAGAAAGCTCAGGTTCCCTTACTCCTATCAGGTCTGCAACCTGACCGTAGACCCCTTTTATATCCCTGATTAAAGCCATCACCCTGTCTTCTTTAACCTGTGAAAGCTGGGCAAGTATCTGGGCAAGTCTCTGGAAGTTTGCCTCTATCTTTTCCCTGTTTTCCTTCAGTTTTTTTATTAGTGTTTCCTTTCTGATTCTCAGCCTCTGGAGCTCACTCTGGAGACCTTTTATCTTCCTTTCCTGGGACTCAACGAATTTTTTGATATTGCCTTTTGAGTTCCTCAGTCCTTCAAGTTCCTGGGATAGCTCCTCTATCTCTTTTCTGTAGCTTTCTATCTTTTCTATAACCCTTCCAAGCTCCATCTCTATGTGGAGCTTCTCCTTCTGGAGGGTTCCCTGTTTCTCTTTCAGCTGTTTTTCTTCTTTCTCTATCTCTCCAAGGTCAATTCTTGCCTTTGAGCCACCTATCTCTATCTCTTTGAGCTTTTTATTCTTTTCTTCAAGCTCTTTTTCTGCCTCTTCAAGCTCCCTTTTTATCTCGGGGAGTTTTTTCTTAAGGACTTTTATCTCCTCCTCAAGGGAGATAACCTCTTTGATTTTCTCCTCTTTTTCCCTGAGCAGGTCATTTAAAAGCTGTTTAAGCTTTTCTATTTCACTTTCTATTTCTGATTTTTTCTCATTGAGGTGTCTTATCTGGGAGGTAATCGCCCCTTCTTTTTCTTTTATCGGAAGAAGGGATTCCTGTATTTCATTCAGTTTGTTTTCCAGCTGTTTTGTCTGGTGTATTTTTTCCTTCTGTTTTTCTATGGAG
>JAADEU010000064.1 GCA_013153235.1 Aquificota bacterium | reverse complement strand
CACCATGTCCCGGGTCAATTACTATTATCTTTTTCTCTTCAACCAGAAGTTCCTTTTCCATCTGTTTCATTTCGTATTCCATGATGATTCTGTATATCGGGTCGTCATACAGAGGTGGCTCAGTTTTGTCCTCAGGGGGCTTTTCGGTTTTGTAAAAATCAATTACTATCCTGTAGGGATTATTGAGTGTAAAAATCCTGTAACCCTTAATTTTTGAAGAAACCTCAAAAACAAATTTTGTTGTATCCCCTGAATAAATTATGTCCAGACTCTTTATGTATTTTCTCTTGAGTATTTTTTTGTTTAGCTTTTTTGATGAAGACTCAACACTGAGGACAAAAATCCTTGAATCCAGAAATGGTATCTCATCAAATTTAACCGGCCTGTCGGTCTGGATTACAACCCTGTAATAATCCCTGTGGTCTGCATGCTTAATCTTCAGTGCAAAGGCAGTATTTACTGCAATAAGTAATATGATTAAAATGTTTTTTATCATTTTTTCCCCGGTATGTAATCTGGTAGTTTATATTATCGGTTCCTGAAAAAACTAACTTTAAAGGAGTCTGTAAGGATGAAACTGGGAGTAAACATTGACCACATTGCAACTGTCAGGGAAGCAAGGAAGACAGACGAGCCTGACCCTATCAAAGGTGCATTGATTGCCCAGGATGCAGGTGCCGACCAGATAACATTTCACCTCAGGGAAGACAGAAGACATATACAGGACGAGGATGTTATCAGACTCAGATGTGCCATAAAAAAGATTCCCCTCAATATGGAGATGGCCCCAACTGAAGAGATGAAAAAAATCGCCATTGATATAAAACCGGAAAGGGTCACCCTGGTTCCGGAAAAAAGGGAGGAAATAACAACAGAAGGTGGTCTGGATGTATACTCAATGAAGGATTATCTGAAACAGTACATTTCTGAGCTGAAAGAAAATGGAATCAGCGTTGCCCTATTCATTGACCCGGATGAGAAACAGATAGACGCATCTGTGGAAACAGGGGCAGATGCGGTAGAGCTGCATACCGGTGAGTACGCAAATGCCTTTTCAGACACAGAGAAGAAAAAGGAACTGGAAAGATTAAAAAGGGCTGCTGTTTATGCAAAGGATAAAGGACTGAAGGTTTTTGCAGGTCACGGCCTGACATACACCAATGTCCAGCCTGTTGCAGCGATAATGGAGATTGAGGAGCTGAATATCGGTCATTCCATAATAGCTAACTCCATCTTTATGGGTCTGGATGAGGCTGTAAGACTGATGAAAAGGCTTATGCTTCAGGCAAGGGGAGAACTTTAAAAGAGTTTTTTCACCCAGTTTGCTCCCCAGTACCCTGCAACACCTGATAAAAGCCCAAGCAATGCACCTACAATCACATCAACAGGGAAGTGTGCCCCCATGTACACCCGTCCGTATGCTATCAGCAGTGCATAAATAACAAATATGGCATCAACCCAGGGATTACCGTAGAAAAGTATCACTCCAAGGAGAGTAAACGCATAGGCTGCATCTGCAGATGGAAAGCTCTTCAGGGTAACAGGTTCCAGCAGATGTACATCCTCAAGGAGCTTTGAAGGTCTCTGGTGTCTGAAGGTGTATTTGATGGAAGGCATCATTATACCTGTAATCAACAGGGAAACGGTAAGGTGAATCAGGGCATCAATACCACCTGAGAAGTAAAAAAATGGAAGAAAAACAGGGAGGGTATAGCTTTTTCCGAGTCTAAAAAAATATCTGTAGAATTTATCCAGAAAACGGCTTCTTCTGGAGTTTATCGCATAAAACAGCTTCACATTCCACTTTATTTTTAGCTCCCAGTCTGGTGGGATTAATCTCTTTTCAGCCATCTACCACCTCAAATAGATTTGTAATGGCAACAGGTCTGAATCCAAAGTACAGATTTCCTATCCTGAAATCATACTCGTATACCTCAAAATGATACATACCGGCCACGTTTACCTTATAACCGAATCTATCCCTGTGGGTTACGACAACAGGTTTATTTTCGTATTTCAGTATCTTTACGGTTTTTTTGTGGGGAAATTCACACACCAGTTTACTTCCCGGTGGTATCTTTTCCCCTGGCAGGTACACATCTGACCCATTAGTTGCAAAAAACTCACCGTAAAACTGCTTGAGTGAGATGTAGAGGTTTCCTTTCTCCAGGGCATCAAGAACATCCTCTTTACCGTTAAGTGGTTTCCTTGAGTACACCCTGTTCACCAGCCATTTAAATCCAGCCCTGTATGACGGAATCAAAATTCCATGGGTATGCTCCTGGTATACAAGCTTTATATGGAGGTCCAGACCCCCAATCAGCTTCAAACCCCTTGCCCGTGCAAAATACAATCTGCTCCAGCTTTCCAGGGGGATAAGACAGTTCCATTTGTGCAGTATGTCCCTTGTTAACGGATAAATGATGATGTTTTTAATCAACGAGATAATCGCCAGAGGTTTGTTCCAGACAATGCCATCTTTTATGTCTATTATCTCGTACAGGTGGTCAGGCCTGAACTCACCTTTCCATCTGTAGTGCTCAAACTCAAAATTGTTAGGGTGGGAGATAACAGGTAGTTTATTTCCAAGGAGCAACAGCCTGCCGTCTGGTGTATTCTTTTCAACACCGGCAAAAATCCTTTCATCCTCAAAAAAACGGTAATTATCATTGTCGTGGTCTGTAACAAACACAAAATCTATCCCGTTTTCCTCCATGGCCTTTTTAATATCCGATGGCTTACCGAGGGAATCAAAGGAGAACTGGGTGTGTATATGGGCAATTACGCTGTACCTGTAAATATCTTCCGGAATTGTCCCGGATACATCAAGCAGCCTGCTTTCTTCTATTCCCAGTCTTCTAAAAGGTCTAAATTCCAGATAAAATAACACCGCCAGAAATGTTATCAGGAATACGTAAAACAACATTCCTCCTTCAAACTGTAGTCGGTAATATTCTACCTTTCCACAAATTTTTTATCAAAAATCAGTAGTACTATAAAGACCCCTCCAAGCCTTTTCTCCTCAAAAGTTTATTAAAACTGGGTATAATACTATAGGAAATATCCTTTCAGTTCTGGGTACCAGTAACTCAGGAAATAAAAGCTTGATTGATATATATTCCTTGATTCTTGATATAATTATTATTATGTAAGTAAAGCGAAGAGGATCCAAATGCCTAAAATGACGTTAAAGATTTTTTTATATTCACTTATAGTTCTATCAGCCGGATGTGCAGGATTCCTTCCCTCATCAGGACCTTCAAAACAGGATATACAAAATGCAGACAAGTATATTTTAACGCTAGATGTTAATTACAAGAAAGCTCTTGAATTGAAAAACACTCAGAGGAACAAATTCCCTATTAAGGAACTAAAAACTAATAAGAATAAGACAGATATAAAGTATGAAGGAAACATA
>JAADEU010000111.1 GCA_013153235.1 Aquificota bacterium | reverse complement strand
ATTGGGTACAACAAACCCCTTTATGCCCTTATTGTTTTTGTGATTGCAGGGCTTACAGACGCACTTGACGGTTTTATTGCAAGGAAGTTCAACCAGATTACAATTCTTGGTAAGATTCTTGACCCTATAGCGGATAAGGCCCTTCTTGTGAGCAGTTTTGTGTTTATCTACACATCAGACCTTCAGGTAAAGTTCCCGTACTGGTATGTCGTTATTGTGATAAGCAGGGATGTTTATATTCTCCTTGGCAGTGCACTGATTTACTTTATGAGGGGTTATCTGGATGTAAAGCCCTCTGTATTTGGTAAAGCAACGACCTTTTTCCAGATTCTCTCTGTGGTTACGGTTCTCCTTGCCAACATAACGGAGGTTCCCCCTGAGATTGTAAACGGTGTGATTTATACGGCTTCCTTCTTTACTGTTCTTTCTACCCTTACCTACACCTACGATGGTCTTCAACAGCTCAAGTAATCAAAATGTTGCGTAGTTCTTCAGGGCTGTAAACAGGGCTTCCCTGAACCTGTCAGGGTCTGCCAGTCTTTCAAAACACAGGTCCGGATTACACAGGTAAATCACCGTTTCTTTTTCAGGTCTGTATCCTATACGGGATAGCGTTTTACGGTCGTTCCTGTCTACAAACTGTGTAAAATTCCAGTATGGAAAGGCTGTAAAAACCTTTCTGATAAATCTTTCTTTCCTATCTTCAGAGCCAATTATGTGTGCCACAAAAGGTGGATAGAGCACAACCATGTATGCGATAGCCCTGTTTATATCCGTTCTTCCTGGAAGTCTTTCCACTATACTGTCTGCAAAGTCCCTGTATGTTTCCCTGCCTGTGAACATGGATAGGCTGTAAAAGGCCCTGACAGCCCTCCTATTTAAAAGCACCGTATCATCAATAAACGATATCTTCCTTGTTGTAGTCTCCGTTTCCAAAATATCCGCAAGTATTCCTGCCTCGCCACTGTAGTAGTATTTTTTCAAAATCCGGAATACTTTTTCCCCTGTCTCAAGGTACTCTGTGTTCCCTGTAATCTGGTAAGCTGTCAGTACAGCCTCAAGGTAGTAAATATTTGTTGAAAGGAAGTATTTTTTTATGTTCTGGGAATATACCACTCCCCTTTCTGTCAGCCCTTCTTCTGTTATTACTTCCAGTGTTTTAAGGGCTGTATCAAGATAACTCCTCCTTCCTGTATAGGCATATCCGTAAAGCAGTGCCTTGACGAACAGGCTATTTGTTGAAAAATAAAATCTCTTCTCAATTTTAGGTCCTCTGCCTGTTTTTTTGACAACCTCCTGCCTTTCCTCCCTGTCCAGAATAAAATACTCCTCACCTGTTACAAGGAGCGTTCCCTTTTCATCAACAATGTCGGCCCCCTGCGAGTTATAAAATAATCCCTTTTCCCTGCCGTACAGTTTTTCCAGTCCAAACTTTAACAAGGACAGACCGGCGTTTAAAAATTTTTTGTCGCCTGTGATACTGTACAGCTCAAAGAAAGCAACTGAAAGGTCAGACTGGTCCTTGAGGAGTTTTTCGTAATGGGGGTGTTTCCAGTCTTCCGTCGTGCTGTACCTGAAGATTCCCCCTTCCACAGGGTCTATCAATTTCATATACCCCTCAGCCGTTTTTACCATCATATCCCTTGCTGTTTTATCAGAAAAAATTGCGTGATAAACCATAAGGAAATGGAGAATCTCTTCTTCCGGGAATTTTGGAGCCCCGTAAAAACCCCCGTACTTTCTGTCGTATTTCATTTTTATGTATCTGAATACCTTCTGGATGTATTCAGGGGAGGGTTTTTCAGGGTCTTTTTTTAGAAACCTTTTCAGGGCCCTGTTTGCTTTTTTCTCGTTTTCTTCGGCTATGGCCTTTAATTTTTCAGGCTCCAGTTGTGCAAACCTTTCCAGAATAACCACCATTTTATCCGGTGGAACATATATTCCTCCCCATACGACCTTTCCTTCAGGGGTGAGAATAACCGTTGATGGAAGGCCACCCTGGTTGTACATCCTGTTGATTTCAGGTCTTTCCTCACTGTCCACCCTTACGGGGATGTAATGGTTGTTTATTATCTGTATGACCCTTTTGTCCCTGTAGGTGGTGTTTTCCATAACGTTGCACCAGTGACACCACTGGGCGTAGATATCAAGGAGAACTGGTCTGTTTTCTTTTCTGGCCAGTTCCATCCCTTTTTCAAATGTAAGCCAGTGTATTTCCGAAGCAGATACAGAAAATACCAGAACCAGAAACGCAAACAGGTACCCCATAGGACCAAATATAACCGTAATTGACCTAAAAATCTATACCTTTTTTTGCAGTCAGACCTTTCTGGAAGGGATGCTTTATTTCCTTCATCTCTGTGACCAGGTCTGCTATATCTATAAGCCAGTCAGGGCAGTACCTGCCTGTAATGATAAAATCAAATTTTTCCCTGTAGTCCAGCAGAAATTTCTTTACACCGTTTTCCTCTACAACCCTGTAGTGTAGTGCAACACACAGCTCGTCCAGTATGTACAGATTGTATTTTTCGTTCAGCAGGGCATTTTTAACATACTCTATACCTTCCTCTGCCAGCTGGTAGTCTATTTTTGAAAGGGGTTTAAAGCCTTTTTCTTTCAGTTGGGGATTTTTTTCAAGCTCTTCCTCCGGCAGATAAAAGCCCTTTCTGCCAAAGCTCACAACATCAAACCTATCCAGCTTTTCCAGAACTCTGTACTCTGACGAAAGCTCTTTCACCTTCATAAACTGGACCATGAGAACAGAAAGACCTGCCCCTACAGCCCTTATCCCTGTTCCTATCGCTGCTGTTGTTTTTCCTTTACCGTTTCCTGTAAACAGATAAATCATATCTCACACACACTCCATCCACATACCGGACATTTTTTACACCCTTCAATATTCACAAGTGGAGAACCACAGACAGGACACATATCACCGGTCTGTTTTTCTTCAGAGGGCTCCTCCACGGCTGTTGCCTCGGCGTAAATGGTGGGACCCTTTGCCTTTACATCTTTGTAGTCCTTGAGCTGGGGCTTTTCTTCCTTTTCTTCCCCTGTAACGTACACCCCTTTTATGGACCTGTACCTGTAAACTGTCAGCCCCTTGCAACCAAGGGCGTGGGCAAGGAGGTATGCCCTTTTCATATCATCAACCGTTGCATCCTCTGGAAAATTAATCGTTTTTGAAACTGAGGAGTCTGTCCATTTCTGTATCGCGGCAAGTGCCCTCACATGGTCCTCAGCCGATATATCCATTGCCGTCACAAACACCTTTTTCCATCTGGGAGGTATATACCTTATGTTCTGGATGCTTCCCTCGTTCCGTGAAACCTCCCTTATAAGCTGGTCGTCAAACAGACCTTCCCGCTCCATCGTTTTCTCAAAAACAGGGTCAACGTAGTAAAATTTCCCCAGGGAAACCTTCTTCTCGTAAACCAGACTGAATACCGGCTCTATCC
>JAADEU010000017.1 GCA_013153235.1 Aquificota bacterium | reverse complement strand
CGTTTCCGGTGGAAAGGACAGTCTTGCCCTGTGGAATGCGCTGACCAGACTGGATTATGAGGCTGATGGATTCTATATAGACCTTGGAATAGACCAGTATTCTGATGATTCCAAAAAACTGGCACTGGAGTTTGCAGACAGGATAGGCAGAACACTTCACATAGTATCCCTGAAAGAGGAGATAGCCCCAATACCTGCCATAGATAAAATCACCGACAGACCTGCCTGTTCTGCTTGTGGGACGGTTAAGAGGTACTACATGAACAGATACGCAAAAAAGCTTGGATACTCAATAATAGCAACAGGACATAACCTTGATGATGAGGCTGCTGTTCTGTTTGGAAATACACTCCACTGGAATATAGATTACCTCAAAAGGCAGTATCCTGTTCTGTGGGAGGAAGGCGGTTTTATACGGAAGGTTAAACCCCTGTGTAAAATCACTGAAAAGGAGTCAGCCCTTTACGCATTCTTCAATAATATTGAGTACATAGAGTACGAGTGTCCTTTTTCTGAAGGGGCATCTTCCATAGAATACAAGGAACTCCTTTCTTCCCTTGAGGAAAAACACCCAGGAACAAAACTCCAGTTTTACACAAACTTCCTCAAAAAGATGTATCCCATACTGAAGGAGTATCAGGAAAGACAGAAAGACCAGCTGAAGGTATGTAAAATCTGCGGTGAGCCTTCATTTACAGAAATCTGCAGTGTATGTAAACTGAAAGAAAAGGTTCAAAATATTAGTCAAAAGCACTAAGATTTTATTTGAAAAATAAACTAAAATTCCATATAATATATACATATACGAATATCTTCAAAGGAGGTTAAAAATGGGTCTCATATATGATGTCACCGATGAAAATTTTGAGGAAATTGTTGTTGAAAAATCCTACGAAAAACCTGTTGTTATAGATTTCTGGGCCCCATGGTGTGGTCCATGCAGGGTACTCAAGCCTATCCTTGAAAAACTGGCAAATGAATACGGATTTGTCCTTGCAAAAATAAACACAGACGAAAATCCACATATAGCACAGGAGTTTGGGGTAAGCGGAATCCCCGATGTGAGAATCTTTATAAACGGTAAAGAGGTTGACAGGTTTGTAGGTGCACTGCCTGAACCAAAACTGAGGGAGGTTCTGTCAAAATACATCAAATCCGAAGCCGACAGGCTTCTTGATGAAGCAAAGATGGAATTTATGGCAGGCAATATAGCCAGAGCCGAAGAGATATACGAAAAACTCCTCCAGGAATATCCTGAAAATAAAAAAATCGCCCTTGAAGCAGCCCAGTTTTATATAAAGACAGGTCAACTTGAAAGGGCAAAACAGCTACTTGACTCAATCAAGGAGTACCACAAGGAGTATTTTTCAAAAGCACAGGCCTTGAAGGAGCTTATCACATTCAAACAATGGTGTGAGGAACTCCAGCCTGAAAATGAGCTGGACAGACTGCTCAAAGAGGGAGCCTGCCTTGCCCTGCAGGAAAATTACAGAGATGCCCTTGAAAAATTCCTGAAAATAGTCCAACTTGATAAGAAATACAGGGATGAGGCAGGAAGAAAATCCATGGTTGCCATATTTAACCTCCTTGGAGAGGGCAATCCATTAACAAAAGAGTACAGAAAGAAACTGGCAATGTGGCTGTACTGAAGGTGATTATATGAAAAGGGCTGTTTTTCTGGTTTTTATTTTGCTTTTTTCTTTTTCATACGGAAGCGTTCTTACAGAACTTCAGAAAAAACTCTCCTCCATCTCCTCAATAGAGGCATCCTTTAAACAGAGAACATACATGGAGGACCTTGAGCAGCCTGAGGAGTTTGAAGGTAGACTGTTTATAACAAAACCAGCAACCATAAAAATCATTTACGAAAAACCTATAAAACAGATTTACTTTCTGCAAGACAACCAGCTTATCATATACACCCCTGAGGAAAAGCAGGCGATAAAGTCCCAGCTCTCTGACCAGTTTTTCCTTCTGAAACTGTTCAGGGCTTTTGCCACAGAAAAAGGACTGGAAAAACTGTTTAACGTTATCCATGAGGAGCAGAAAGGTGATTTTATAGATGTGGTGCTTAATGTAAAGGGTAAATCAAAAATTAAAAAAGTTGAGATGCTGATTAAAAAGCCTCTTAAAATAGAGCAGATATTCGTCTGGGATGAAGAAGGCAATAGAATGGAACTTGTGTTCTATGATTTAAGATATAAAAAAGAGCCCATAAAGCTGTATATTAATATTCCTGAGGATGTTGAAATAATAGAATACTGATAAAATAGCGGGGCTCTTCAGTTATGAATTTTGGCAGATTGATGCTTTTTATAATAGGAATCTTTACAGTTTTAACTGTTCTTTCATTTTTTATTCTTGAAAAGAAATACAGCATATCCCTTGCAATGATTGATGTTTCTGTCGTTGTATTTGCCTTCCTTGTATGGCTGAATGACAAACACTTCCACGAAAGACCTGGACAGAGGGTTTTCTCCATATCAGACAGGGCTTTTATTGAGGATGTTATCGTCCGGCAGATGAACATGCACGGTATAACAGAAATAAAAGAGGAAAACGGTATTATTCAATTTTTCAAAAATGGACACAAGACAGGTGAAGTCAGATTCAGAATGGACGAAAATGGACAGCCTGTTAAAATAGATGGAAAATATATAATAGAAATTGAAGCCCCTGAATACATACTGCATAACATAGACCATGAGACATGGAGCCTGATAGGGAGAAAATAATGGTAAAAAGTACAGGAACCACAGATATAAAAGAAATCGTAAAAATACTGGAAGAAGAGGGATACACAAATATCTTTACCTGGTGTGATGAGGCAGGTTCCTACTACGACTGGCACATCCATCCTTATCAGGAGGTCAGATGGGTTTATCAGGGTGAAATCGTGATGGGTACAGAGGACGGGGAAATCGTCTTAAGGCCAGGAGACAGGCTTGACCTCCCTGCCGGAACAAGACACTGGGCAAAAACAGAGACAGGTGTATGTTACGTCTGCGGCAGTAAGAAATAGGAGGAAGTAATGACCAAAGAAGAAAAACAGAAAGTTGATGAAATAGTAATGAAAACCTTTACCCTTGCGTATGAGCTTGGGACGACGCTGGACGAGCTCCACAGGATGGTCAGGGAACTGAGATTTTCTACAAATGATAAAGACCTCCAGTCTGCACTGATTAATCTGGAGCATGCGTTCTTTATGACAGCCCAGTCTATAAATATTCTTAAAGAGCAGACAAGAAATGCACTGATACCAATGAGAAAAGCACAGACCTGTGAGGAGTAAATGGAGAGGAAAATTCCAACGGTTTTTCTGAAGGCTTACGAACTGGTTGATGAAAACACCATGGATAAACTCCCTGATGTTGAGACACCACTGATGCTTGTTGAGGCTGTTGAGGATTTTAAAGAAAATGTGTTCTGGGTAAAAATCAGAAACCTATGGACACTTATAGGGAAAATTCCTC
>JAADEU010000103.1 GCA_013153235.1 Aquificota bacterium | reverse complement strand
AGATAGAGGATGTGAGACAGCTTGTAGAGGATGGTAAGGTCATTGCCGAAGCCCCGGTTCTTAATGTGAAAGAAGCAGGAACCATCGTCAAGGTTAAGGATGGAGATCTGATTATCATTGGTGGTCTTATCGGTACAGATAAAAGAAAAGTGGTAAGCAAAGTACCTGGCCTTGGAGATGTACCTGGACTGGGTGTTCTTTTCAGAAAAGAAGAATATATTAAACAGAAGCGGGAATTAATAATTTTCCTCAGACCAAGGATTATAAAGGTTCATTAAGGGTATAATGAGTCTTATTATTCAAACGCTAAACAGGCTTAAAGGTAGAGGAAAAAACAAACCTGTTCCCCCGGGACTAAAAGGAGAAGTTAGAAAAGAAGAAGGGGGAAAGAGATTCTTTATATACTCAGGGGTTATTATAATCCTGGCAGGTGCATTATCAATTTTGCTCATTAACAGGGATAAACTCCTTTACGGTGACAGGGAGATAAAACTCTCCAGAGTGGAAAATACACCGAAGATAGCCAGAAACACAGCTTCTACATCTGATAGGAAACCTGTAAATATAGAAAAGGAAAAACCTGAAAAAACATCAGAATCCATCAATCCTATTGCCCCTGAAGAAAAACATACAGTCAAAAAAGAGCCTGTTCCTCCAGAAACAAAGAAGACAGTAGCTGCTAAAAAAGACAGACAGGAAAAAAAAGCGGAAAACAAAAACAGAAAAAATATCTATCTGTACAACAGCTATATCAGTCTTGCCAACAGTTATCTGGAAAAAGGGGATTACCGCGAAAGTCTGCTGTACTACAAAAAGGCCTACAGTCTTGAAAAGAACCAGAAAATCCTGAAAAACATCATGGTACTTCAGATTCTGACAGAAAATTTTGAGGATTTGTACAGATATATACCACAGCTAAAAGAGGAATCTTACATCGCAGATATCGCTATCAGCCTTATAGACTCCGGTCATATAAACAGGGCAGAGGAGTTTCTTTCCCGTTTAATCGGGATGTCTTCACCCTACATACTCTACGCCTGGGGAATACTGCTTGAAAAACAGGGCAAGTATCAACAGGCACTGGTCTATTACAGAAAGGCATATCAGCTAAATCCGAACGATCAGTACATAGCATATGCATACGGAAGAATCCTTGAAATTAACGGATTTTATAAAAAAGCCGTTAATATTTACACAGGGATGTTAAACCTTGAAGGGCTGGATGAAAGAATAAAGGAAATACTGCAGGAACGAATAAAAATCCTGAGGTAGATTATGGACAGGAGAGGTTTTACACTTATTGAGCTTGCGATGGTTCTGGTAATAATAGGTCTTGTTTTGAGTATTGGTATAACAGCATTTACTATCCTTGCAAAAAGGGCCAAGGTAAACGCATCAAAGGAAGCTGTAAATGCGGCTGTTGAGGCTGTTTTGGGATATACCTACTCTGCAAAAAAACTACCTGATGCAACACAGTTTCCCCAGATAGTCAGACAATCCAGGGATGCTTTTGGTAAAGAGCTTGTTTATATCTACGACCAGGGACTGACAGATTACTGTGGCAGGTTGTCAACAAAGATAACATTGGAAATCTGTCCAGACCCTGCATGCACATCACCTGTACAGACGGTGCAAAATGTAGCCTTTATAGTACTCAGCGGAAGTGGAAACTACAATAACCAGACTGCAGGACCTCAGGCGGTAACAACAGATACAACAATAAGGGTGTACGATTACGGTGTAAATGTGGACAATTATCCTGATGATATAAACAGGGTAGAACCATACGATGACATTGTAAAATGGGTAACGCTGGCAGAACTCCACAGTAATAAGGCCTGTAGACCTGTTACTTTTCCTCAGGATATAATCCTTCCAGACGCCACAGAAGATACGCCCTACACCGCCAAGATAAAAATAACCGGGGGTAAACCACCTTACACTTTTGGAACCTGGAATGGTACTTCCTGTGATACCACAACCCAGTGGAATGGCTCTGGTTTAAGTATCTCATCTGATGGTCTGATATCAGGAACGGTAAACTTCGACACGGACTCACAGCCAGGTTCCATAACAGACTGTGGAGGAACAATAACGATAGATAACATATGCGTTGAAGACAGTCTCGGAGATGCCGTTAGGAATTCATCACCCTTCACCATACATGTAAAACCACAGAATGTAAAAATACTCACTGAAACCCTTCCCCCAGCATACGAAGGAAGCGATTACAACATAACATTCAGCGCAATGGGAGGTGGTGACACCTACATCTGGAGTTTAAGTGGTTCCCTTCCACCAGACCTGACCTTCAATAACGGACAGATAACAGGAACTGTCCAGTCAGATGTAGGCTGCAGCAATTTCTCCCCATACACCTTTACTATAGCTGTTGATTCCTGCAGGATGCAGGCTATAAAGGGCTTTTCCCTGACAATTATCGACCCTGATTGTAGATAACAAAGCAAGAATAGAAAATAGTATATTAATAATGGAACACTTTCTGACAGGTAGACGGTAATGAAACATTTCCTGATAGTTTTACTGTTATTCACCGTGGTTTATGGAACAGAATTTGAACCCTACGGGGAAAAACTCTTCAAAGAACACTGTATGACCTGCCATCAGCTTGAAACTACAGAACTTACAGATAATTCAATCCTGAAAGCCCCCCCACTTGATATCCTGGTTCACCAGATAAAATACTACTACCGGGATGAGGAAAAATTTGTAGAGTATCTGTCTGACTTTTTGAGACAGCCTTCCGAAGACAAATCAATCTGTATACCCTGTGTAAGGAGATGGGGGCTGATGCCTTCCCAGCAACTTTCCGATGAAGAAATCCAGGCAATAGGCAAATGGATGTTTAATGCCTACCGTTAACGACCGTAGTAAACGGTCAGGCTCCCTTCATCTATCACCTTACCTGTCATTGCCATCTCAATTTCCTGTCTTGATGCACCTGCAGGCAGTCCAAGGGAAGGCTGGTCTATCGCAAAAATCCTGAATATATACCTATGGGGTTTTCCAGGGGGTGGACAGGGACCTCCGTATCCGATTCTGCCAAAGTCATTTATACCCTGTTTTATCCCGTCTATTTGAGGATAATCTGGAAAGTTCTCAGGCAGGAATTTAACACTGGCAGGAATATCGTAAACCGTCCAGTGGGTAAATGTACCTATAGGGGCATCAGGGTCTTCCATAATAAGCACGTAACTCAGGGTTTCCTCCTCAGGGGCTCCTGACCAACGGATATCAGGTGAGACATCTTCCCCATCACAGGTATACCGGACAGGTATTACTCCTCCCTCTTCCACCGCAGAACTGTAAATATGTATCATTTTTTCACCATATTGTTTTTTTCAGGAGTAAATCTCCTTCTTTCTTAAATTTAAACTCCAGAGGTTAATAAGGCAAATTATAATTTCTTAATATGCCTGATTGCACTTTCCTTCATTTTGTGTTTTATCAGGTCCTCTGTGGCCCATTTCTTTATAATCCTTTCCATCTCCTCCTCTGTAAGGGTTGGTCTGGTATACA
>JAADEU010000047.1 GCA_013153235.1 Aquificota bacterium | reverse complement strand
GTCCAACCTTTGCGTATCTTGCCGTTGTTATAGGTGAGGCATGACCGAGCAGTTCCTGTATGATTCTCAGCTCAGCCCCTGACTGGAGTGCAAGGGTTGCTGCGGTGTGCCTCAGTTTATGGGGATGGAGTGATATACCTGCCCGCCTGCCTATGTTTACAATCATCCTCCACAGTGAGTAGTAAGAAATCGGGAAAACCCTGTCAGAGCTGTTGAATCTCAGATATTCCACAAACAGTTCCATCGGCTCACCTGTTATAGGAACCTCCCTTTCCTTGCCACCTTTTCCCTCAACCCTTATGTACAGTATATCCTCTCCGCCTATCTCAAGTTTGTAAACCGAATCTGCATTAAAAATCTGTCCTTTATGCTCAATCAGTATGTTATTTCTCTTTATACCCAGTAGCTCTGAGGACCTGAGCCCTGTTGTGAGCATCAGCACAACAATTACCCTTTCTGTCAGCGTTTTTGTGGCATTGAGTACCTTTTTTATTTCTTCGTGGGAAAGTGCTGAGGGTATCTTCTGGGAAACCTTTGGTCTGTGGGAACGGGTTATGGGAGAAGAAGACACAACCTCCAGGTCTATCAGATACTCAAAAAATGAGTTTATACAGGCGAGTTTCCGTGCTATGGTAGAGGATTTTTTCCTCTGGGACTGGAGTACTATCCTGAATTTTGCTATATCAGCCTTTGTTACATTCTCAACATCCTTGTCCCCGACTATCTTTACAAACTGGTTCAGGTCAGACCTGTAGTTTTTAAGGGTGTGGGGTGATTTATCGGATATATACGATAAAAACAGCTCTACACACTCAGAAATCTTCATCTTTCCACCTTCTATAAAGGTGATGTTTTATCCCAAAATGGTCAAGGACCTTTCCGGCAACAAAGCTGACCATATCATCAACAGTCTGTGGTCTGTGGTAAAAAGCAGGGGATGCCACAGCAACCGTTGCCCCTGCAAGGGTTACCTTTTTCATATTTTCTATATGGATAAGGGAAAGGGGCATTTCCCTAACGAGCATGTAAAGTTTCTTTTTTTCCTTCAAGGCAACATCACACACCCTGTGTATCAGATTACTGGATATTCCATTTGCCACAGCCCCCAACGTTCCGACGGAACATGGAGCGACAATAACCCCCTCTGTATTTATAAGGACGCTTCCGCTTGAAATCGGGGCATCAATTTCCTCCTGACTGTAAAACCTGCAATTTTCAGGGATACTTTTGAGGAAATCTTCCTTTTTAAGCCCTATCTCCTCTTCCATAACCTTGAAACTGCTATCGGATACAACCAGATGAACAAAAAGACCCCTGGAGAGCTCCTCCAGAATCTTCAGACCGTATACAGTACCACTTGCACCTGTTATACAAAGGACAATACTCTGCATATCCCAATTATGCCATACTTTTCATGAAATTTTCCCACAGCACCGTATATAATAAATACCTACCAGTTAGTGGGAGGTAACCTAAATAGAGAGCTTAGAGCACTTTCTTCAGAATTATGGGTATATAGCTGTCTTCGTGGGGACTTTTCTTGAGGGGGAAATATTCCTTCTTGTTGTAGGTTTCTTCATAAAACTGAAGATGCTCAATCCTTATCTGTCCCTCGTGTTTGCAATGGCTGGGGCATTTCTACACGAGATAATATACTTTTTCCTCGGTAGGTGGAAAGGCAGGGAAATTCTCCTGAGGAACAGACACACCCGAAAGGAATACAGAAGGGCAAAGAAGCTCCTGGAGAAGTACGGAATCCTGTCTATTTTCATTATCCGTTTCCTCTACGGTATGAGGATGATACCCATGATGCTTATGGGTGCTACAGGTTTTGGAACAGGTAAGTTTGTGTTTTTTAATCTGATTTCCTTGTTTTTCTGGGCTGTTATATACCTGTCTGTGGGGTATTTCTTCGGAAAGGCTGCAGAGCATTTCTTTGGAGAGGCAAAGGAGTATTATTTTATTGCAGTTGCCGTTATAATATTTGCCCTGTTCTTGATTCTTATTTATCCAAGGCTTGTGGAAAGGTTCAGGAAAGAATAGCTATTTCACAACCAGAACAGACTGGTTTGCGTATTTGACCAGATTTCCTGCTGTGGTTCCCAGTATCATTCTTTTGAAACCACCAACACCCCTGTGACCCACCACTATAAGGTCACATCCCTGTTCGTCGGCATAAGCCATCAGCTCCTCTGCTGGCTCCCCTTCCATCACCTTTGTTATGGCATCAACACCATTTTCCAGCGCAATATCCCTCGCTTCTTTCAGGAATCTTTCCTCTTTGGATATCTCCTCTTTTTCGTACTCCTCTATCTCCTCAGGTGATATGTAATCTATGGCGGCAAACTCAAAAGGTCTCACAACACCAACTATATGAAGTTCCCCACCTGTCAATTTCGCAAGTTCTATTGCCTTTTTCAAAGCCTTTTTACTTGAGTCTGAACCGTCGTAACCTATTAGAATTTTATGAAAAGCCATTCTTTTACCCCTTCACCACTATATTCAGGATTTTACCCTTTATAAAGATAACTTTAATGATTTCCTTTCCTTCCGTCCATTTTTTGACATTTTCATTGCTAAAGGCTATTTCCCTGACTGTTTCCTCATCTGCATCGGCAGGCACGGTTATTTTTGCCCTTACTTTGCCGTTAATCTGGACAGGTATCTCCTTTGTTTTTTCAATCAGAGCCTCCTCATCAGGCTCAGGGAATGGTTGCTGTATTGTATATCCCCCCTTTCCTATTAGCTTCCACAACTGGTCTGCAATAAATGGGGTGAAGGGGGAAAGCATCAGTATCAGATTTTCAACCACTTCTTTAAGGAGTTTCAGGTTATTACCCCTGTAAGAGGTCAGCTCATTCATAAGTTCCATAATTGCGGCTATTGCCGTGTTAAACTGATATTCCCGTGTTATGTCTTCGTTGACCTTTTTTATTGTCTGGTGGAGCTTTCTTCTAAGCTTCTGGTCTTCCTCAGACAGGTTTTTAAAATCTTCCTTTGAGTATGAAACCTCTTTTAGCTGGTCCGCCCTTTCAACAACAAAGTTCCACACCCTTTTTAAAAATCTGTGTGCCCCTTCAATACCGCTGTCTATCCAGTCAAAGCTGTTCTGAGGCGGAGCGGCAAACAGTATGTAAAGCCTTACAGTATCTGCCCCGTATTTTTCTATCATCTCATCAGGGTCAACGGTGTTGTGCTTGGATTTTGACATTTTATCTGATTTACCGTATTTTTCCTCAAGCTGTTTTAGAATCTCCATATCAAGACCTAATTTTTCAAACAGAAGCTTTGCGTTATCATTCAGCGTCAGATGGTTTTCCTCAAGAAACTCCTTCAGAGTCTTCATTTCTGCTCCTTGCAAAGGGTTTTATAACAGTTATTATAACATCTGGAGGGGCAGGGTTATCTGTGAATTCAGGCAAAAATGTTCTCAACAGGAAGGTTTGTTTTACAGCTTATCATCTACTTTTATTTTGCACGGAAAGTTGGGTCTGCTAATGTAAAGTCATTTCCACAAATTCTTTAGTGCTTATTGCCTTTAT
>JAADEU010000121.1 GCA_013153235.1 Aquificota bacterium | reverse complement strand
ATAGGCCGGTATAAATATTATCCTCTCTAAACAGAAATATTCCCTTATATCCTCTGCTATCCTCAGATGACCAATATGAACCGGGTCAAAACTTCCACCATAGAGACCAACCATAGAAACATTATAAAAGAAAAATCCCCCGTGTGGGGGATTTGGGAGAATTATTTTTTCTCTGATTTGATAATCGGCATAACGGTGAATATCTTGGAGCTTCCCCTCTGGATAAACAGGAGAACTGAATCTGCTCCTTTCTTTTCGGCTCTTTTGATTTCCTTCCAGAAATCCTTTGCCGATTTAATCGGTTTTTTGTTTATTGTGAGTATAACATCGCCGCTTCTGATTCCTGCTTCATCTGCTACAGAACCGTATTTTACCCCGAGGACAAATACACCGTAAGGTACTTTAGGAATTCTGTATCTCTCAACCAGTTCCGGTGTTATATCTTTGACTATCAGTCCGTATTTGACTTCCATCTCCTGCATATTTGTCTGGCTGACCTCTTCGCCATCCCAGGAAGTAGTTACAACATAGATGTCTTTTTTCTTACCGTCCCTGATAACGGTTATTTTGATTTTTGTGCCTGGAGGATTCCTCATTATGTATTTCTGGAGCTGTGATACTTTTGATACAGGTTTGTCATTTACTGCGATAATGATATCCCCTGACTTGATTCCGGCTTTTTCAGCTGGTCCACCTTTTATAACCTGTGATACAAGCACTCCCTTCTTAACACCGAAGTGTTTTGCAAGCTCGGGGGTAAGTGGCTGTATAAGAACACCAATCTTACTTCTTTTGACCTTACCGTACTTGAGTATCTGTTCCATAACCCATTTTGCCTGATTTACAGGCACTGCAAATCCCAGACCCTGGGCTCCCATAATAATAGCGGTGTTAATTCCTACAACCTCACCTTTAAGGTTGATAAGTGGTCCACCTGAGTTTCCAGGGTTAATAGCCGCATCGGTCTGTATAAATCCTTCCCCTGGATGTCCTGGCATCTCCCTGTCCAGAGCTGATATGATTCCCATAGTTACGGTTCCGGTAAGTCCAAGGGGACTGCCTATGGCTATCACAGTCATTCCTGGTTTGAGCTTATCCGAATCCCCAAGCTTCAACAGGTGTTTTCTGGCGTATTCCTCAATTCCTTCCTTAAAAGGTACAGCTACAACGGCTATATCACTGAGTTTATCCGTTCCCACCACTTCACCGTCAAGAACAACATTGTTTTTAAACTGGACCTTTATGTTCTGGGCATTTTCAACAACGTGGTTGTTTGTAAGGAGGTACACCTTCTTTTTCTTTTCATCTACCTTTACAATGAATCCTGAACCAAGACCCTCCTGTCTTTCCTTAAATTCCGGAACATCAGGCAATCCAAAGAACTCACCAAAGGGATTTCCGGCAAATGGGTTTGCAATCTTAACCTCCCTGACGGTAAAGATTGTGGCTACACCTGGCGAAACTTTTTCAACAAGCTTAATCCTCTCCTCTTCCAGCTGCTGCATAAGGGATGTGGCAAGCCCCAGTTTGATAAGCATCAGCATCAGCAGTAAAGAGTACACATACCGTTTCATCTATTACTCCTCCATTATTAGTGGTTATTAATCTAATACTATTTCCGTCTTGTGAAAATACGGTGAAAGAAATTATAATATTCCCATGAATATAAAAGGCTTTCTCATAGACCTTGATGGCGTTCTTACTAAGGATGAAAACTTCACCCCTATTGAGGGTGCTGTAGAGTTTATAGATTATCTCAATAGGAACAGGATTCCGTATCTTATAGCCACAAGTAACTCCCGGTTTCCCCCTGAAGAAATTATAAGGAGAATGAGAAACAACGGATTTAACCTCAGTCCTGAAAAAATCATAACCCCCCTTGTTGTGGCCCCTGAAGTGATGAAGAAGGAGGGGGTTGATACCGTTTTTGTTATAGGTTCCCCCCAGCTGATAGAATTTATGGAGGGGAAGGGTTTTTCTGTAAAACAGACACCTGAAGTGGACAGCGTTCTGGTTGGACTTGATAAAGGACTCAACTTTGAGAAGCTTAAAATAGGAACAACCGCCCTGAAGGTCCACGGAGCAAAACTATACGCCCTGAACAGAAATATTATCTCAAAGGATGATGACGGTCTGCTGTTCCCCGGTGTAGGTACAGTTGCAAAGATGTTTGCCACGGCCTGCCAGTGTAACGGAGACTTTAAACATTTTGGAAAAATGGGACCTGAATACAATAAAGTCGCTTTTGAAAAACTGGGTATAGATAACCCTGGGCAGATATGTATGATAAGCGACGATTTGTTTGTGGACCTGAAAGGTTACAAATCACTTGGATTGAAAACCGTTTTTGTAACAACAGGGAAATACACACTCGGGGATGCTGAAGGAGCCGATTTTGTCGATATCATTGTGGATAATCTTACACAGCTTATAGGGAGGGTTAATATTATTGATTCAGAAAATTAGGCTTTATGCCCAGCTGATTAAATTTGAGCACACCATATTTGCCATTCCATTTGTTCTTGCGGCGGTTTTTATAGTTGAGAAGAGACTACCCCCTTGGGATAAGGTCTTCTGGATTCTCGTTGCAGCTGTAGCCGGTAGGACGGCAGGAATGGCATTTAACAGATTTTTTGACCTTCCATTTGACAGACTCAATCCCAGGAGCAAAAACTGGGTATCGGTAACAGGGGCAGTTAAGGCAGGGGAGATTATAGCCCTGGCTATAGTTTCCTCCGGTATTCTGGTATTTGCCGCCTATCAGCTGAATAAACTGGCATTTTATCTTTCCCCTGTGGCAATAGCCCTGCTGATTATATATCCCCTGGGCAAAAGGTTTACAGATTTTGTACATCTGATACTGGGTGCCGTTTATTTCATCATACCGATTGCCGTCTCTGTGGCACTTAAAGGCAGTGTAGAACTCTCAACTGTTTTTCTGGGACTGGGTATGGCCTTCTGGGTGGCAGGTTTTGATATATTTTACGCCCTTCAGGATATTGAGTTTGACAGGAAGGTGGGGGTACATTCTATACCAGCCAGATTTGGCGTCAGAAAGGCAATAATGTTTGCAAGAACATTCCATATTCTTACACTTGTATTTCTTATTCTGACAGGTATTTACGCAGGTCTTGGGGTGATATACTTTTCAGGACTTGGGGTGCTTGCAGGATTTCTGGTTTATGAGCACTCCCTGATAAAAGAGAACGACCTGTCCAAGATTAACATGGCCTTTTTCACAATAAACGGTTATGTGAGTATCCTTTATATGGTATTTGTTATTGCTGATATCTACATAAAACTTTAAGATTATTAAATAAAAAAGAGTGGAGGAAGTTATGGTAGACTTTGCCGACGTTATGGAAATAAAGACCGTTCTGCCCCATAGATACCCATTTCTGCTTATAGACAGAATACTAGAGCTTGATATAGAAAATTTAAGGATTAAAGCCCTGAAGAATGTTACGGTAAACGAGGAGTTCTTTAACGGCCACTTCCCTGAGTTTCCGGTAATGCCAGGGGTGCTGATTATAGAGGCCATGGCCCAGGCAGGTGCTTACCTTATGATAAAAAAAGCCCGGGCTGAAGGGGTAGAGGGTGATTTTACCGTTCTCTTTGCTGGAATTGACAGTGCAAAGTTCAGGAAACCTGTCGTACCAGGGGACCAGATAATTTTTGAGGTGGAAGGGATAAATATCAAAAAAAGTATGGGAAAAATCAGGGCAGTGGCAAAGGTAAACGACCAGGTGGTGTGTGAGGCTGTGCTTATGGCCGCCCTGAAAAAAACCTAAATGATTATTCCTCTGATTGTATGGATAAATCCGTTGTAACAGACTATATTTGCGGTTTCCAGATGGAGACCGCCTATTTCTGCCTCAACATAGCATCCCTGGGATACAGAGAACTCAAAATCCTCCCTAATACCACATCTGACATTTACACTGAGTTTTTTTCCTCCTATGGTCTGGATTTCTCTAATATCCAGCATCTCCCTTAAAGGAACCGGCTGCTGGATAATGTGATTTTCCACTATCTTTGTGGCAAGTGATTCGTCTTTCAGGGCTTTCTCCAGTATTTGTAGCTCTTTGCTAGAGATAAGGTCCAGGGTGTCTTCCACAGGAACAAATAGGGTTACAGGCATTTCCCTGAGCTTTTCACCGTACTCCGTTATATTAATCAGCTGGAAAAAATGGGGTAAGAAGGTTCCCTCCACAAGCTTCTCTATGATGTTAGGCAGATTTTCTGCCGGTGGTTTCCACTGTTTCATTCTGACCTCCGGTTAGTTTTTACTAACTTTAATTAAAGATATAAAAAAATGGGGGCTTAACAGCCCCCTCTGTATCAATTAATGTATATTTTTCCAAATTTTCTTCTTCCAGGCGTATGTAAGACCTATCATAACCAGCATGTAGGCCAGAACGATGATTCCAACCTTCTGTCTCTGTTCTTTGTGTGGGTCTGAAATCTCATCCAGATACTTCATCAGGTCTTCTGTGGCTTCCTTGTTCAGACCAACCCTTGGCATGGATGTTCCTGGAAGAAGTGCCTGTGGTTTGTTGATAAATGCAACCAGGTAGTGCTCACCTTTAGCCTTCATTATAATTGAAAGGTCTGGTGGAACCTTACCGAGGTACTTCTTGAGGGCATCAGGAGGAGTTTCGGCATATATCTTCTGATATTTTGCACCGTGACATCTTCCACATGCTTCCTTAAACAGTTCTTCGCCGTGAACCTTTTTGGCCTTAGAATCGAGATATGCAATGATGTCTGCAATTTGCTCATCCTGAAGACCCATTGCAGGCATGGCGATTTTCTTGAACTCAGATGCCTTAGCAGGGTCTTTTATGAAGTGGAAGAGGAATTTCTTGTCTGTGTAAGAGGTTATATTTGAAAGGTCAGGAGGAACAACTCCAAATGACATGGCTGCTGTTTTTGGGTCCATTGGAGCCGGGATACCGTCAGCCTTAAGTCCGTGACATGAGGCACAGAACATCTGGAATGCCTCTTTACCCTTTGCAGGGTCACCATCTAAAGGAGGAGTAGAACCCAGGTCGGAGAACTCATAATCAGGCAGATGATACTTGTGAATAGCCTCTTCTATGTGCTTGTGCATAATGCTGTGGGCAAGGGGTTCAATCCCCCAGTATGTTACTCCTACTATTACTATTAAAACCGCTAATATTTTTAATTCCTTCATTATTGTCCACCTCCACTAGCCACCTTCTTTTTCTCTATCTTAGAGATAATTGGCAGTGCTATGAAGAATGCAAAGTATACAAGTGATGTAATAAGTCCAAGCCATGCAAACAGTCCTGTAGGTGGCAGTTTTCCAAGAATTGTAAGTGCAATAAAGTCAACAACAAATATCCACCACATAATCTTGAACAGTGGTCTGTGCTTTCCGCTTATGTATGGATATGGTGATGTATCAAGCCATGGCAGGAACAGTGGAAGGAACATTGAAAGTACGAATCCTATCAGACCAAGTGTTTCACTGAAGAAGAATCCCCTCAGAACCTCGTAGAATGCCAGGAAGTACCACTCTGGATAGATGTGTGGTGGTGTCTGCAGGTAGTCAGCTGGCTGGAAGTTGATTGGGTCCATTGCGAATTTGTAGTTGAAGAATACCAGGAAGAAGAAGAACAGCAGGAATACAGACATTACAAAGTACTCTTTAGACATAAATACAGGCCAGAATGGAATTCCCTTCTCTTTCTTTTCTTCTTTTGTCATTGGGATACCATCTTCGTTGTTAGAACCAACAACCCTGACGGCATACAGGTGGATGGCTGTAAATACGAGAATCAGTGCTGGAAGAAGTGTTACGTGGAGTGCGAAGAATCTTGTAAGTGTTGCATCCTCAACTATGTAGTTACCCCTAATCCAGATAACAAGGTCAGGGCCAATGAATGGTATTTTTGAGAACAGTGTTGTAATTGTCTGTGCAGCCCAGTATGACATCTGACCCCATGGGAGAAGGTATCCTGTAAACGCTGTAGCAGACATAAGAACAAACAGGATGAATCCTGTTACCCAGACAACTTCCCTTGGGGCTTTATATGAACCGTAGTAAATACCTCTACCCATGTGTATAAACAGAACAAGGAACATTATTGATGCACCTACAGCGTGAACGTGTCTGAATACCCATCCGTAGGCAACATCCATCATTATTGTTTTGTTAACACTGTCAAACGCCATGTGGGAGTCCGGTTTGTAGTACATCAGAACGAAGATTCCGGAAATAACCAGAATCACAAATACAAGCATTGTAAGAACACCGAAACTCCACAGGAAGTTGATGTTTTTGGGAAGGTAATACTCAGACATCATTACCTTCCACAGGGCATCAACTGCCAGCCTTTTATCAAGCCATCCCATTAATCCACCTTTTTTCTCCATTTTCATCCTCCTAACCTTTCATCATTTTTTCGTATTCGGGACCTGTTTCACCAAGAACAATGGTTGTCCCTTCTAATTTAAATGGAGGTATTTCCAGAGGTCTTGGAGGAGGACCGAATATGTTTACACCGCATGCATTGAATTCACCACCGTGGCATGGGCATTTGAATATCTTCTTGTCAGGTTCCCAGTTAGGGATACATCCAAGGTGGGTACAGATTCCGACAACAACTGTGTACTCGTTTGCTATGGACCTGTTATCACACTTGTCCATATCAGGGGTTCTTCTCAGAACGAACACCGGCTTACCTCTCCACTGGACAACCTTAAGCTGGCCCGGCTGAACCTTGGAAAGGTCAAACCTCACGATACCGGCAGCTTTTACTTCAGGCAGCGGCTCCCAGGTTTTGTACATGGCATACAGAACACCACCTAACCCAACAGCAGCCCATCCTCCCATGGCGTACAGGAGGAAATCCCGCCTACTTACTTTTTCTTCAGCCATTTTGAACCTCCTCTGTTTCTGTATATTTACGTTAGTAAATTCTTACCTATTCTATTTATTTTGCTACATATTCAACGCAAAATCAAAATTTTTATGACATATATCATCAATTATCCACCCACTTCTGTTTGGCCACCTCCCAGAGTGCAATTGCAGTGGCTGAGGACACATTCAGGGAGGTTATCTGTCCCTTCATGGGTATGGTTGCAATCAGGTCTGATGCATCAAGGACAGATTTGGAAACCCCTTTTCCTTCTGACCCCAGAACCACGGCAAGTGGAAAAGGAAATGATATTTTGTGGACAGGCTTCCCTCCCTTTTCTACCGCCACAACCCATCCACCTTTCTTTTTGAATCTTTCAAGGAACTGCCTGAGACTGCCTACCCTGGTAATTGGTATATGGAATACAGCACCTGTTGATGCCTTTACAACAACCTCGTTTATGGGGGAACTCCTCTCCCTCGGAAGTACTATTCCCTCTACCCCCAGTACCTCTGCAGTTCTTATCATATTTCCCACATTCTGAGGGTCTGTTATGTGGTCCATTACAAGCAAAACCCCTCCATTTTCAACTACTTTATCTATCAACTCGTTTTCATTCCAGTACTGTACAGGGCTTACAAGTGCAACAACACCCTGGGTTTTTTTTGTACCGGCTATCTCTTCTACCTTTTTACGGGGAACCCTCTGAACCTTTACCTTCTTTTTTTCTGCAAGTTTTATCAGCTCTTTGGGAGGATGTGAGTCGTGGGCTACCAGTATCTTCTCCAGAGCTCTCCCTGATTTTAAAGCCTCTATAATAGGGTTTCTTCCCCATATAACAAATTTCTGTTCTTCCATACATTTAACCTATATATACCTTATTAGAATAATACTTTTTATATACATTTTACTTGATTTCTATCAAAATTAATGGAGTATCTCCCCTTCTTTTATATGGTATCCCCTGACCGCTTCATCCGCCGTAATAGGTTTACTGTTTGGAAACTGAACCTTTTTTATGAGGAGTTTGCCTTTTCCTGTCTGGACGACGAACCCTTCCCCTTTTTTGATTTCGGTTATCTCCCCGGGTCTGCCTTCCGTTTCCTTATCCAGTACTGATGCTTCCAGAATTTTCATTTCTTTGTTTCTAAAGGTCGTAAAAGCTTTTGGCCATACTTTTAAAGCCCTTATCTGATTAAAAATCTCAACGGCGGACCTGTTCCAGTCTATTTTTCCTTCTTCTTTTTTAATCGGGCTGGCATAAGTAGCTTTAGAATGCTCCTGTGGTTTTTTAATAGCCTCCCCTTTCTCAATTTTATCAAGAACATTTACAAGGAGCTCAGCCCCTATTCTGGCGAGTTTATCGTGGAGAGAAACTATATCGTCGTTCTCTGAAATAGGAACTTCCGTGCATTCGTATATATCTCCGGCATCAAGCTCCTCTGTTATTTCCATGATACATACGCCGGTTTTTTCTTTTCCTTCCATAATAGCCCTGTGGATAGGAGCGGCACCTCTGTACTGGGGCAAAAGGGATGCGTGGACGTTTATGGTTTTAAAGGGAGGAAGATGTATTACTTCTTCAGGCAGAATTTTACCGTAAGCAACAACGACAAATATATCAGGGTTGAGTTTCTTAAGATTTTCCAGAAGCTCAGGGTTGTTTTTTACCTTTTCCGGCTGGAATACAGGTATACCGTGTTCCTGGGCAACTACCTTTACAGGAGGAGGTGTCAGTTTTTTACCCCTGCCCTTTGGTTTATCAGGCTGGGTAACCACACCAACAACCTGATGTCGGGACTTCAGAAGTTTTTTAAGACTTTCCACTGCAAATTCAGGTGTACCCCAGAATATAACTCTCAACGGTTCCTCCTTTTTTATTTAATTGTAATACAATTGTTCCGGTGATATCTTTATAAATGTAAGGCTGTGGAGGTATTGGTTGCTTAAATATCTTATGTTCACCCTTGCAGGCTTTTTAGGTTCATACCACTGTGTTGGAATGTGCGGTTTTATCCCCCCGTTAATCCAGCACCGGTCGTGGCTTCTGGGAAATATCCTTTATTCGGCAGGCAGGATATTCACGTACATCTTCCTCGGCTTTGTGGCTGGATATGCAGGAATGTTTTTCCATAACATTGAGTTCCAGTTTTTTCAAAAAGCACTGTCTATCTTCCTGGGTATGGCAATGGTGGTTTTTGGACTTCAGATAACAGGTAATATAAAGGAAAAAGGGGTTCCGGGACTGGACCTGATTTTTATTACTATTACAGAAATACTGTCTAAATTCAGGAAAAATCCCTTTTTTCTGGGGATGTTTAACGGCTTTCTCCCCTGTCCCCTTGTTTATGCGTTTTTGATGCAGGCTATGTTTGAAGGCAGTCCGATAAAGGGAATGCTGGTTATGCTGTTCTTCGGTCTTGGAACGGTACCGGCGATGCTTTTTGCCAGCAAAATATTTCAGGTTGTTTCCCCTAAACTGAGAAAGAGGCTTTCTTCCTCTGCAGGGGTTATCGTTATATTACTGGGGGTATGGATTATCCTCAGGGCATTTGGAATAGGTCATCACCATTGAAGGGGTGTTAATTATGGTTGATAAAGTCGTTGTGAGGTCTTTCGGTGCAGCACAGACGGTAACAGGTTCATGTCATCTGGTTCAGGTGGGAGGGTTAAAGGTCCTTGTGGATTGTGGTATGTTTCAGGGTCATGATGAACACCACAATTACGAGGATTTTGGCTTTGACCCCAGAGATATAGACTACCTTATCGTAACCCACTCCCATATAGACCATATAGGTAGAATCCCGTTACTTGTAAAAAGGGGGTTCAGGGGAAAAATCATTTCCACAGCCCCAACCAGAAATATAGCCAGAATAATGCTCCTTGATGCTGCAAAGGTTATGGAAGAGGAGTACAGGGTTCTGTACAGAAAAGCCCTGAGGAGGGGACATCCTGAAGATGTAAAACCTCCACTGTACGATGAAGACGATGTTTACGAGGCAATGGAACATTTCAGGATAATCCTTGATTACCACCAACCTTACCAGTTAACAGACTACCTGAGAATCACATTCAAAAATGCAGGACATATACTGGGGGCTGCTTACGTTGAGATGGACGTAAACATAAACGGCAGAAACAGGAAAATCGTATTTTCCGGCGACCTTGGTATGAAGGAAAGGCTCATCATAAAACCCCTTGAGTTTTCAAGATCTGGAAATGTTATATTCACAGAGTCCACATACGGAAACCGTCTTCACAAATCCCTTAAGGAAACTATCAGGGAGTTTAAGGAGGCTGTTATCAAAAGCTTTGAGGACGGAGGAAATATAGTCATACCGACATTTGCCCTTGAAAGGGCACAGGAAATTCTGTATGTGCTGAGGCATATGTACGACAGGGGAGAGCTCCCAAAATGCAAGGTTTTCCTTGACAGTCCCCTTGCAATCTCAGCCACAAAGATATTCCTCCAGTTCCCTGAATACTTCAACGATGCGACCAGAAAGATGGTTCAGGAGGGTAAAAACCCATTTATATTCCCCTATGTCCACTTTACCACCACCGTTGAGGAATCCAAGACAATTAACGCAATAGATACAGGTGCCATAATACTTGCTGGAAGTGGAATGTGTACCGGGGGAAGAATCAAACACCATCTGAAACACAACCTGTGGAGACCGGAAAGCTCGGTGATTTTTGTAGGCTATCAGGCAAAGGGTACACTGGGAAGACAGATAATTGATGGGGCAAAAACAGTCAGAATTTACGGTGAGGAGATAGCTGTTAAGGCTAAGATTTACACAATAAACGGATTTTCTTCCCATGCAGACCAGTCTGTTCTCCTTGAATGGCTCAGGTCCTTTGAGGATAAAGAGACTGTGTACATAGTACACGGGGAGCCGGAAATAATGGAGGTATTCAGGGATAAGATAAATGGTGAGCTGTCTGTCAAATCCCATATTGTTGAAAAAGGTGAGGCTATATATATTACATAAGCTGATATAATATATAAAATTTTTCAGAAAAGGAGGTTATAGATGACAGCAGAAGAACTTTTAAAGGATGATAAGCTTGTTATTGGAGATAGAGAATTCAGCTCAAGGCTTATAGTAGGTTCAGGGAAGTACAAAGATTTTGAGGAGACGGCAAAGGCTACAGAGGCATCCGGTGCGGAGATGATTACCGTTGCCGTCAGAAGGGTAAATATCACAGACCCTGATAAACCAAACCTCCTTGATTATATAGATACATCAAAGGTTATGATTCTGCCAAACACGGCAGGTTGTTATACAGCTGAGGAAGCTGTTCTGACAGCAAAACTTGCAAGGGAAGCCCTGGGACACGGATTTGTAAAACTTGAGGTTATAGGGGACCAGAAAACACTTTATCCTGACATGGTAGAAACACTGAAAGCTGCAGAGATACTGGTTAAGGAAGGATTTACAGTTCTGCCTTATATTACAGATGACCCTATCATGGCTAAAAAATTTGAGGATATAGGATGTGCAGCTGTAATGCCGCTGGCTGCACCAATAGGCTCAGGACTGGGACTTCAGAATCCATACAACATCCTGTTTATAAAAGAGGCTGTTAGCGTTCCTGTTATTGTTGATGCAGGTATCGGAACTGCATCAGACGCCTCCATCGTTATGGAGCTTGGTGTTGACGGTGTTCTTATGAACACAGCTATAGCACAGGCTAAAGACCCGATAAAGATGGCTGTTGCCATGAAACATGCCGTCATAGCAGGAAGGCTTGCGTACCTTGCCGGAAGAATACCTAAAAAGATGTACGCATCTGCATCATCCCCTGTTGAAGGTATTATAGGAAGGTAAATTGGCGGTTATTATAATACCTGCCAGAAAAGGCTCCACCAGGCTAAAAAACAAGCTTCTTCTTCAGGTGAAGGGGAAGCCTGTTATCCAGTGGACAGCTGAAAACTGCCTGAGGGTAAAAAATGCCGACAGGGTAATCGTTGCCACAGACAGTGAGGAAATAGCGTCCATATTTGACGGTTCCCCTGTTGAGGCTGTTTTGACCCCTTCTGACCTTAAAAGTGGCAGCGACAGGGTTGCCTACGTTGCAAGGAATATAGATGCCGATAGAATCATAAATGTTCAGGGGGATGAGCCCCTCCTTGAACCATCTGACATACAGAAGGTTATTGAAGGTCTGTCTGAGGCAGACGTCACAACACTCTCATACCCCATTACAGAAGAGGATGATTATATAAATCCCAATGTGGTTAAAGTGGTGACTGACAAAAATGGGTACGCACTTTATTTTTCAAGGAGTCCAATACCGTTTTACAGGGATATTGATTTTACACAGATGATAAATGGATTTAAAAACCCTGTAAAAAAGCATATCGGGGTGTACGGATACAGAAAAAAGGTGCTTATGGATTTTGCCTACAGACTTGAGCCTTCGGATTACGAGCAGATTGAGAAGCTGGAGCAGCTGAGACTGCTGGAAAATGGCTATAGAATAAAAGTCCTGCCTGCGGAAAAAGACAGTCTGGGAATAGATACAGAAGAGGATTTTAAAAGGTTCTGCAGTATCGTGGGTTAACCCCTTTTTTCAGGTGGGATATAGTGGATGTTGTGCCCGCCGTCATAAATCTGTGTAGGTCTGAACAGTTTGTTTTCCTTTATGTACTCTTTACAGTGGGCAATCCACCCTGATATCCTTGCCATGGCAAAAACCGGCGTATAAAAAGCCGGAGGTATACCGAAAAGGCTGTACAGAACGCCAGAGTAAAAATCTATATTCGGGTATATCCTTTTCTCCTTCAGTCTTTGTGTAGCTACCTTCTCAAACTCCATGGCCACCTTCAGGAGTTTACTGTCACCTTTGATGGATGATATTTCCTGAAGCATCTGTTTTATCAGCTTAGCCCTGGGGTCGTATGTTTTGTATACCCTGTGGCCAAAACCCATTATCCTCTCTTTATTTTTCAGCTTTTTGTCAATAATCGCCGGTATATCGTCTATATCCTTTATGGCAGATAGCATGTAAAACACCCTCTCATTTGCCCCTCCGTGGAGCCTTCCTGAAAGGGAGCCAACGGCAGAAGAGACAGCAGAATAAAAGTCTGCAAGTGTTGATGCCACAACAATAGCCGTGAATGTGGATGCATTAATCGTATGTTCTGCATGGAGAATCAGACATTTATCAAATATCCTTTCCTCCAGTTCATCAGGCTTTTCCCCCCTCATCATATACAGAAAATTCCCGCTGTAGGACAGCTCAGGGTCAGGCTCAACAGGCTCTTTCCCTTCCTGTATCCTCTTCCAGGAGGCGATTATCGTGGGAACCTGTCCCAGAAGGTTAACAAGTGAGGAGTAATGGTGTTTTTCATCCAGTACATCTGTGTTTGGGTCTTTTGACGATAGAACCGGTATTATAGACTGGAGAACCTTCATTGGATGTGTTGAGGAGGGTATATCTTTCAGGAATTTTAAAACAGAGTCATCCAGATACAGGTTGTTTTTTATATCGTTTATAAATCTGCTCAGTTTGTCCTTAGATGGAAGTTTTCCAAAAACAAGTAGATAGGATGTTTCCAGATAACTGGAATTTTCAACCAGTTCCTGTATGGGAATTCCCCTATACTCAAGAAAACCCTTTTCACCGTCTATGTAACTGATTGATGATTTAACAACAGGGATACCTGCCAGACCTGCGTATACCTTCATCAGGTACCCTCCTGGGAAGTTTGGGTTTTAATTTAGGGTCTGCAGAGGTGGAAAACAAGGTTTATCTTCTAAGAAAAAACAGCTCACCTACAGTTCCGATTATCACATAGGTCCAGACAAGAGAGCCCATGTACAGCCTGTCCTGAAATGTAAGAACTACAAGCATAATAAGCAGAAACAGTGAATAAATCACAAAAGCAAAAGCCTCAGAGGGTCTTTCAAAAAGGCTGTCCAGGTTGTAGTTCCCCCTTTTCATTTCCTGAAATAGAAACAGTGTGGCACCTGCCCCTGCACCAAGGGATACATAAAAAATCTCCTCGTTCTGCAGATGGGGGTAAATGCTCATTATAAGAGCCACCCACAGGGGAAGGTCCTGAATAAGCTCTGCTATAAAAACCCTTGTACTCATTATCTCAGCGGCTCTTTGGCGGTTTCCCTCAGGGTAAGCCCTGCGACGAATGCAACCGCAGCGGCAAATATAAGGTAAAATGCAGGAGAGTTTATGTTATCTGTAATTTTAATCAGGTAGGTGGATATTAGGGGGGCGGTTCCACCGAAGATTGCAAACGGAAGGTTATATCCTATGGAATATCCACTGTTCCTGATTTCTGTGGGGAATATCTCAACCAGGGTTGTTGGAAGTATCGCCATAAATCCTGCAACTACAACGGCAAAAACAATCTGGCCTATAAGGGCATCCTCCATATTACCTGAGGATATAAACTTAAACAGGGGATACGCAGCCAGAATGGTAAATCCTGTGGAAAACAGGATAATAGGTTTTCTTCCAACTCTGTCTGATAGCCATCCGAAAAACGGTATCAGTACCGCCAGGACAAGCATACTTATGGTGTTTATGGTAAGGGCTGTTGATTTTGGCATTTTAACAAATACAGATAGGTGATTCGCTATGTAGACGAATATCGTATAAAACCCAACAGCCTGGAATGTACTGAGGGAGAATGTTTTTATAAACTCCCTGTATGCCTTTTTGAATACATCCAGAACAGGCTGTTTATCTATCATCTCTTCATACTCAAGTTCAAGAAACTTTGGCGTCTCGTCGATATTCTTCCTCACGTAGTACCCAACCAGCCCAAGGAGTATTCCTGTGAAAAACAGAACCCTCCAGCCCCAGGAGTATAGGTCATCTTCAGGGAGGACTTTCGTTATCAGTGCTCCGGAAGCAGAACCGAGGAGTATCCCGACAACAGCCCCCAGTATTCCAACACTTCCAAATAAGCCCCTTTTATCCTGTGGGGCGTGTTCAACGATAAATGAAACGGAAGTTGTGTACTCACCACCAACAGAAAGCCCCTGGAACAGCTTCAGTATAACCAGAAGTGTAGGTGCAAGGATACCTATCTGGGCATAGGTGGGCAGAAGACCTATTGCTGTTGTTGAGACTGCCATCATTATAATGGAGATTGTCAGGGCTTTTTTCCTGCCGTACCTATCTCCAATATGGCCAAACAGTACGGCACCTACAGGCCTCATTACGAATCCAACGGCAAATACACCGAATGATTTCAGAAGCGAGACCATAGGGTCATCAGAGGGAAAAAATAGCTCACCTATAATTGCGGCAAGGAAGCCGTAAACAACGAAATCATACCACTCAAGGACGTTGCCTATCATTCCGGCAAACAGCGTCTTTGAATGTTTCTTCATTTAGGCGTCCACCCTGAAGTCTTCTTCATCAAGGAGCAGATTTTCCAGAATCAGGTCAGGTACAAGCTCATCATCCTCAAAGTTCTTGAGAACCTCAAGGTAGATAGCGGCAACACTTCTGTTAGGGTATTTTTCCTGCAGGTATTTCCTCAGCTGTTTTACCTTTACGGTTTTATTGTTCTTTGCAAGCTCAGACATTACCCGATTCTACCTTTAAGGTTTTTAATCATCCGTTCACTGGCTATTTTGTATCTGATATCCCTTTTTGCCAGTTTTTCCATCTCTGATTTTATGTATTTTTCAGCCTCGTCTGTTGCCATTTTGTAACCCAGAACATAAGCTACCAGTGCAAGTATTGCAAAACCTGTGAACTCAACAATTTTTGATGCAATTACATTTGGTATAAAAAGGCCACCAACAGCAAGGAGTATTCCAACGGCAAGGAAAATCTTCCAGTATTTTAAAAGTACATTTGCTACCATCTCTTCTCCCTTAAATAAATTTTCAAATTATATATGATACCAGATGTTGTTTTCTATTTAACCAAATATTTATATACCGGGATGATATTCCTATCCAAAAATAGCTAAAAGTGTTGTAGAATAGGAACTATTAGTTAGACAGAAAGCAATACAAGATAAGTAAGAGGTATTGCATTCAAGGCTGATGGATGGGTTGAAAAAACTGCAAAGGAAAACAAAAGGGTATAGCAAAAATATAAATGCATTGAGATATGCATTAGCTATTGTTTTTAGTTTTACAAATATTAATACTGGTTTTGGCTACCTTTAGATAGGAATATCCCTGGCTCATGAGGTGTTGAACAAAAAACAAAGTTGTAGTAAACTATTGTTTTGCTAAATTCTTTACACGGAGGAAAAAATGCACCAGCTTATCAGAGAGATAGAGCAGAAATACATGCCTGCAGATTTTCCTG
>JAADEU010000025.1 GCA_013153235.1 Aquificota bacterium | reverse complement strand
CAGTGCAAGGGGAGATGGATTTATCATAAGCTGATACAGTCTGTCCTTTGGAACCACTTTTCCTCTATTTTCAAGAAGTGTAAGGAGTATTTCCCTCTGAACCTCCCCAAGCTGAATTTCCTTATCTTTTTTGAAGAACCTGCCTCCCCTGTAGACAAGGTCCCTGTATCTGATTTCCTTTTCCTCATTTTTCTTAAGACGGCTTTCTATTCTTATCAGTAGCTCTTCAGGGTCAAATGGCTTTTTGATGTAGTCCTCTGCTCCAACCTCAAATCCCCTTGCTATTGTGGATATATCCTTCAGGGCACTGATGAATATTGTGGGGGTTTCATCTTCCGAAAGCCTCAAGGCCTTCACAAGGTCTATTCCGTCACCATCACCCAGGTTAACATCCACCAGATAAAGGTCGTATCTGTTGTCCAGTGTAAGCATAGCCCCTTCATCGTACGAAGAAGCAATGTCAACGTCGTACCCGTGAATCTTCAGAAATTTTGCGAGACTTTCTGCCAGAATGGTGTCATCCTCTATAAGCAGTATCCTCGCCACTAAAACTTCACCCCCAGTTTTAAGGATATGTAGTGGTCTACGGCTTTGTCATTGATGCCGTAGCTGTAGTTCAGGGTGGTATAGTATTTCTGTGTAAATCTGTAAATGCCAAATATAGACAGGTAGTTACTTCCTGTTTTATCAAAATCAAATGAGCCACTTATGTACAGCGGTTTACTGAGCTTGTATCCACCACCAACAGACACTGTATAGTTGTCCCCGTACTGGTCACTGCCTCTGAAAACATACCCGTAGTAGAAAAAGGTGTCGAATTTTGGTGTTACCAGATAGTCCACCGTCAGAGAGGGTATAAAATCAACATTTCCTGTACCAAAATCACTGTCTGCTGTGGGAATCTTTACAGTCATCCCTGGATTGACAAACAGTTTATCAAACTTAAAGGAGTAACTTCCAAACAGATAGGTATCTCCCATACCTCCAGAACCGACATTGGAGTCGTACAGGTAGTATTTTGTTCTGATTGAGAAATAAAATCTCCTGTACGAGTAGCCAAGGGTTACATTTGTGAGGGTGTTGTTAAAATCACTGTCCTCTGTGTGGGCAATTCCAACCTTCAGTGAAAATCTTCCCCTGTATTTTTTTGCCGGTCTGTCAATGGGGCAGCCGTATCTGTCTACTTTTACTAAAAGGGGGGTGTGTGGACATCTGTCCACACTGTCCTCAACCCCATCAAGGTCTGAGTCGGTAAAACCGTAGGCAGCGATGGGAAGAATTGCTATTGTAAGCAAAAGCTTTTTCATTTTTCTGACCCCTGTCTTAGTTTCTCTCCTCTAATTCTGTATTTCTTTCTATAAAGTCAGGAGATACCCTTTCTTCGAAGTTCTCCACCCTGTCCTCAAAGTTTTCCATTCTATCCTGCATTCTTTCTATCTTTTCTTCTACCCTGTCTTCAAAGCTTTCTACCCTGTCCTCAAATCTGTCCATATCCCTTTCCTGTATCTCCTGTCTTTCCTCAAACTGTTCCCTGTACTGCATTCTTTCCTGATGTCTGTTTCTTTCCTGGTACTCTTCTCCAGACTGGGTATCTTCCCTTTCTTCAGACATACCGTGTCTGTAGCGGTATCTGTACTGATGTCTGTACTGCTGTCCCTCTCCAGAAAGTTCCTCTCTGATTTTCTCAATTGTTTCGGCCCTTTCCTCTTCGTTGAGCTGGCTGAGTATGTCTTTCAGTTCGTTCATGTAGATATACCTTTCATCAGGTGAGGCTGTTTTGATTTTTTCAATCAGCTCTTTAATTTGCTCTTCAACTGTGGAGTCTGTATTTTCTGCAATCTCACTGGTCTGTGTATCATCAGAAACCTCAACGGTTGTTGAGCTGTCAGCCTCGGTTTGCGTTGTGTCTTCGGAAGTAGAAATATCTGCCGTAGAAGAGTCGGTAGTTTCTTCTACAGAAGAAACGTCAGTATTTTCTGTAGATTCAGATATTTGTGTTGTACTATCTGTTTCAGTTACTGTTGAATTTTCTGTTTGCGTTGTGTCCTCAGAAATGGTAATATCAGTAGTAGCCGAGGTGTCAGCAGATTCTTCCACCGTAGCAGACGTGTCTGTCTCTGCGGTGGTGTCTGCTGATGCCGCATAGAATGGAACTCCAAGTGCTGAGATTGTCAGCAGTGTACCAAGGAGCATTTTTCTTTTTTTCATGACTCTTACCTCCAGAATTTTATTTTCTGGTAAATAATATAAGCCCTGAAGATTACCTGAACGTTACCTGCATTCCCCTTTCAGCATTTCTGCTGTCATATTTGCTTCATAGAGTGATTCTGCCATACACCCCATCTGGCAAGCTTTTTTCAGATGTTCCTCTTTAAATGGGGGATTTTTACATATCTGTCCCCTGTTTATGTCCCTGTTTTCAAAGCAGTGGATAACCACCTCTTCAATTCTGTCACACTCATCTCCGTAGGACATATTAAATAACAGTGGAAAACATGCAGAGATTATGAGCCTTTTCATTAAAATTCCCTCCTTTTTCACATATTTTTTGTATTAATATCTTCTAACTTTAAGTATAAAAGAGGGAGGTTGACTTGGCTTCAGGACTTCTTGCTCTCCTTGATGATGTGGCACTTATAATGGATGATGTTGCCGCCACGACTAAGATGGCTACCCAGAAAACGTCTGCCGTTCTGGCAGATGACCTTGCTGTAAATGCACAGAAAGCGTCTGGATTTGCCTCAGAGAGGGAGCTTCCAGTTATATGGGCAATAGCAAAAGGCTCACTTGTGAATAAACTTATAATTCTGCCGTCTATATTCCTTTTGAGTTATTTTGCTCCCTCCCTGATAATCCCTATTCTCCTTATAGGTGGGATTTATCTATCATATGAAGGTGCAGAGAAGGTTATAGAGTTTATTTTCCACAGGGGTAAAAAGAGGGCAGAAAGAAGAAAGGATATGTCAGAAAAGGAAAAAATAAAGTCTGCCATCATAACCGATTTTATCCTTTCTCTGGAAATTATCGTTATCGCCCTATCCACGGTGAAGGATAAACCTTTTGAGGTTCAGGTTGTGACTGTAACGATAATTGCCCTTATCGCTACGGTGGGGGTTTATGGGCTGGTGGCCTTTATTGTTCGTATGGATGATATGGGACTTGCATTGATTGAAAGATACGATGGGTTTTTGAGGAAGGTTGGACTGTTTATGGTTCTTTCACTGCCGTATGTTATAAAGGGGCTTTCTGTTATCGGAACCGTTGCAATGCTTGCTGTAGGCGGAGGGATATTTGTCCATAATGTGGAATTTATCCATCATATTGGGGAAAAACTGCCCCCTGTTTTAGGGGACATCGGGATTGGTCTTGTTATCGGTACTTTTACATTTATGGTTCTGATGCCTGTAAAGAAGATTCTTAAGTCTAATGCACAGGGATAACCTTTACTTTAACTGATTTAAATCTGGCGGTTTTTACAAAACTGTCAGCCTCATCTCCAAACAGGAAGTTGATTTTACTTTTTGCAAAATGGAAGGTTGTGTACAGGGTCCCCTTCTTTAGCCAGTCAACATATCTAACAGGAAGTGTTTCTGTCTGTCCGTATTTTGATTTGAGAATCACTTTC
>JAADEU010000094.1 GCA_013153235.1 Aquificota bacterium | reverse complement strand
TTGAGCCGCTAGCTCAGTTGGTAGAGCACCGGTCTTTTAAACCGGTGGTCCTGGGTTCGACCCCCAGGCGGCTCACCATTTATGGTATAATGAAGAATATGCCCCCGTCGTCTAGCCAGGCCTAGGACACCGGCCTTTCACGCCGGCGACACGGGTTCGAATCCCGTCGGGGGCACTTTTATTTTAAATACTCAAGAACATCTTCAGGTCTGTTAATCTCAATAACACTATCAATTTTGTGGGTCCTATAACCAAGAACTGTTTTTCCGTAAATCAGTGCGTATGATATCTCCGAAAGGGTTCCGTAATTGCCTGCCACCGCCACAACTATTTTACCTGTTGCAACAACAATAGGATTCCTCATATGCCCCAGACCGGTATTGACCCTGATATCAACATAGGGATTGGCCTCCTCTCCTGTTATGGTAGGCATGATTCCCACCGTAAGGCCTCCTTCCTCCTTTACACCTTTACATACAGCCTCCATAATTCCTGTTCTGCCGCCGCATACCACCCCGTATCCGTTTTTGGCCAGAACTTTACCCAGTTCATAGGCAAATCTGTACTCCTTTGATGAACGGTGTACATCAGAACCTCCTATAACCGATACAAGTTCCATCTCTACCTCCCATGAACAGGTTTATAAAAAACTGCAAGTGTTGTACTCCAGATTATGTGGAGCAGATACAGGGATATATGTGCCTCTACAGACATGGTCAGTAATCCATTGAGCCATATGGCACCGGTTTTGCCAAACAGAAAGGAAACCAGCAGGACAAGGATATGCCATATATTTCCGAAGATAATCCCCTTTACCAGGGGATTCCCCGGTAGCAGTCTGTAAACCGGTGGATATGCAAATAGAAAACCAAAGAGAATTCCATTTAGCTGATGGCCTATAAACAGGGCTATATCCTCAAGTCCAGGAAACAGTCCTGCATCAACAAGCCACTGTCTGTATATCCTGTAAGTGCCAAACAGGCCAAACCAGCCGTCAAGGGCAAGGTCCACAACATACATCACGTATCCGGCAATAAAACCCGCCAGAACCAGGGATTTTATGTTAACCCCTTCAGCCAGATTCATTTATTTTTTCCTCTATCTCTTTCATTGTCTGGATATACTCAGGTTTTTGCTTTATGGTCAGGGCTTTTTTTATCAGTCTGTAGGCCTCTGATAGTCTATCCTGAACCATGTACAGGTATGCCAGATTATTCATAGCATCTGTGTTGAGGGAATTTATCTCAAGGGCTTTTTTGTAGTACTTTTCTGCCAGGGAGTATTTACCCATTTTGAAATAAATATTTCCCAGATTAAAGTAGGGAATATCCCAGTCCGGTTTCTTATCTATGGCCTTCCTGTACTCCTTTTCTGCAAGCTGGAGTTTACCCTTTCTCTCGTAGGCCACACCAAGGTCATTATGTTCTGACGGTGAAAGGGGGTCTTCATATACGATTATTTTCGGAAAGGAACATCCTGAAAGTAGAAAAAGAACGACAGCTATCTGTAAACAGCCAGATAAACATTTCCTGATTTTTTCCATAATTTTTTAAACTTCCGGTAGGGTATTTCCACATAGGCCCTGTATCCATCGTGGACCACAAAACCTTTTTTATTATAGCCTACCACAACCAGGTAATGGGGTCTGGAGAATATCCATTTACCGTAATCCACAAGGACTATAACCGGTATTCCCCTGTCCAGGAATTTTTTCAGTTTCCCTATATCACCCTGTCCTGATTCTGTTTTGAATCCTAAATTCCTGGCGTAATTTTCAAGGTCAGAAATCAGTGCACCTTTTAGAGATGGTATGTGGACCTTTTCTCCTATTTTTTCCTGGGAAATATCAAGTCCGTAGTATCTGAAAACGGAAGAGAGAGCAGCCGGACCACAGTATTCCGACTGCTGTTTAACAAATGGGACATCAAGTGTCTGTGCATTCAGCGGTAAAAACAGTAAAAGCAGCAGTAAAAATGTCTGCACCAATTTCAGGCTATTATAATCTCCTTACCCATAAGCTTCAGTATCAGAACAACCAGCAGAACTATTATCAGGATACCTATTGCCGTTCCTATAAGGTCTCCTCCTGCCAGTACCCTGTCAGAAGCCTGTGCCAGCATATGTATCTGGTTATCATCCATCTGGGCAAGCTTTTCCTTAACCTGCTCCGGTGAAAGCCCGTATGCCGACAGTTTTTCCCTTACCAGTCTGTTTTCAAGGGCCCTCTGAATCTTATTTATTTCCATTTCCCTCAGAGACTGGGCAGTTGTCCCCCCGTCAGACATTACAGAACCTACCATTCCAGCAACGGCAGGGGCAGTGTTGAAGAAAATAAAGTACAGGGCCATAGCAAGAACAACCACTGGATTTGCTACCTTCCCAAGCATATTGCCCTCCTTACTTTTTTAATTATAATAACTTTCGTCAATAAATATATCGGAGCTTGAGTTGGAATACAACCTCGTCCATGCAATGCTGGGAAGGTTTGGAGTCCTTATACCCCTCCTTGGTCTCTTCTTTGAGCTTGGGGGTGTCATATCCCAGAAGGAACTTGTATCTAAAATAGCAGGGGGCATTGTCCTTGCAGGTTGTTTTATCGGAATCCTTGCAGGATTCACCGGAATAATTGAACTTTATTATCTCAGGTCAATGAATGTATCACCGGAACCGTTCAGACTTCATATTATAGCCGGAGGTGTACTGACCTTCCTTTTCACGATTCTTTCATTAATGAGAATATATTTATATAAGCATATAAGTGATAAAATGGTACTGGTTTACTTTTTTGTTTATACGGTAACTGTGATGCTGAACCTTTTCAGCAACGAGTTTATCACCCACTCCATCAGGGGAGGTTAATGTTGAGGCATCTTGAAAGGGAATACTGGAGAAGGATAGAAAAATGGAAGGATATATCAAGGTGGGAATGGGAGGACTGGAGATGGCAGATAAAAAACAGACTGAAGAACCTTGATGAGATAGGACAGGTCCTGGGTAAAGACCTGTCTTTCCTGAAAAAGGTTGAAAATGTATTCAGGACAGGAACTACCCCATATTACATATCACTGGTTGAGGATTTTGATAATCTGGAAGACCCTATCCTGAAGCAGGTACTTCCAAGCTGCGAGGAGATAGACCCCTTCATCCAGTCTGAGGGGAATTTTGACCCTTTCAATGAAGAAGTGATGAGCCCTGTCCCAGGACTGACCCACAGGTACCCTGACAGGGTTCTGATGAGGGTAACAAACTTCTGCTCTGTGTATTGCAGACACTGTATGAGGAAAAGGATATTCCTGGAGGAGGAAAAGGCGAGGACCTACCAGGAATACCAGAGGATGTTTGATTATGTCCGGGAGAACAAAAGCATAAAAGAGGTTATCATCTCCGGTGGTGACCCACTTACACTGCCAAACAGGAAGATTGAGTTTATTCTGGAAAACCTCCAGTCAATAGACCATGTGGATATTATCAGAATCGGTAGCAGGGAGATGGTAGTCAACCCGTACAGATTTTTTGATGAGGGGCTCCTTGAGATACTTGAGAGAAACGATAAGGTATGGCTGGTGACCCATTTCAACCACCCTAACGAAGTGACAGATGTTGTCAAAAAGGCGGTAAAAACGGTACTGTCTGCAGGTGTACCTGTTCTGAACCAGACGGTTCTGCTGAAGGAAATTAACGACAGTGCAGAGGTTATGGAAAGGCTTTTCAGGTCATTGCTGAGGGTTAAGATAAAGCCTTACTACCTGTTTTACTGCGACCCTACAAAAGGTGTCATACATTTCAGAACACAGATTAAAAAGGGTGTTGAGATACTGGAGAAACTCCGTGGAAGACTTTCTGGTATGGGAATTCCTGTTTATGCTGTTGACCTGCCCGGTGG
>JAADEU010000053.1 GCA_013153235.1 Aquificota bacterium | reverse complement strand
CTGGTACATGTACATGTTCATTACCTGATTTCCTGAACCTACCTTTCCGATAGCCATTCCTGAATCACCTCCTTTAATTATAAATCTATAACTTTAATATAAATTATCGTAAATTTTTTGCAAACTTTTAATCATATTAACATTCGCATATCAGCATAAGTAATTGATTGTTTTTCAAATTTGAAAAATTCAGGTCTTAATTTAACTTAAAAACTGAAAGGACACTTTTGGGGAGGTCTTAAATTGATTCTGCCTTATCACCTGAATTCAACATTTCACAAAAATTTATATAGAGGTGAAGAAAATGGAAGAAGAAAAATTGGTGGTATGGTTAAAAGAAGTAACCATGGATGATGTCCCGCTGGTGGGAGGGAAAAACGCCTCATTGGGGGAAATGCTCAATGCACTCTCATCAAAAGGTGTCAACGTTCCCGACGGATTTGCCACAACCTCAAAAGCCTACTGGTATTTCCTTGATTACAATAACCTCAGGGAAAAAATAAAAGAAGTACTGAAGGACCTTGATGTTAACGATGTGGACAATCTACACCAGCATGGTGTCAGGGTACGAAATCTGATTCGCAGCGGTACTTTTCCTCCGGACCTGAAGGAAACCATACTTGAGTATTACCATCAGCTAAGCAAAGAGTACGGCAGGGATTATGTTGATGTGGCCGTCCGCTCATCTGCAACTGCAGAGGATACGGCAGAAGCTTCATTTGCAGGTCAGCAGGAAACGTATCTGAACATCAAGGGGGATGAGGCTCTCCTTGATGCCATAAAAAGGTGTTACGCCTCCCTCTTTACAGACAGGGCAATATCCTACAGGGAAACATTTGGATTTGACCATTTTTCCGTTGCCCTTTCTGCCACCGTTCAGAAGATGGTCAGGTCGGATAAAGCCTCTTCAGGAATAATGTTCACCCTGGATACCGAAAGTGGATTTAAGGACGTTGTACTGATTACAGGTTCATACGGACTGGGGGAACTTGTTGTAGGTGGTGCAGTAACACCAGATGAATGGCTTGTGTTCAAGCCAACATTCCAGAAAGGATACAGGGCAATTATAGAAAAAAAACTGGGTAAAAAAGATAAAAAAATGGTTTACGGGGATGGTGATGAAAAGACAAAGGTAGTCCACGTTCCACTGAAGGACCAGAAGAGATTCTGTCTATCAGATGAGGAGGTACTCACCCTTGCAAAGTGGGGAATGCTCATTGAGGAGCATTACTCACAGCGAAACGGCAGGTGGACTCCTATGGATATAGAATGGGCAAAGGATGGTGAGCTAAACCAGCTGTTTATTGTGCAGGCAAGACCTGAAACAGTCCATTCAAGGAAAGACCATTCAAAACTCAAGGTGTACAGAATTACCGAACCTGTGGAAAAAAGAAAAGAAAAAATACTGGTTACCGGTATAGCTGTTGGTAACAAAATAGCCCACGGAAGGGTAAAAATACTTGCATCCCCTGAAGAGGCGGACAGGTTTGAGCACGGGGATGTACTTGTAACAGATATGACAGACCCTGATTGGGAACCAATAATGAAAAAGGCAGCAGCAATAGTCACAAACAGGGGAGGCAGAACATGTCACGCCGCAATTGTTGCCAGGGAACTTGGAGTCCCTGCTGTTGTTGGAACGGGAAGTGCGACAGAGGTTCTCAGGGATGGTCAGCTGGTTACCGTTTCCTGTGCAGAGGGAGATGTGGGTTATGTGTATGATGGAAAAATAGAGTACGAGGTGGAAGAGGTTGATATAAACACGCTGCCAAAAACAAAAACCCCGATAATGATGAATATTGCCACACCTGAAGGGGCATTTGACCTTTCATTTCTTCCCAACGCCGGTGTTGGACTGGCAAGGGAGGAATTTATCATAAACAACTACATCGGGATACATCCAAATGCATTAATCAGATTTGAGGAAATCAAAGAAAAAGACCCCCATCTGGCAAAAGAAATAGAACTGAGGACTTTCGGGTACGAAAGCTGCACCCAGTTTTACATAGACAAGCTATCATTTGGCATAGCAAAGATAGCCGCAGCATTCTACCCAAAACCTGTGATTGTTAGATTTTCAGACTTTAAATCCAACGAGTACGCAAATCTGCTGGGGGGTAAATATTTTGAACCTGTTGAGGAAAACCCGATGCTTGGCTGGAGGGGAGCTTCCAGGTATTATTCCCCGGAATTTGAGGAGGCCTTTGGACTTGAGTGTAAGGCAATAAAAAAGGTCAGGGAAGAGATGGGACTTGAGAATGTGATTGTTATGATTCCCTTCTGCAGAACCCTTGAGGAAGGTAAAAAGGTTGAAGAGGTAATGGCGAAATACGGACTTGAAAGGGGTAAAAATGGACTTCAGGTCTACGTAATGACAGAAATACCCTCAAATGTGATACTCCTTGAGAAATTTGCCAGGTATTTTGATGGATTTTCCATTGGCTCAAACGACCTAACCCAGCTTACACTGGGACTGGACAGGGATTCTAACCTTGTCGCCCACCTGTACGATGAGAGGAATGAGGCTGTTAAGGAAATGGTATCAATGGCCATTCACAAGGCCAAAAAGGTAAAAAGAAAAATCGGAATCTGTGGACAGGCCCCCTCAGACCACCCTGATTTTGCCCAGTTTCTGGTTGAACAGGGGATAGACACCATATCAATAAACCCTGACGCCCTGCTTCAGACAACAAAGGCCATATATGAGATTGAGAAAAAACTCGGACTTCACAGTCAGGAGGGGTCGCAGAATGTGTGAAAAGGATATTATCTTCTGTGCCTTCTACTACTTCGGATTTATAGCCATTGGAGGAGGTTTTCTGGCGGGATGGTTTATCTTCTCTGATTACAAGAAGTACAGGGAAGAACTTGAGGAAAGAGATGAAAAGGGGGATTAGGCAATGGCTGTGATAGACGAGTTTAAAAATAAAACTCCTGAAGAAACACTGGAGGAACTCAAAACAGACCCTGAAAGGGGTCTTTCAGAAGAGGAAGCCAGAGAGCGGCTGAAAAAATACGGTCTCAATGAGATTCCTGAAAAAGAAGAACCTCTGTGGCACAGGATATTCAGGAGGTTCTGGGGACCAATCCCCTGGATGATTGAGATTGCAGCCATTCTGTCTGCCTCCGTCCAGAAATGGGAAGATTTTACGATTATAATGATTCTCCTGTTTGTCAACGCAGGTGTCGATTTCTGGCAGGAACATAAAGCACTTTCCGCCCTAAAGGTACTGAAACAGAAACTTGCCAGAAAAACGATAGTACTGAGGGACGGCAAGTGGCAGGAAATAGAGGCACGGTATGTTGTTCCCGGGGATATTATTAAGTTGAAGATAGGGGACATAATACCTGCCGACGTAAAGCTGCTAAAAGGTGATTTTATACTGGTGGACCAGTCTGCCCTCACAGGAGAATCACTTCCTGTTACAAAAAAGCCCGGTGATATTGCCTATGCAAACTCAATAGTAAAGCAGGGTGAAATGATTGCCGTTGCAGTTGCAACAGGTCTAAATACCTATTTCGGTAAGACGGTTAAACTGGTGGCAAAGGCAGAGAGGGAGCAGCGTTCACACTTTCAGGAGATGGTAATAAAGGTTGGAAACTTCCTTATAGTAATAACCCTTATTATTGTGGCACTTATGATACTTGTCGAGCTGAATAGAGGGGCCGACTGGAGGGAGCTTCTGAGATTTGCCCTTGTCCTGACGGTAGCCTCCATACCTATTGCTCTGCCTGCCGTTCTGACCGTCACAATGGCCATAGGGGCTCTATATCTGGCAAAAAAGCAGGTGATAGTGAGCCGTCTCGCATCAATTGAGGAACTTGCCGGGGTTGATGTCCTCTGTTCAGACAAAACAGGTACACTTACAAAGAATAAAATGACCGTTTCTGTTCCCTTTACCGTCGACAGTTATAAATCGGAAGACCTGATGTTTTACGCTGCACTTGCCTCAAAAGAGGAGAATAACGACCCTATTGAGATTCCTATATTTGAATGGTTAAAGCAGCATGGCCAGTATGAAAAGATAAAACGCTGCCAGCAGAAGAAATTTGTGCCATTTGACCCTGTAAGGAAAAGAACAGAGGCTGTTGTTGAATGTGATGGAAAAGAGCTTGTCGTAACAAAAGGGGCGCCTCAGGTAATAATAGAGCTGTGCGATGATACAGAGTTTGACAAAAATGTTGCCTACCAGAGGGTTGAGGAATTTGCCGAAAACGGTTTTAGAACACTGGGAGTGGCGTATAAAAAGCCGGAAGAGGAGAAATTCCACTTTGTTGGTCTTATACCCTTATTTGACCCTCCAAGGGATGATTCTAAACAGGCAATTGCAGAGGCAAAGAGGTACGGTGTAGATGTGAAGATGGTCACAGGTGATAACATAGCTGTGGCCAGATACATAGCGAAAATCCTTGGTATTGGCGAAAAGATATACAGTGCAAGGGAGTTGAGGGGAGAAACCTACGAGGAATATGTAATTCTTGCACAGGTTATAACAAAAGCCCTCCTCCTTGTTGAAGAAAATCTACCGGAGGATGAGGCTGAGAAAAGGGCCAAGAAAATAGCAAAGCTGGTACAGAAAGAACTGGAAAATAAAAAACTCCCATCCGGAATAGTTAAAAAACACGAATCTGAAATCATCAAACTGATAGAGGAAGCAAACGGATTTGCAGAGGTTTTCCCAGAGGACAAATACTTCATAGTGGACAAACTCCAGAAGGCAGACCATATAGTGGGAATGACAGGGGATGGTGTTAATGATGCCCCTGCCCTGAGGAAGGCAGATGCCGGTATAGCCGTCTCAGGAGCCACAGATGCTGCCAGAGCTGCAGCTGCACTGGTGTTGCTTGCACCGGGGTTGATGGTTATAGTCAGGGCTATAGAGATAGCCAGAGAAATATTTGGCAGGATGGAGGCCTACACAATTTACAGGATTGCCGAAACCATCAGGGTTGTGTTCTTTATGGCACTTTCCATAATGATATTCCAGTTCTACCCTGTCACCGCACTTATGATAATCTTACTGGCACTACTCAATGATATCCCTATCCTGTCCATAGCTTACGACAGGGCAAAAATCGCACCTAAACCTGTCCGGTGGGATATGTACGAAATGCTGATAATGTCCTTCTGGCTGGGTGTTGCAGGTGTTATGTCATCATTTACGCTGTACGTGCTTCTGGAAGAGTACTGGAAACTGCCACAGGACCTGATTCAGTCCATTATATTCACCAAACTTATAGTTGCAGGCCACGGAACGATATATAACACCAGGATAAAGAACTGGTTCTGGAAAAAGCCCTACCCATCTCCTGTTCTCTATGTGGCAAACTTTGGAACAGGGATACTTGGAACCATAATAGCGGTTTATGGTTTTGGGCTTATCACACCTATCGGATGGGAATGGGCAATATTCATATGGGGATATGCCATTGCATGGTTCCTGTTTAATGATGTTGTGAAAATGGCCATACTTAAGATGTACTGGGCAAGGAAGTTCTTCTTTGCACCCGGGCATTTCACATGGTTGAAAAAGGAGCTTGGGGAGGCCGGTAAACATTAAGTTATTAAAAGATGATAGAAATCATGTTGACAGGGTATTATCCCCCTTTTATAATTAGTAATAATTATCATTAAAAAGGGAGGATACACAGTATGAAAAAATTAAAAGTAGCGCTACTTTCCGTTGCTGTGGCATCTACTTCTGCTATAGCATCCGATGCAGACCTTCTCAATAAAGCGAAAAATTATTTTAAACCACTTCCAAAAGAAATTCCGGCTCCAGCTGATAACCCAACAACACCTGAAAAAGTTGAGCTGGGTAAAAAGCTTTACTACGACCCAAGACTGTCCCTCAGCGGTGTGATTAGCTGTAATACATGCCATAACCTGGCAACATTCGGTGTTGATGGTGTTGAAACTGCACTGGGACACGAATTTAAAACAGGTGGAAGAAACTCCCCAACTGTTCTGAACGCAGGTTTCCACATTGCCCAGTTCTGGGATGGAAGGGCGAAAACACTTGAAGACCAGGCAAAGGGTCCTATACTTGCCCATGTAGAGATGGCTATGCCTAATCCGGAATTCGTCGTTATGAAACTCCAGACAATTCCAGGGTACGTGAAGGAATTCAAAAAGGTCTTCGGCGGGAAAAACCCTCTGACTTACGATAATGTGGCAAAGGCTATAGCTGCCTTTGAGAGAACACTGGTTACACCTTCAAGGTTTGATAAATTCCTCAACGGTGATACATCAGCCCTGAACAAAAAGGAAAAGGAAGGTTTAAAACTGTTCATAGACAAAGGGTGTGCAAGCTGTCATAACGGTGTGGCTGTTGGTGGTGAGATGTTTGCAAAATTCGGAATTGTAAAACCATATCCAACACCTGATTTTGGAAAATACAAGGTGACAAAGAAAGAGGAAGACAGGTATGTATTCAAGGTTCCATCACTGAGAAACATAGCAATGACATACCCTTACTTCCACGATGGTTCTGTGTGGGACCTTAAAGAGGCTGTAAGAATAATGGGTGAAACACAGCTTGGTATAAAACTTACACAGGAAGAGATAGACAAAATTGTAGCCTTCCTTAACTCCCTTACAGGTGAAATTCCAGAATCAGCAAGAACAATGCCTGTTCTGCCACCTTCTACAAACGACACACCTAAACCAAAACTGAAAATACACGACTAAGATATTCACCCCCTCATATGAGGGGGTTTGGTTTATAATTTTTACATGACAGAAAAGGTATTCAAAATAAACTCACTTCAGGAATTACAGGAATTTGCAAAGAGACTGTCTGAATGTCTGAAAGGGAATGAACTTATCCTCCTGAAAGGTAATCTGGCAGCGGGAAAAACAACATTCACCAGATTTCTCGTTTCAGCCATAGATGCAGATGCCGGAGAAGAGGTTAACTCACCTACGTTCTCTGTAATGAACGAGTATGAAACAGCCAGTTTTCCTGTTTTCCACGTGGACCTGTACAGAGTAAAGAAGTTTGACCTGACAGACATTATAGGAAACGGTGTTGTGATTGTAGAATGGCCAGATGAAAGCCTGTTTGAAATAGAGGACGTGCCTGTAATAGGTATTGAATTTGAGATAACAGGAGAAAATGAAAGGGTTTTAAGGCTAAAAGTCAAAAAAGGGGGGTATGTACTGGAATGTTTTGAATAAGAAGGGGCCTGAAGAAAGCCCCAGAATGTATATTATTCTAAGATTTCAAGCACAGCTCTTTTGTTCTGTTTTCTTGCCACTGCTGCAAGGAGAGTTCTGATAGCCCTTGCTGTTCTACCCTGTCTTCCGATAACCTTACCCAGGTCCTCTGGAGCAACTTTCAGCTCAATAACTGTGGTCTTTTCACCTTCAATCTCTTTCACTTCCACTTTGTCAGGGTGGTCAACCAGCGACTTGGCCACAAATTCTACCAGTTCCTGTAATTTGCTCATCTGACTTCCCTCCGTTTTTGGTATTCAGTATCAGCTTATTCTGTTTTGGCTGGTTGTTCTTCCAGACCAAACTGTTTCAGTATTTTTAATGCCCTTTCAGTAGGCTGGGCTCCCTTTGCCAGCCATTCCTTCGCTTTTTCAACATTTATATTTCCGGTTTTTAATATAGGGTCATATGTGCCGATGTAGTCGATATATTTTGATTCCCTTGGAGCTCTGCTGTCCATCACAACCATTCTGTAAACCGGATGCTTTTTCCTTCCAGCTCTTGAAAGTCTTATCCTTACCAAGTTTTCACTACCTCCTGTTATTAAAATGGTAAATTAGGCATATTGAACGGAAGTTTCATTTTACCAGATTTTTTCATTTTTTTCATCATTTTCTTCATCTCTTTGTACTGTTTTAAAAGCCTGTTTACATCCATTATGGTGGTTCCGCTACCCCTTGCAATTCTCCTTTTCCTGCTGCCGTTTATGATATGTGGATTTGCCCTTTCTTCAGGTGTCATTGAGTTTATGATAGCCTCTATTTTTATAAACTGTTTCTCGTCCACCTTCAGGTCTTTAATCTTTGAACCAATACCGGGTATCATCTTCAGAACATTTTCCAGTGGACCCAGGTTTCTTATCATCTGAAGCTGCTCCTTAAGGTCATCAAGGGTGAATTCTGCATTCATCACCCTTTTTGCCATCTCCTGGGCTTTATCTTCGTCTATGGCAGACTGCATCTTTTCAATAAGGGTCTGGATATCACCAAGTCCCAGTATCCTCTGGGCTATCCTGTCAGGGTGGAACTGGTCAAAATCCTCAATCTTTTCACCGATACCGATGAACTTAATCGGTACGCCAAGGACCTTTCTTACAGAAAGGGCTATACCACCCTTTGCATCACCGTCCAGTTTTGTGAGAATCACACCTGTAAGACCAAGTCTTCTGTGGAACTCCTCGGCGGTGTTTATCGCATCCTGACCCTGCATCGCATCAGCCACATAAAGAACCTCTGCAGGGTTGACTTTTTCCTTTATCCTGACCAGCTCTTCCATAAGCTCGTCGTCAATGTGGAGCCTACCGGCTGTATCCAGAATAATGTGGGACAGGCCGGCTTCTTTTGCCTTCTGGATTACCTTTTCTGTCAGTCTGACGGCATCTTTTTCTTCCTCATCTATGAAACAGGGTACCCCGATACTTTCAGCAAGGGTACACAGCTGCCTTCCTGCTGCTGGTCTTCTCACGTCTGTTGACACAACGCCTACAGCGTATCCTTTAGACTTGAGCCATTTTGCAAGCTTACCTGCCGTTGTTGTCTTACCTGTACCCTGAAGACCTACAAGCATTATTACTGTAGGAGGTTTTTCTGATTTATTCAGAGGAGCCTCTTCACCGAGAATATTCAGCAGCTCGTCGTATATCAGCTTTATTACCGTCTCACCGGCGTTAAGACCCTTGATTACCTCCTGTCCTACCAGTTTTTGCTTTACGTCGTTGAGAAACTGCTTTACAACCTCAATATTGACATCAGCCTCAAGTAAAGCCCTCCTGATATCCTTCAGAGCCTCGTCTATGGTCTTTTCATCAAGCTTTTTAACCCTTTTCAGCTTTTCTACAACATTACTGAACTTTTCCGTCAGCAGTTCAAACAACTTAATACACCTCTTTTTATCTTTATTTGGTTTAAAATAAATATTATCACAAAAGGCAGTGGGTAATAAGTTTGGTTAAAAATTATTTTTTATTTTTAAAATTTCAATTGGTTCTGTTTTTCTTTCTTCAAATTTCTGTACTTCCATCATCCGGGGGAGAAGCCGTGATTAAGAGTATTCTGTCAAATGGAACAACCGTTTTATACAAACAAACCGAAGGCGAAGGTATAATCGCAGGAGCCATATTCATCAAAGGTGGTTCAATGGAAGACCCGGAAGGGAAAAAGGGTCTGACCAACCTCACCCTTTCACTGCTTTTAAAGGGCAGTAAAAAGTACGATGCTTACCAGATAAGCAAGGTCTTTGAGGACAGTGGCGGGTATATCTCCACTTCTGTCGGTGAAGAGTATGCAACCATTGAGTTTGCCCTCAGGACAGAGGATTTTGAAAAAGGGATGAGGGTGATAAAGGACATGATTTATAACCCCCTGTTCCCTGAGGATAAGCTAAAAATGGAAAAGAGGAATGTGATTGCCCAGATAAAGGCAAAAAAGGAAGAGGGATTTTCATACGCCTTTGACCAGCTGAGGAAGGAAATCTACAGGGGAACCCCTTACCAGTATTCACCCCTTGGGGTTGAAAAGGACATAAAGGGTATTACCGTAAAAGACCTGAAAAAAAGATGGAAACAGATGCTTTCCGGGGGTAGATTTATCGTTTCTTACGTTGGGGATATGCCCTACTCTACAGCTGAAAAGAGTATAAAGTCTGTTTTTGGAAAGCTTGAAAAATCTTCCTACGAAATACCCCATTACGAATTTGAGATAACAGGTAAAAAATGTAAAACCCTCAAAAGGGAAGGTGCCCAGTCTACAATTCTTGTTGCGTATGATGCCCCAACTGCCAGAGACGGCGGTTACTTTGCCATGAAGGTTCTAAATGGCATCCTGGGAAGTGGTTTTACATCAAGGCTTTTCCAGCAGCTCAGGGAAAAAGAGGGACTTGCCTACGCCGTTGGCTCATTTTTTCCAACAAGGGTAAACATGGGTAGATTTATAGCCTACATAGGAACGGCACCTGATAATACAGAAAAAGCCCTGAAAGGTATGGTCAATGTGATAAAGAGCATTGAGAAAGGTGTTACAGATGATGAGCTGAAAATAGCAAAAGAAAAAATAGTTGGTCATTTCCTGTTAGAACATCAGACCAGGGCAAAACAGGCGTGGTACATAGGATGGTTTGAGACCATAGGTCTTGGTTACCAGATAGACAGGGAGTATCCCCGTATGATAAACAGAGTCAAAAAGGAAGACATCTACGATGTGTGGAGAAAATACATCACAAAAGGATACAGATGTGTAATAGTAAAACCTTAAGGGGGTTTTGGTAGATGATATGGTTTACAGAGTACTGGACTGAAAATGTAGGTCTTACAGTAAAGGCACACGAGGTAAAGAGAATCAAATCAAAATACCAGGAGATACTCGTCCTTGATACTCCTGAGTTTGGAAAGATGCTTATACTGGACGGTCTTGTCCAGACAACGGAAAGGGACGAGTTTATCTACCATGAGATGCTTGCCCATCCTGCACTGGTGATGCATCCACAGCCTGAGAGGGTTCTGGTGATAGGTGGCGGAGACGGAGGAACCGTAAGGGAGATTCTGAAACATCCCTCTGTAAAGGAGGTTCACCTGTGTGAGATAGATGAAGAGGTTATCATTGTTGCTGAAAAATACTTTCCCACCATATCCGAAAAGCTCAGGGACCCAAGGGTAAAGATATTTATAGAGGATGGAAATGAGTTTTTACAGGAAAGAAAAGGCTACTACGATGTGGTTATAATGGACTCATCCGACCCTGTAGGGGCTTCGGAGGTTCTGTTTAAAGAGCCTTTTTACCAGAAGGTAAAACAGTCCCTCAGGGAAAACGGGATAATGGTTGCCCAGACAGAATCCCCTGTCTTGCAGGAAAAATATTTTGCAGGTGCATACAGGGAAATAAGAAAGGTTTTCAGGAATGTTGGTGTTTACCTTGCGTATGTGCCCACATATCCATCAGGTATGTGGAGTTTTACGATAGCCTCTGATTACATTGATGTGAAGGACACATCAAGGAACAGGGAAAGGGTTAAGGAATTGAAAACTAAATACTTTTGTGATAACATTTATGCTTGTCTTTTTGCTCTGCCCCAGTTTGTTCAGGAAATACTGAAAAAATCTTAAATAGGAGGTAAACAATTGGCAGAAATTCTGGTGAAGGTTGCAAAGGAAGCAACAGAAAAAACTAACATCAGACTTATACCGAGGAATGTTGAAAGAATCCTTGCAGCACTGCAGGTAACTTCAGATTTCTGGAAGGTTGTTGATTACTCAGACCTGCCTGTACCGGCTGCTTCAGAGATAGTAAGGGGACTTATTGAGGAAGGTCTGGTTAAGGTTGAGAATGATGAGGTTCTTCTCACTGAGAAAGGCTTTGAGGTTATAAAAGAGCTTAATATCCCACCGTATGTTGACTATACCTGCCAGGCATGTGAAGGCAGAGGAATACCTTTTTATGCCAATAAAGAATGGTACAGAACCTTTGTTGAGCTTGCAAAGGACAGACCAAAAGCCATTCAGGAATATGACCAGGGTTCAGTTACACCTGAAACAACCATTTCAAGGGTCTTATTCCTTGACTCAAGGGAAGACCTGAGAAACAGGGATATTCTGGTTATGGGAGCTGAAGACGACCTTACAGGTCTGGCTGTTGCACTTACAGGTCTCCCAAGAAGGGTTCTGATTCTGGATATTGACGAAAGGGCTATCGATTTTGATAACAGAATATTCAAAGAGCTCGGAATAGATAACGCAGAGGCCATCAGATTTGACCTGAGGAATCCATTCCCTGAGGAATGGATTGGTGCATTTGATGTATTTATCACAGACCCGCCTGAAACAGTGAAGGCCTTCAAGGCATTCATCGCAAGGGGAATTGCATCACTGAAAGGGGAAGGTTCTGCAGGATATTTTGGACTTACCCTCAGGGACTCTTCACTCAACAGATGGCAGAAGTTCCAGAAGGCACTTATCAATGATTATGGAATGGTTATCACTGATATCATCCAGGACTTCAACGCCTACATGAACTGGGAATACCACGAAGAAACAAGGGCCCAGAAGGTTGCACCTGTTAATAAAGGACCATCAGACATCTGGTACAGGTCTGCATGGTACAGAATTGAGGCAATGCCTGGATTCAAAGGTGAAAACATCCAGATTAAAGACGAGGTATTCAGAGAGCTGTACCTTGATGAGGAAGGCTCAACAACATAAAACACAGGGGGCTTTATAGCCCCCTTTTTTAATGTTTATGCCCGTGTCCGGCGTAGTATAAATCCTCAAACTGTTTTACCAGTTTCCTCAGCTCAGAAGTATATTTTGTGTCAACATTCTGTTTAACCTTCATTGCATAAAAAAGCATCTTATGAAGCAGTTCTATTTTTTTCAGGTAGGTGCTGTACCTGTCGCTGTCGGAACTTCTGGCAGGTTTAACACGCTGGGTCATAAAGTACTCCCACACGATATGCTGGAACTTCCGGGCGTGTTTCTCCTTATTTGTTATCCATCTAACAAGCTGGTTCTGTGAATGTGGGTCTGTCTTACCTGAAAGTTCCCTGATTTTCTTTATGGATTTTTCCATTGTGTCAATGTGCTCCATAAGCAGATTAAATCTGGTTCTGTCGTCGTATATACCGCAGGGTATTTCACAATGGGCAGATGCGTCTCTGACCGTTAAGATAAACAAAAACATAAACGGGACAAACAGGATTTTTTTCATAGTATTCCTCCTTTTTGATTTAACTTTAAACCCTATCCAGACCGCTTTTTATAAGCTTTGTCATATTAATAAAACAGCGTTTGATTTTTTAGGGGAAAGGATTATATAATAATCAGTCTAAAAAAAACTTTAGGAGAGGTGTGTAATGAGCTTTTTAGAAGAATACAGGAAGCATGTGGAAGAAAGGGCAAAACTTGGAATACCTCCTCTACCTTTAAACAAAAAACAGGTTGAGGAGCTTGTAGAGCTTCTTCAGCAGATTCCTATTGTTGAGGAAGAGTTTTTAATGGACCTGTTCCTCAACAGGGTACCTCCAGGTGTTGATGATGCAGCATTTGTAAAGGCTAAATTCCTTGCAGATATAATTGAAGGCAAGGCAAAATCCCTTGCCATAACACCGGTACACGCAGTCCAGATACTGGGAACAATGCTCGGTGGATACAACGTTGAGCCACTTGTTAAGGCTCTCTCCCACAAAGATGAGGAAATAGCCAAAGAGGCTGCTAAGGCTCTCAAGAACATACTTCTGGTTTATGACTATTTCAACGATGTTGTTGAACTTGCAAAGTCAGGAAATAAATACGCACAGGAAGTCCTTGAAAGCTGGGCAAATGCAGAATGGTTCCTCTCAAAGGACCCTCTGCCGGAAAAAATAACAGTTACAGTATTTAAGGTTCCAGGAGAAACAAATACAGATGACCTCTCTCCAGCGAGGGAAGCATCAACAAGAAGTGACATTCCGCTTCACGCACTTTCAATGCTTCAGGCAAAAATGCCAGATGCCATTCAGAAGATACAGGAGCTCAAGAAGAAGGGTCATCCTGTTGCATTTGTCGGTGATGTTGTTGGAACAGGTTCTTCCAGAAAGTCTGCCACAAACTCACTGATGTGGTGGATTGGTGAGGACATTCCATACGTTCCAAACAAAAGAAGGGGTGGTGTTGTTATAGGCGGGGTTATCGCTCCGATATTCTTCAACACATGGGAGGACTCAGGTGGTCTTCCAATAATTGCTGATGTTTCAAAACTGGAAACAGGGGATGTAATAGATATTTACCCATACGAAGGAAAAATCGTTAAAAACGGCGAAGTCGTTGCGACATTTGAACTCAAACCAAATACACTTCCAGACGAGGTAAGGGCAGGCGGTAGAATTCCTCTGATTATCGGAAGGAACCTTACCAGAAAGGCAAGGGAAGTTCTCGGTCTTCCAGAGGAAGATATCTTTATCAGACCGGAGCAGCCACCTGAGAAGGAAGGTGTTGGTTACACACTTGCCCAGAAGATGGTTGGTAGAGCATGTGGAATGGAAGGTGTGAGACCTGGAATGTACGTTGAACCACAGGTTCTGACTGTTGGTTCCCAGGACACAACAGGTGCAATGACAAGGGATGAGATAAAAGAGCTTGCTGCCCTTTCGTTTGGTGCAGACCTTGTAATGCAGTCCTTCTGTCATACTGCGGCATATCCAAAGCCAGCAGATGTTAAACTCCAGATGACACTGCCACAGTTCATCATAAAAAGAGGTGGTGTGTCACTCAGACCAGGTGATGGTGTAATCCACTCATGGCTCAACAGAATGGTTCTCCCTGATACGGTAGGAACAGGAGCCGACTCCCACACAAGGTTCCCTATTGGTATATCATTCCCTGCAGGTTCAGGACTGGTTGCCTTTGCGGCGGTTACAGGAACAATGCCTCTGAATATGCCAGAATCTGTACTTGTAAGATTCAAAGGAGAGATACAGCCTGGAATCACAGTAAGGGACCTTGTTAATGCAATTCCATACTACGCAATCAAGCAGGGTCTTTTAACAGTTGAGAAGAAAGGTAAGAAAAATATATTTGCCGGAAGAATCCTTGAGATAGAAGGTCTTGAAAATCTGAAGGTTGAACAGGCGTTTGAACTTTCCGACGCTTCAGCAGAAAGAAGTGCCGCTGCATGTACAGTAAAACTGAACAAAGAGCCTGTAATTGAGTACATCCAGTCAAACATCAAGCTCCTTGAGAAGATGATTGAGGCAGGGTACCAGGATGCAAGAACACTCCAGAGAAGAATTGACAAGATGAAGGCATGGCTTGATAACCCAGAGCTGTTAGAGGCTGATGAAAATGCAGAGTACGCAGCGGTTATTGAGATTGACCTGAACGAGATTAAAGAACCAATCCTTGCGTGTCCTAATGACCCAGATGACGTTGCCACACTCTCTGAGGTTCTGGCAGATGATAGAAGACCTAAGAATATAGATGAGGTATTTGTAGGTTCGTGTATGACAAACATAGGACACTTTAGGGCTGTAGGTGAGATACTCAGAGGTGAAGGACAGATACCAACAAGACTGTGGATTGTTCCTCCAACAAAGATGGACGAAAGAAGACTGATAGAGGAAGGATATTACAATATCTACGGTGTAGCAGGTGCAAGAACGGAGGTTCCAGGATGCTCCCTCTGTATGGGTAACCAGGCAAGGGTTAAGGACGGAGCGATTGTGATGTCTACATCAACAAGGAACTTTGATAACAGGATGGGTAAGGACGCCAAGGTTTACCTTGGTTCTGCCGAGATTTCTGCTATGTGTGCAATCCTTGGAAGACTGCCAACAGTTGAGGAATACCATAAATTCATGGAAGAAAAGATTGCCGGAAAAGAGGATAAGGTTTATAAATTCCTTAACTTCCACGAACTCCCTGAAGAGGAACTGGATATTCTGGTTGCAGACGCGCTGTACACATTCTAATAAAGGGCGGGCTTTAAAGCCCGCTTTTTTTATATGATTTTTGGGAATTTCCCTAGTTTTGTGAGTCTGAAGTAAACACCCCATGCCTTTTTCATCCAGTGTCCAATCACAGGTAGCGGCAGAAGCATAGCCTTTGAATCACTTCTGTAAGCCAGTGCTCCACCATTTCCTGTATCCATCAGACACATTATGTTTATGTGGGGCTTATAACTCTCCGGTTTTCCATTCTTCATATTCTCTTTAACGGCAATGTTGTGGGCTGTAATTCTTCCCATTACCTCTGCAAGATGACCCTGTTTTGCCCTCCACTGGGGTCCTTCAATTGAGGCAACATCCCCAACGGCATAGATATGCTCAAAATCCTCAACCTGACAGTAATCGTTGATTTTTAAAAATCCTGCCTCTGTCTGGGTGAGGGGAGAGTCTTTTATTACAGGATGGCCATCCCCTGCAGGGGTGAATACAATCAGGTCTGCCCCAATCTCTCTATCTTCAAGGATAACCCCTTCAGGTTTGAAACCTTTTATTTTCTTCCCTGTAATTTTGTTGATTCCCATTGATGAAAACATCTTATCCATCATTTTAAGGGCCGTTTCCCCAAGCCTTGCCCCTGGCTTTTCCATAGGTGCAAAGAATGTAATCTCAAATCTGTCCCTGAGCCCCAGTTTTTTCAGGTAGTTGTGCACGTTAAACATCACCTCAAAAACAGGACCACCCCTTACAGCTTCAGGGGCTTTAGGGTTTCCTCCAAATCCAAAGGCAATCTTGCCTGAACCTTTTTCAATCAGTTTGTCCAGTCTGTTTTTTATCTCAATAATCTCATCAGGTGAACCACACACCGAGAGTGTATGTTCAATTCCCGGATGTTTCAGCTTTGTCTGACCAATGGCTACAACCATATAGTCAAAATCCTTCAGTTCTGTTCCGTCTTCAAGGATTACTGTATCTGGTTTTATCTGTTTTACTTTCCCGTGATGTAGTTTGATACCGTGGGCTTTTGAGATTTCTGAAAGTGGAATCTTCACCCTGTCAGGGGATATCTCACCTGTTGGAATCCAGATGGAAATTGGATAAACAAACAGAAAATCCCTGTCAGAAACGAGCTGGACATCAAACCCTTCCTTTTTCAGAGCAATAGCTGCCTCAACACCGCCTATTCCAGCGCCTAAAACAAGGACCTTTTTCATCTAAATCCTCCCGGCTATAATATTACAATATTTTAATATTATAATCTGAAAATGAAGGTGGTATGATTTAAATTAGAAATACAGAACGGCGGTGAACTTGTTATTTGAGTAGTTTACCTGTACAGAGAACCCCAGTTCTGAGGCCAGCTTTTTTACAATTGAAAGACCAAGACCAACACCCCTCTGGGATTCCTTGTAATAACGGTCAAATAGCCTGTCGGTATTTTTTACAGGGCGGCTACTGTTCACGATTTTCAGGTAGTTTTTATTCAGATAAACATCCACCCAG
>JAADEU010000090.1 GCA_013153235.1 Aquificota bacterium | reverse complement strand
TCCTTTGCCCAGGTGGCGGAATTGGCAGACGCGCTGTCTTGAGGGGACAGTGCCCTTAACGGGCGTGCGGGTTCGACTCCCGCCCTGGGCACCATTATAATCCCCCCAGGACCATCTCACTTACCAGAACAGACGGGCTTCCAAATCTTCCAAAAAACTGAAGGTCATTCCCTATTCCCTTTATATCATTTAACAGCTGAAAGAAGTTTCCTGCAAGGGTCATACCGCTAACCGGATAGCTGGTACCGTTTTCCTTAATAAATCCGGACACCCCGACTGAAAAATCCCCGGTTACAGGACTGGCTGTATGTAAACCGAGCATCTCAATCACCGTAAAGTATCTGTCAGGCAACTGAAGATTTTCGGAAGGAACAAGATAAAAGTTGGTCGGCTGAACGGCAGGTCTTGTGTAAAAGTTATTCCTGAAGCCATTACCTGTTGATGTTTGACCGGAGGCATTTGCGGTGTACAGATTGTGGAGGAATCCTCTGAATACCCCTTTTTCTATAACTGCTTTTTTTCCTGTTGGAACCCCTTCATCATCAAAGTTCCTTGAGCCTGCCCCACCGGGTAATCTGCCATTATCCAGTATTGTTACATTTTCTGATGCCACAGATAAACCTTCCTTTTGTTCAAAAAATGACTTTCCGTTTATCAGAAACTCTCCTGAAAATGCCGGAAAGAAGGCTTCCAGCATCAGGCTGAATGCATATGGGGTAAAAAGAACAGGTATTCTGGTTGTTTCCCTTGGAGTCGCTCCGAGAAGTGAAACAGCTCCAGAAACGGTTTCCTTCGCAAATCTCTGGATGTTCAGGTCGGACAGAAATCTGGACTGGTGGAAGTTCCAGAAAATCTGTGAGTCATTTTTTTCCTCTGCAACAACACCGGCTGTTAGGGTATAGAGGGAGGTTTTCTCTTCCACTTTCAGACCTTCACTGTTGATTATAAAAGTGGTGGTGATTTTTTCTGAGAAACTGCATTCCCTGACGGTTTTGATACGGTCGTCCAGACTCCTAATTTTCTCCTCTACTTCTACAGGTATGTGTATTTTGAGTTTTTCTTCAAGTTTATTGGATGTGTAGCTATCAAAAAGTTCGATTTTTTCCCTGTTGTCCGGCATGGGTTTTTGAAAGGTTATGTATTGGTCTTCGTCTGAGACTTCTACCATCTGGAGTGCTTTTTCAAGGGCTTTTTCTATGTTTTCCCTGTCTACAGCAGAGGCAAAGCCAAATCCCCATCTGCCGTTTTTCTTTACTGTTATAGAAAATCCAGATTCTGAGGATTTTATCACCTGCTCTATTTTTAGCTGGTTTGAGCTGCTTTTGAGGAATTCTGTTTTTACCTGATATATCTCCCAGCTATAGCCCCTGAGTCGGGATGTGATGGTGTTTATGTACTGCTCCATTTTATTTTACTCTCAGTATGTCCGGGATAGAAACTATTTTTCTCGTTTTTCTGTCAAGGCAGGTGTGGACAGTTTTTCCTTCTGCAATCAGCCCATCTTTATTTTTTACTCTGTAATCAAAACTGAAAACAAATCTGTCCATGTGGGATATGTGGAAATCTATTTCAAACTCATCGCCGTAAAAAAGGGGTTTTTTGTATTTTACAGAAAGTTCAATGAGGACAATATCTATTCCCAGTTCTTCCCTTACCCTTTCGTATGGATATCCAATCTGTTCAAGGTAATAACCCCTCGCCTCTTCAAAATAACGGGGATAGTTTGAGTGATGCACTATCCCCTGTGCATCTGTTTCATAAAAATTTACCTTTCTTCTGTAAATCATTCCTCTTCTATCTCTTCGCTGATTGCCTCCCACATTCTGGAAGCGCCTGCTATGTATCCTTTCAGGAATGGGTCCAGTTCCAGGGTGATTGTTATGGCATCGGATGTGTTACCGTGGTCCAGGTCAAACTGTGTCAGAAGAACTATTGATATAACCCCTTTTTCTGAAAGGGCATCCCATGCTTCGCCATACGGGAAAGCCATGAAAATCTGTCCATTGTCTTTGTGGAGCGTGACCATCAGGTAAGGCTCGTGTTCTTCCTCGTCATAGTCAACGTCTACATCAATTTCCCAGCAGGTTTCCTCATTGGAAATCATCTCTTTTATATAGCTGTCAGGCTCAACTATGGCAATTATTTCCTCTTCTTCAGACATCCTCACATCGTACGGCTGATAGATGTGCTCTTCCACTTTCATCCTCCGATAAGTTTTTTGCTTTCTTCTAATATCATATCAACTTCTGACTTTTCTGGCATCTCCACATAAATCCTCAGTACAGGCTCTGTACCTGATGCCCTGAAAAGCACCCAGCCGTCATTTTCGAAAATCAGCTTTACCCCGTCTGTAAGGTCGGTTTCTTTTACCTTAAAGCCGGCAAGTTCTGTTAAAGGCTCTTTTTTGAGCTTTTCAACCAGAATCCTTCCCTGGTCACCTTCAACCTTCAGGTCTAGTCTCTTGTAGTACGCTGTACCAAATTCTGAAAACAGGTCTTCAACAAGCTCTGTAAGGGATTTCCCGTGTAGATGTATCATTTCCAGAATCATTAGCCCTGACAGCAGACCATCCCTTTCCGGAATGTGAAATCCGAATCCGTATCCACCGGATTCTTCTCCACCGAAGGCAATTTTTTCCTTCAAAAACAGGTCGGCAATATACTTAAACCCTACAGGGGTTTTGTACAGCTTCCTTCCCTCTTTTTTGGCTATCCTGTCGACCAGATATGTGGTGGAAACAGTTTTTGCGATGGCACCGTCCTCTTTTCTGTTTCTTATTGTGTGAAGCAGTAACAGGGCAAAGACTATCTGGGTACTGAGGAACTCACCTGCTTCGTCGACAATTCCAACCCTGTCCCCATCTCCGTCGTTGGCTATACCTGCAACAGCCTCTTCGGCTATGGTTTTGCCCCTTAAAAGTGGCAGGTTCTTCTCTACAGGCTCAGGGTGTTTAAAACCAAAAAATGCATCCCTGAAGTGGTTAATCTCTACAACATCAATAAGTGTATCCTCCAGAAGCCTGTGCAAAAGCCCAATTGTTGCCCCGTGCATTGGGTCGTGGACAACCTTTTCAGGCCTCTGGTTGAAAACACCTGGGGTGATGTATTTTTTAAGAACACTCAGGTAGTGGCTGTTAAGGTCAATTTCTTCCCATTCGGTTTTTCCTGTTTTAGGAGAGGTGTTTCCGATTTTGCCTTCAACACTTTTTATAATTTTAGGGGTTGCAGGTCCACCGTATCCGCCTTTTATTTTGTATCCGTTATACTGGTAGGTGTTGTGGGATGCTGTAATCATCACCCCTTCATCTGCTTCAAAATCCCTTGCAGCAAGGGAAAGGGCCGGGGTTGTACAGTGTCCTTTAGAGAGTATTACAGCAAATCCATTTGAAGAAAAAACCTCGGCCACAGCTGCGGCAAATTCCTCTGACATAAATCTTGTATCGTAACCGACAACTACCTTTTTGCCATTTTTTCCCTTAAGGTGGTCTGCGTGTGCCTGTGCAACCTTTAGTAGATTATCAAATGTGAAATCCTTTGCGATTACTGCCCTCCATCCGTCGGTTCCAAACTTTATGGTCATCTGCCTCCTCCTTTAGTGTACAAATCTGGATGATGCCCTGCCAAACAGGAATCCCTGTGCGTAAGAAACGCCAAGCTTCTTCAGAGTTTCAAGCTCCTCTTTAGTTTCCACCATTTCTGCCAGTAACTTTATGCCTTTCTTCTGGCAGATGTAAGCAATTCCTCCCACTATAATCTGGTTATCCAGGTCCTTGTCTATATTCTTAACCAGAGAACCATCAAGTTTAATTATATCAATATCAAAATGCAAATTTAATATCATTTATCCAATTAGGATACTAACACAAAGGTATTTGTATAAACTGTTACTCTAGTACTATACAATTCTTCTTTTCTACATATTTTAGGTATCTATTTCTCCAGATGCCAGTTTAG
>JAADEU010000093.1 GCA_013153235.1 Aquificota bacterium | reverse complement strand
GCGGAATAGGACTTTTTATAGCATCGGTTGCAAAAACTGTCTATCAGGTGGCACAGCTATCTATTCTGATAATGATGCCCATTATCTTTCTTAGTGGGGCATGGACCCCTATTTATTCAATGCACCCGATAGTCCAGTATCTGTCGTATCTGTCTCCTTTGAGATACTACATTGAAGGTAGTCTGAGTATATTCTTCAGGGGAATTCCTTCCCAGGACCTTGCGGTCTATTTCATCGCCCTGGGAATACTAAGCACGGCAATGTATCTGTTTGGTTTCAGAAGAATCGGCAAACTGTTTTAATGGAACGCCCACCCGTTCCCCTGCCCGTGGTGGGTCTGGTACTGGTGGTTCATCGGAGGCAGGGTCTCCACCCACCAGCACTCCCATTAAAATTTTACCAGATTATTTTTAGTTAAGTCTCAACTCTATATTTTTTCTATCCCACTTATTCAGATGGAACAACATACTATATGAATCAGCATATATCAAAGAAATTTCGTTTCTACCCCACGTAGTTCAGATAAAACCGTTAATTTTATACTGAATAAAAATTCCGTTTCTGGCAAGTGTTTTCAATGGTTTTATAGGATTTAACTTCGGGGATAGAATCCCCGCTGGAGGTGGTTTTTTGCATCGAACCTCCATTAATGCAAATATGTTTTCTGTTATATACTGGTAAATCATTGATTAATACTATTTCACACAGAAATATATTTTCTGTTTAAAATGCAGCCATCTGAACAGGCAGGAAAATCTCCTATTCTGTTGACAGGTAGCCTGTTCACAGGTTTTCTTTAATTAATTGTATCACTTTGCGGGTATCTTCTTCAGTCAGTTTTCCTGATTTGTAAAACAGCAATTTTCCTTCTTTATCAAAGAGCATAACATTATAATCGTCATCTTTTAGACCCCATTTTTTTACAAATACTTTGTCGTAATCCTTTACATAAATAGTATTCGGATATTTTTCCTGTTTTTTCTTCAGTATCCCATTCAGAACAAAATTAGGTATCCAAGTAGCCTTCATATTGATAATGGCGATAGAGCCAAATCTGGATTTGTCAAACTGCTGCTTTTTTATAGCCTCCGCAAAATCCTCGTTCAGGTCTCTTTTGTCAGGGTCTGCGTATATAACCAGATATACCTTCCCTTTTATCATTTCTGTTGAGAAAGGTTTTCCGTCAACTGTTCCGCCTTTTTCCCCTTCAAGCACCACTACAGGTGGAGTGGTTCCAACCATTAAAACAGCCATTACCAGCGATAAAATGAACATTGTTTAGCCTCCCAAATACTGTTTTTTTACGTATTCCAGAGCTTCTTTTTTAGATTTTATCTCATCATCAAGATATTTTTTAAATACATCATCAAGGATTTTCCTGTAAATAGGCGAAGGGGGAATTCCAAGTTCCTTGAGGTCTTTCCCAGAGATAAGAAGCTGTCTTTCTCCTTCTTTTTTGAGAATCCTTATTATTCGTTCAGCCAGTTCAACTGGGGATGATGCACAGATGTAAACAAGCAGGTCTTTTTTTATGAATTTGATTTTTTTATACAGGTCTGAATCTTTTTCGGGGATTTTTTCAAGGAGGTCTTTTATTTCGTAGTATTCTTCAAAGAATTTTATAGTCTTACTGAAGTGGTACTTTTCAAGGAATTTATACGATAGTTCAAATGGGAGATGATGAAGAAGTGCCATAAGGTAGTTAGAAACCCTGTCAACCTTCAGCTCAAGGAACATTTCAAATGAGATTATTGTATCCCTCAGTCTGGAAAGGAGTTCCTCCCTTTTTTCGTCCATGTAAAATTCAGGTATAAGGCTGTGGAGTACCCTGTATTTGTTCATCAGGAACAGTATGTCTATAACCTTTTCTTCGTTGAATGTGTAGGTCAGTTCCAGGTTAACCCTCCCTGTAGGTGCCAGTTCCAGCATGTTTTCATCAACGGCAAGCTTCAGGAGCTTTTCTGTAGGTCTTCCAAGGCGAAAACCCAGCCTTCCTGCAAACCTCAATGCCCTCAGAATTCTAATCGGGTCTTCAATAAAGCTCAGCTGATGGAGTATTCTGACCATTCTGTCCTTTATGTCTTTAAGACCATTAAAGTAATCTACCAGTATTCCAAATCTTCCTTCGGTAAGTTCCACAGCAAGGGTATTTATGGTAAAGTCCCTCCTGTAGAGGTCTTCTTTGATGGTGGCTTTTTCAACTTTAGGGTAGGCTCCAGGATGGGTGTATGTTTCTTTTCTGGCTGTTGCCAGGTCAATTTTTTCTCCTGTCTTTAGTGTTATCTGCGCAGTCATAAATTCCTCAAATGTATGGCAGGGGACCTTTTTTTCCTTTGCATATGCTCTGGCAAGTTCAAGTGCATCCCCCTCAACTATCAGGTCGATATCAAGATTTTTCTTACCCAGAACCATGTCCCTTACGATGCCACCAACCAGATATGTATTAAATCCCAGTCTGGCAGACAGCTTTCCAATGTATTCAAGCTCCGTCAGTATATGCTCCGGGAGAAATTTTTCCAGTTTTGACCTGTAATTAAGGTATCTGGGTTTGATTCTCTCCCGTGAGATAAAAATATCTTTCTCCGAATCAAAAACCTGACCGTGAAGGACTTTTATGATGTAGGTTCTGTTTATCACCCCCACAGGATATCCGTTTTTTATAACAGGAAAATACTCCTGGGATGAGCTGGAAACTACTCTTTCAGCTTCAGACAGGGTGGTTTCAGGTTCAAAAGTAATAATGCTGTCTATAATAAAGTTTTCTACTTTGATGTCCTCTATCCCGTGTCTGATACTTTCTTTTATTACCTTTGAAAGGACGATGCCCTCAAATTTTCCCCTTCCGTTTACAACAAACAAAACAGGGGCTTTTTCAGCGAGCTCTTTAATCTGCTTGATTTTACTGCTTTTTTTAACGGTTATTATCTGTGTTGACATAAATTCCTGAATGGTTTTGTTTTGGTAGGCTTCGCCTAACAGAACCGTTTCTATGTAGTTTTTTATTTCCTGTACTGTGAGACCTTTTACCGTAGCACTGGCAGCCGAGTAATGACCTCCACCACCCAGATACGACATGATTTTTCCAACATCTATCTCTTTTTTCTTTGAACGGGCTATGATGCTGGTTTTTCCTTTTTCATTGACCAGTACAAAAAATGCATCTGCCTCCTGAAGTGGTTTTATCAGATGGAGGAATGAGGATATATCAGGGATGTAATGGTCAGAGTAGGCAAATGTGAATATAATACGGCTGTTTTTTATAAAAAAGTACTGTATGTTTTCAACAAGCTGGTGGATAATCTCAATCTGTTCCTGGTCAATCCTTTCCTCTATGACTCCCCTTATCAGCTCAAGGTCAGCGCCTTTTGAAATCAGATATGCAGCAGCCCTCAGGTCCTTCGGTGTTGTGGTGTTGTAGGTAAAACTTCCTGTGTCCTCGTATATCCCCAGGGCAAGTAGTGTTGCTTCCTCTGGGGTTATGTTTATGCCTGACCTTTTTATTCTGTTTACAATGATTGTGGTTGCTGCGCCTGTGTTCTGGATGTGTTTTTCTATGTTTCCGGATAATCTCCCCCTGAGGGGATGGTGGTCTATAATAACAAAATGGGCATCCTTTTTTAGATAGGGGGAGAGCTTTTTCTCTGCAAGTTTTATGTTATTACTGTCTGGCAAAAAGACGGTGTCAACTTCCTTGAGGGAATCCGGTTTAATGGTTTTGTCCTTTAATAGATTTTCAAAATGCTTTAGGGCAAGTCTGAATGAAGAAGATGCTGCCCCTGGCAGTAATATCTTTGCCTGTGGATACAGAAGAGTTATCCCGTAAGCGGTTGACAGGGCATCAAGGTCTGCCCCATCCGGCAAAAAAACTACTTGCAAATCTGCCTCCTATTGCATATAATATTTATCTCCTTTGCCCAGGTGGCGGAATTGGCAGACGCGCTGTCTTGAGGGGACAGTGCCCTTAACGGGCGTGCGGGTTCGA
>JAADEU010000073.1 GCA_013153235.1 Aquificota bacterium | reverse complement strand
TTGAAAAGGGTATTGACCTGAATGCATACCTTGAAAATAACGACTCTTACACCTTTTTCACAGAAGTGGGGGGAGTAATAAAAACAGGATACACAGGAACAAACGTTATGGACCTGACAATAATAATCATCGGAGGGAAAGAATGATAGTACTGCCAAGGGCAAGATTTTCAACAGCCCTGAGGGAAGATGCAAGAAAAAAGATAGAGCAACTGGGATACGCCGACATCGTCGTAGGAATTCCTGCCTACTACAGCCAGTTCACCATAGCACATGTTATAGAGCAGGTTGCTAAGGGTCTTGAAAGGTACTTCTCAGACAAAAAATGCCTTATCTTCATCTCAGATGGTGGTTCCACAGACGATACAAGGGAGGTTGCACAGGAGGTTGATATCTCAAAATACAACATAGAAAAAATCGTCACCATATACAGGGGTATCCCCGGGAAGGGCTCTGCCCTGAGGGCTGTATTTGAGGCGGCAGAATTTCTCAGGGCAGAGGCTGTAGCCACATTCGATTCGGACCTTAAATCAATAACACCTGAATGGGTAAAAAATATTATCCAGCCTATTTACCAGGGATACGATTACGTCTGCCCATTTTACAAACGGTACAAATACGACGGTACCATAACAAACACCATAGCCTACAATCTGACAAGGGCACTTTACGGTATGAAAATCAGACAGCCTATCGGTGGGGATTTTGGCATGTCAAGGAAGCTGATAAAAGACTATCTGGATAAGGATGTATGGGAGACTGACGTTGCCAAGTTCGGTATAGATATCTGGATGACAACAACGGCAATTGTGGACGGATACAAAATCTGTCAGGCAAGACTTGGAGCCAAGATACACCAGGAAAAAGACCCTGGTAAAGACCTTTCCCACATGTACAGGGAGGTTGTAGGTACAATATTCAAGCTGATGGAACAGTATGACCACTACTGGAAAAAGATAAAAGGCTCAAAAGATGTCCCTATCCTTGGGGATTTTGTAGGGGCTGAGCCTGAACCGTTTGATATTGACCAGCACGGACTTATTGAATACTTCAAAATAGGTTATAACAACTTCGGAGGTGTCTGGCGTTCCATACTTGAGGAGAAGGACTTTAAGGTAATAGAAAAACTGTTTATGGAGGAAGAACCGGAAAAATTCATAATGCCTGTTGAGACATGGGTCAGAATTGTTTACAGATACGCGGATTACTTCCACCAGACACCACGGCAGAAATTCAAAATTCTTGATACAATGATACCCCTGTATAATGCCAGGGTTGCTTCCCTGGTCAATGAACTGAAAGATATGAACGATGACCAGGCAGAAGAGTACTTTAACTGGCAGGCTGAGATGTTCGAAAACATGAAAGATTACCTCTTAAAAATATGGGATTAGGAGGGTTCAATGGCTGACTTTTTCCAGAACGGGGTTATAACAACACTGCAAAAACTCGGAAGCCGTTCACTGGAAGAACTTGAGTATGAGCTTGAGCTTTTTGCCCAGAGGAGGAACATGGTCCTTCTTCTTCCTTCCCTGTACTCAGAGTTTGAAGGACCGGCAATGCCAAAAATAGTAGAGGAACTGAAAAAAATCAGATATCTGTACAAAATTGTACTCTCTCTGGATAGAGCCTCTGAAGAGGAATTCAAAAAAGTCAAAAAAATCATGTCCGAGATACCAACACAGGTTGATGTTATATGGCACGACGGCCCACGGATGCAGGAGCTGTACAGCCTTCTGAGGGATGCGGGATTTAATGTAAACATCCCTGGAAAGGGTCGTTCAGTATGGATGTCACTGGGTTACATCCTCTCTGATATAAAAGCCTACGCAATTGCACTGCACGATTGTGATATCGTCAACTACTCAAGGGAATTGCCTGCAAGACTTTTTTATCCTGTAGTTTCTCCAGCCCTTGATTTTGAGTTTGCAAAGGGGTACTACGCAAGGGTTACAAATAAACTGTACGGCAGGGTTACAAGACTGTTTTACACGCCCCTAATCAGGGCACTGATGAAAATCCTCGGGTACAAGCAGTTTCTGGTTTATCTTGATAGCTTCAGATACGCACTGTCAGGTGAGTTTGCATTTATCAGAAGTTTAGCAAGGGGTATCAGGATTTCCCCCACATGGGGACTTGAGGTTTCCATGCTCAGCGAGGTTTACAACAACACCTCTTTTAATAGGGTCTGTCAGGTTGAGGTTATGGAAACTTACGAGCACAAACACCAGAAACTGAAAAAGGGAAGTACATCAGAAGGACTTGTTAAAATGGCTGCAGATATTGCCAAAACACTGTTCAGGGTGCTTGCCCATGATGGTTTTGTATTCTCAGACAGCTTTTTCAGAACACTTATCACGACCTACCTTCAGGAAGCCAGATATGCCATTGAAAAATACAACGCCCTGTCCCTGATAAACGGGCTTGAATACGACAGACACGGGGAGATTGAGGCTATCGAGGCTTTTGTTCAGGCTTTAAAGCTGGCGGAAGAGGATTTCAGGGAAGACCCTATCGGTGTTCCCCTTATGTCTGCATGGGTAAGGGTTAGGGCAGCGATTCCTGATATTTCAGAGAAACTGATTGCAGCTGTTCAGGCAGACAACGCCGACCCTTAAACTCTCACCGTCTGGGGCATACTGCTTTTAAATGTTTCTAACTTTTTATAGAGTTCATCGGTGGTCGGCTTTATTACCTTCTCATAAAATCTGGGATATCTTTTCTTTACCTGAAGAATAAATTTCTGGAGTTGTTTTTCCAGTCTGAAAAACTCTATAACCTCTTCCACCGTCAGGGTATTAAATCTTTCAATAAGGGCCTTTCTTTTAAAGAAAAGGTCTTCAAGCTCAAAAGTATCATCAAGGTCAATATGTTCTACATCTATCCTGTAGAACCTTAATAAATCCTGAGTATTTATTGTTTTCATCTGTTTTTTCTTTTGACATTTTGTCAGGAAATATTAGACCACAGATTTCCATCAGTTTAACTAAAACTCCCAGAGGGCTGTTGTGAGGTACTTCTCACCGCCATCCGGACATACAAAAACAATAACCCCTTCCTTTATTTCCCTTGCCAGCTGTATGGCTGCTTCAAATGCAGCCCCTGAAGACTGTCCAACAAACACACCTTCCTTTCTGGCAAGCTCCCTTGCCCTCTGGTAGGCTATATCTGTGCCGATAAACATCGTCCTGTCAAGCCTGTTTTCATCAAAAATCCCCGGCTTTATGGACGTTTCTATATACTTTAGTCCCTCAATTCCATGGAATGGACTGTCCGGCTGGACACCTATTATCTGAACATCAGGATTGAATATCTTCAGCCTCCTTCCTGTTCCCATTATCGTCCCACCTGTTCCTATACCGGCGATAAAATGGGTTATCCTCCCTTCAGTCTGGTTCCAGATTTCCACCGCAGTGGAATAAAAATGGGAACGCCAGTTTGCATCGTTGTTGTACTGGTCTATGTAGTAATACCTGTCAGGATGCTTTTCTATAAGCTCCCTTACGTAAAGAATCGCACCGTCTGTACTCTGGAGTGGGTCTGTGTAATGAATCTTTGCCCCGTAAGCCTGTATGATTCTTTTCCTCTCCTCACTGACGTTTGAAGGCATTGCCAGTTCCACCCTGTAACCTAGGGCGGTTCCAACCATAGCCAGGGCAATACCGGTATTCCCCGACGTGGCATCAAGGATTATTTTGTCCTTTGTCAGCCTTCCTGACTGAATCGCCTCAACAATCATCCTAGTGGCTGGTCTGTCCTTGACAGAGCCCCCTGGATTGTAGCCCTCAAGCTTTGCATATATCTCAACAGGCTTATCCTTTATGTCATCAGGGAGGGATTTATCCAGTTTTATTAAAGGAGTATTTCCTACAAGCTGTAATATGGAGTTCCTCGTCTTTCTTACAGGCTCGTCATGTTCTCCTAAAATCCACAATGTCCCTTCACCTTCATATATTTTGTATAAAAAGTTATAAAATTCTATCCTTT
>JAADEU010000072.1 GCA_013153235.1 Aquificota bacterium | reverse complement strand
TTTCAATTTCATATATGTAGTATCCATCCGTATGAACCCACTCATATCTGGGCAGCCTTTCCTCTAACGTGTAAAATGTTTCTTCTGTCCGTTTACCTACCTCAAAAACTTTATTCTTTTGTCAGCTACTACTGTCCATAACCAAAAATCATTAACTTTCTTTAGCTATATAGCTATGCATCTCATCTATAGATAGATTGTTAACTTGCTTTCTTTCTAAAACTCTTCTTCTTTCTCTCTATATCCACGTTCTGACTGTTCAATAGGGAACTTTTAACACCCTTGTTATAGCCATCATAGTCATTCCTTCGCAAAACGTCCTGATTGCTAATTCTTTGTAACTGTGAGAATAGTAATTCCTTCCTGCATTTTCTATAAACGTTCTATTACAGTCTTTGCGTAAATATTTTTGTTTTCTATTTGGATTTAATCCTTTTTTTCTATTCTCTTTGAATTACAGTATTTGCACCTCATAATCCCATATTTTATCTTATGTTTCATTGAACTAACCACCCACCCTATTATCCCTTCTTAAGAAAGATATATTCTGGTATAATATTAATTTCGTAATTTGTATTTTTGAGAAATCAGGAGGTTAAAATATGGCTGCACCAAAGAGAAAAAAATCAAAAGCAAGAACGGCTATGAGAAAGGCCCAGTGGCTTAAAAAAATCAATATTCCAGGGCTTTCTATCTGTCCTGAATGTGGACAGCCAAAAACACCACACAGGGTGTGCCCACACTGTGGATATTACAAAGACAAAGAGGTGGTAGAGGTAGTTTAGTTGTATATTGCTCTTGATGCAATGGGGGGGGACCACGCTCCCCGGAGCAACGTGGAAGGGGCGGTCCTTTTTGCCAGAGAGTACGGCGTAGGCGTTTATCTTGTGGGGGATGAATCTGTTCTGAAGAAAGAGCTGGACAGGCTCAATCCGGCAGGTCTGCCAATAGAGATTGTCCATGCAGAAGAAGTTATAGAAATGGATGAGCCTCCCTCCAATGCCGTCAGGCGTAAAAGAAAGTCCTCCATGTATATAGCAGGTAAACTGGTCAGGGAAGGAAAGGCCCAGGCCTTTGTATCTGCAGGAAATACAGGGGCTGCCATGGCTATCTCCAAGTTTGTTGTTGGTGCTGCAGAAGGGATAGAAAGGCCGGGGATAGCTGTGGCATTCCCGACTAAAAAGGGAAAGCCCACTGTTTTGATTGATGTGGGTGCAAATGTGGACAGCCGTCCAAAACACCTTGTTTATTTTGCCGTGATGGGTCATACCTACGTCAAAGAGATTCTCAAATCCTCTGATAACCCAAAGGTGGGAATACTCTCTATAGGAGAGGAAGAAGGCAAGGGAAACGACCTTGTAAAGGATACATACCCGCTGCTTAAAATGACAGGTCTTAATTTTGTGGGAAATGCAGAGGGAAGGGATATCTTTACAGGGGATTTTGATGTTATTGTGTGTGACGGTTTTGTGGGAAATGTAGTGCTGAAAACAAGTGAGAGTCTCGGGACGATAATCGTTGATATGATAAAACAGGAAGTGAAGAAAAGCCTGATATCAAAAATAGGTGCTGCCCTGATGCTTCCGGCACTGAAAAGATTCAAGAAAAAGGCAGATTATGCAGAGTATGGAGGAGCACCACTTCTTGGAACAACAGGAACATGTATAATAACCCACGGTAGTGCCGATGCAAGGGCAATAAAAAATGCCCTGAAGGTGGCATCCCAGTTTGAAGAAACCCATTTTAATGATAAACTCAGAGAAAATCTCGACGCATTACTACCAAAAGAGTTAAGGGAATAATCTATGAAGGCCAGAATCTCAGGAATAGGAATGTACGTTCCCCCCAGGGTGCTGACCAATTTTGACCTTGAAAAGGTCCTTGATACATCAGACGAGTGGATTACAACCAGAACAGGGATTAAGGAAAGAAGAATAGCCGAGGAGTGGGAAAAGGCAAGCGACCTTGCACTGCCGGCTGCTAAAAAGGCTATAGAAAACGCAGGTCTTACCCCAAAGGATATAGATGCTGTTGTTGTCGCCACATCAACACCTGATATGACCTTCCCTTCCACGGCATGTTTTCTGGCGGATAAGCTTGGATGCCCAAAACCTATGGCTTTTGATATCTCGGCAGCGTGTAGCGGATTTATCTACGGTCTGACAATCGCGAACTCCTTTATAACATCCGGTCAGTTTAAAAATGTTCTGGTTGTTGGTGCAGAGGTATTTTCAAAAATAATTGACTGGAATGACCGTTCTACAGCGGTAATTTTTGGTGATGGAGCAGGGGCGGTTGTGGTCTCGGCATCGGAAGATGACGGAGGCATACTGTCGGCTGTAATGAAGTCCGATGGTTCCCACTGGGGTTCCCTTTACTGTCCTGTAGGTGAAAAGCTCAGGATGAGGGGTAGGGAAACCTTTAAACTGGCAATAAAGTCCATGGAAACGGCCTGCCGGAAAGCCCTCAACCAGGCGGGACTTGAACTGTCAGATATATCCCTGGTTATCCCCCATCAGGCAAATATAAGAATAATAAACGCCCTTGCAGAGAGGATGGAACTACCTGAGGATAAGGTTTTCAGTAATATACACAGATACGGAAATACAAGTGCTGCCTCAATACCCATTGCGATGTACGAGGCATTAAAGGAAGGAAAGTTCAAAAAAGGTGATTATATACTCCTTACCGCATTTGGAGGAGGCCTTACCTGGGGTGCAATAGCCCTCAGGTATTAGATGGAAGACTGTTTACCAAAATCCTCTGGCTTTATTGACTCAAGCCAGTCTTTAAGGTCTTCCTCTTTTGTGTCCTGATGCTGGTCGTCAATCTGGGATTTCTCCAGTACCTCTTCGGAAACGAATATCGGCGCACCACTTCTTAGGGCTATATTAATGGCATCACTGGGTCTTGAGTCTATCTTCACCTGGGAAGTGGCTGTTTTTATTGTGATTTCAGCGTAATAGGTGTTGTCTTTCAGGTCGTGGATGTGGATGTACTCCACTATTCCATTTAGCGAATCAATTATGTTGTTTACAAGGTCATGGGTCATCGGTCTTGGCCTTGTGATACCCTCAAGCTGCATCGCTATGGCATTTGCCTCAAACACCCCTATCCAGATAGGCAGTACATGGCTGGTTTCTTTTCCTTTCAGTACCACAATAGGCATATTTGTCATAGGGTCCAGTGTAATGCCCTGCACATGCATTTCTATCATAATTGAAGCCTCCTCACTTTATACTAATTGCTTCTAAAGGTTCTCCTTCAAGGGAAAATCTGTTGACCTTGCTTATTCTGATATTTACTATCTCTCCTAATAAATTATGCCCGCCTTCGATATGAACAAGCTTATTTGTTCTTGTTCTACCGATGTATTTTCCTTCTTTTTCTTCTTCTACCAGGACTTCTACGATTTTATTTTCATAAGCCCTGTTTTTCTTAAATGTAATTTCTTTTTGCATATTTATCAAGTCTGATAACCATCTGCTTACTGTCTGCGGGTCTTCTGTCTGGGGCATTTCAGCGGCAGGAGTTCCAGGTCTGGGGGAGTACTTGAATGCAAAAACCTGGTCGTATTCAACCTCTTTCAGTACTTTTATTGTTTCCATGTAGTCTTCGTATGTTTCCCCTGGGAAACCAACTATGATGTCTGTGGAAAGGGCAATATCAGGGATGTATTTCTTGAGCAGCTCTATTTTTTCCAGATACTCTTTCTGGGTATATCCCCTGTCCATGGCTTTCAGAATTCTGTCTGAGCCAGCCTGAATTGGCAGATGTAGGTACTCACATACCTGGGGAATCTCAGCCATGGCTTTTATCGTTTCTTCGTCTAAGTCTCTTGGGTGTCCTGTTGTAAACCTTATTCTTTCTACCCCATCAACATTGGCAACGGCATACAGAAGCTCGTAAAACTTAACATCTCCAAGGTCTTTACCGTATGCTGTTACATTCTGACCTATCAGGTGTATCTCTTTAACCCCGTCTTCCACCAGCCACTGGATTT
>JAADEU010000123.1 GCA_013153235.1 Aquificota bacterium | reverse complement strand
TATCCATATTTTCATGTTTGATTCCAAGTCTTATAAGCTCCTGTCTGAGCTGTTTTTCCTTTTTCTCTGTAAACAGTCTGTGGAGGCGTATTATCCCCTTTATCTGCTTTTCTTTAACCTGCTGTACATCTTTTCCTTCAAAGTACCTTGATGTGGCATGGTCCTTTACCAGTTTTGTAAAGAAATGCTCGTAAACCCGGCTAAGGACTATATGAAATGATTCTGTGTTGTTAAACATGGCTGCTCCCGATAAGCTGTTTTCTGTATTTTTGCAGGAGATTGTGGGCCTGTCTTGTAGGCTCCGGCAGTTTGTATCCTGCTGTGGTCCTGAATAGGAGTTTCAGACTGCTTTCCACGGATATGTTATTCCCCGGTGAGATGAAAACAGGGTTTGCATTTTTTTTCGTTCTGACTGCATATCCCCTCAGCTCCCCGTCAATATAGACAGGGCTGAAGGCAAACTTTTTATTTTCCGGTGGTTCAAACTCACCTGTGAGCCTGGATTTTCCGCATCCCACCGATATAGTGTCTGTGACAACACCGAAGTGGGCTGCTATACCCATCTTCCTTGGGTGGAGTATCCCCATCCCATCAAGGATAAAGACATCTGGTCTGGAACTGAGCTTTTTGTAAGCCTCCATAATAACTGGAAGTTCCCTGTAAGCAAGGAATGTTGGAATGTATGGAAAATCCACCTCTTTTACGGCATAAACGGTTTCAACGGTCTCAAAGTTTCTGGTTATATCCAGAACGGTGATACAGGCGATGCCTGTTGTTTTTGTGGACCAGATATCTGTGAATGTTACATCTATGCCTGCAACTGTTTTTATTTCTTCCACCGGAATCCTGTCTTTCAGATTCAGCTTCTGCGCCAGCTCCAGCTGCTGAGCCTTAAGCTTCTGAATCAGTGTATCCTCCACGCCTTCCATCTAAAATACCACCATATTGTCCCTGTGTATCGCCTCTGTAAACTTCCTTTTCAGGATTTTTTCTACCTCTCCAGACTTCCTCCCTTTTATTCGTTCAAGCTCTTTATAATTAAAGTTAACAATACCCTTACCTATAATTTGTCCCTTTTCGTTTAAAATGGCAACAACATCATTTTTTGAAAAAATACCCTCCACGGCTTTTATTCCTGCAGGGAGGAGACTCTTGCCCTCTTTTATTGCCTTTACTGCCCCGTCGTCTATGGTTATCTTCCCTTTGGGGGCAGACAGGAGTTTCAGCCAGCTCTTTTTACGGGAGAGTCCTGCCTCTTTCTGGGGATGTATAAAACTCCCTGAGGGTTTTCCTTCCAGCAGCTGGAGAAGTATGTCCTTTTTCTTTGGGGCTATCACCACCGGAATCTGGTGGCTTACGGCTATTTTTGCAGCCTCAAGTTTACTCCTCATTCCCCCTGTTCCAAATCGGGATGTTGAGGCTCCTGCGTATGATAGGGCGGCATCAATATCCCTGATTTCTTCAATAAGCTCAGAGGAGGGTTCTGATGGCTCTCCTGTATAAAGTCCCCCGGCTGTTGAAAGTATAATAAGAAGGTCGGCATCTATCAGGACAGACACGTGGGCTGCCAGAAAATCGTTGTCCCCGAATACAATTTCCTCAATGGCTATGGTATCGTTCTCGTTCACCACAGGAACAACAGACATATCAAGGAGCTTGTTCAGGGTATTCTGGGCAAGTACGTACCTTTTTCTTTCCCTCAGACCTTCTATGGTAAGAAGTATCTGGCCTATTGTAAGTCCGTTTCTGGAAAACTGTTTGTCGTAAATCTGTATCAGATAAGCCTGTCCCACAGAGGCAACTGCCTGTTTCTCGGTTATTGTTTTTGGTCTCTGTCCAAGCTTTAGCTTTTTGACACCTGCAAGTATAGCCCCTGATGAGACGATAACAACTTCCCTGTCCTCACCGTGGAGTTTTTTTATGTTTCCGGCAAGATTATCGATAAACTCCTCGTCTATACAGCCGTCTTTCTCAAGTAGCTGGGAACCGATTTTTACAACGATTCTTCTGGCGTTTTTCAGATACTCCTTCCTGTCCATATCTCAGCCATTTCTCCCGAAAATAAGGTATCCTGTATGGGCAACCATCCGGTCTTCAGGTCTGAGCCTGTCAGGCACAGGCTTGTAGTGTCTTTCAAGGAGCTCAACAACTTCCAGATTAATAAATCCATGTTCCTTAAGGGCTGAAAGTGTCTGGCTGACCTGATTTGTTGTGGGCAGTAAAAATCCCACAGGGGCACCTTTTTTCAGGGCATTTTTTATATTTTTTATGTACAGCCAGGGCTCCCTGACATCTATAAATCCTGCATCAAAAAAGTCTTCAGGCAGGGGTTCCTCAAGACTCTGGTGCTTTATCTCCACATACTTTTCAAGCCCTGCAAGGGCTATGTTGTTGTAGGCGTTTTTTATGTACTTTTCCTCTTTTTCGTAGCAGTATATCTTTCCCTCGGGTTTGACGGCGTTTGCCATAACGATGGTAAGACCCCCACTTCCAACGCCGGACTCAAGTACCTTCATCCTGTCTGTAAGTCCAAGTTTCACGGTTATGTACCCACTGTCTTTTGGGTAAATAATCTGGGTTTTTCTCTTTATCCCGTACATTATGATGTCGTGGAGTGTGGGCCTCAGAACAAGAAATCTGTGTCCTTTATGGGTCTGGACCTCTCCACCGTATCCGGCGGAGATTATGTCGTCGTGGTTAATATTTCCCCTGTGGGTACCAAATACCTCACCCTTTTTCAGTCTTATAAAGAAGCTGTTCTTTCCGTCGGTAAGCTGTACCGTTTCCCCTTCTTTTATCATCTGGTAAGCAGGTTGAGGCTAAACTCTCTGTTGTTGTAAAGGTCTATTGAGTAATTATCCCAGAATACACATGTTCCCCCTGCTATAAATTTACCCCCTGATGGGTCCACATACTCCGCAAACAGGAGGATATCATTTCCCTGCTGTGATTCGGCTGTGGACTCACCGTGTATCAGTGGTCTGACCTCGGGTTTTCTGGTTACAAGTGTGTCTGTACAGGCAAGCATCACCTTTCCAACAGTATCAGGGAGATTGTATGTATCTCCGGTTACTATCAGTAGGTTGTCATTTTCGTAGTTGTTTACATTATCAACAACAATGTCCCCGTTAAAGTGTATCCCGAATCTTTCTGAGAGGGTGTTACAGGTATCCGCAATTCTGTCTTCGTTTTTGTAATAACCAAAAATACCAACTGTTTTACCCTTTTTCACCAGCTCCTCAATAAAGTCCACCTCTTCAGGCTTAAATGGTATTTCAGGGTAGTTAAAGATTATGGTGTCGTAGTTACTGAATCTTTCAACCTCATCAACCTCATCAATCTGGATGCCGGCTTCTTTTGCGTATTTCTGTAGTTTTGAAAAGTAGTAATGGTCAGATATGATAAATTCCTGGTGTGCCAGGCTCCATGCTACCTTTCTCATGTCTCCTCCTTAATGTTTGCTAATTTTTTATATATTTCAAGTAATGCTGAAAAGTCCTTTTCTTCAAGACCATTTGCCCTGGCAGAACTGAGAAGGTCCAGGGTCTGTGTTGTCATAAACGCAGGGAAGTGGTACTCCTTGGCAAGGTCAAGGGCATAGCATATATCTTTGTGTATAAGTGCAATGGAAAAATGGGTTGAGTAGTCTTCTTTGAGGAGTTTTTCCCTTTTTGCATCAAGTATCCCTGATTTTCCAGCACCGTTTGAAAGTATGTCCAAAACGGTTTCAGGCTCCAGTCCTGCTTTCTTCCCAAAGGCAAACGCTTCGGAAAGAACGGCCATAAAGGAACCGAGGACTGTATTGTTAATCAGCTTCATGGTGGATGCTTTACCGTAATCCCCCATATAGTAGATATTTTTCCCCAGTTTTTCAAAAATCACCATACATCTTTCGTATGTTTCCCTGTCACCGCTTACCAGTATTGTGAGTTTACCTTCCCTGGCAGGTATGACACTTCCAAGTACAGGTGCCTCAAGGAAATCAGCCCCATTTTTTATCATAAGCTCGGCTATTTTCCTTGCCGTTTCAGGATGAACAGTCGTCATGTCTATAAATATTTTTCCCCTGAGGGGAACACCTGAGGATGCAATCTGTCCATAAACCTCCTCTACAGACTGGGAACCGAACAGCATCGTAATAATTACATCCCTATCCCCAAGGAGCTGTTTTATGGTCTCTGCGTAGGGAAGTCCACTTTCCTTTGCTTTGGAGATAGACCTGTTCCATACCCTTACATCAAACCCTGCCTCTGCAAGGTTTTTCACCATGGGCATTCCCATATGCCCGAGGCCTATCCAGCCTACTTTCATTTTAAACACCATCCTTTACAAGTTTATAGATGAAGCTGTCCACAACCGCCTGCCATGATGCCTCAATCACGTTGTCGGATACACCTACGGTACCCCATTTTTTCTCTTTGTCCTTGCTTTCTATAAGAACCCTTATCTTGGCGGCGGTACCTGCACTTTCATTCACTATTCTAACCTTGTAATCAATAAGCTCAACCTCGGCAAGTGAGGGATATATACCAACAAGTGCTTTCTTCAGGGCCCTGTCAAGTGCGTTCACAGGACCGTATCCCAGTGAAGCGGTATGCTGGTAGCTGTTGTCTATTCTTATCCTCACCGTTGCTTCTGATACAGGTTCCTTATCTGTGTATCTTCTGGCAATCAGTACCCTGTAAGCATCCAGGTCAAAGTATTTTTTCAGGGTTCCAAGGTGTTTTCTAATCAGCAGTTCCAGTGAAGCCTCGGCGGCCTCAAAGTGGTATCCGTAGTTTTCCAGTCTCTTTATCTCCTGTACCAGCTCTGCAAGTCTCGGGTCCTTCTCATCTATCTCGATACCGAGCTCCCTTGCCTTGTATATGATGTTGGACTTTCCTGCAAGGTCAGAAACCAGTATCTTTCTTCTGTTTCCAACATCCTCAGGGTTGATGTGCTCGTACAGTTTTGGATTTTTGAGGACTGCAGATGCGTGGACTCCACCTTTATGGGCAAATGCACTGTCGCCTACATATGGCATGTTCTTCGGTACAGGAAGGTTAACGATGTCGGCAACAAATGTGGATAGTTCCTTCAGCCTTTTTATGCTTTCTGGGGGAATTGTTTCATAACCAAGTTTCAGGGTGAGGTTTGGTATGATTGAGCAGAGATTCGCATTTCCGCATCTTTCCCCAAAGCCGTTTATGGTTCCGTGTACCTGAACAGCACCGTTCATTACTGCAACAATTGAGTTCCAGACGGCTGTATCACTGTCGTTGTGGGCGTGGATACCCAGATTACCGTCCAGACCCTTTTCTTTGAGCTGTTTTATGATTTGCTCTATCTCATTTGGCAGGGTTCCGCCGTTTGTATCTGCCAGAACCAAAAAGTCCGCTCCTGCCTCCTGGGCGGTTTTCATTACTGCGTAGGCGTAATCGGGGTTTGATTTATAGCCATCAAAGAAATGCTCACCTATAAACACAACCTCGTCGGTGTTTTCCTTCAGGAATCTCACCGTGTCGTATACCATCTCCAGGTTGTTCTCAAGTGTCGTTTTGAGAGCCTCTATCACGTGGAGGTCCCACGCTTTTCCAAATATTGTGATTACAGGGGTTTCCGCCTTTATCAGGTTCTGTATCAGTGGGTCATCCTCCACCCTGAGATATGCCCTCCTTGTTGAACCGAAGGCTGCTATTTTAGAGTTTTTGAGCTTCAGGGATTTTACCTGTTTGAAGTACTCGTCATCTTTAGGATTGGAACCTGGCCATCCACCCTCTATGTAATGGATTCCAAAATCATCAAGCTTTTCGGTTATCCTGAGCTTGTCTTCCACAGATACGCTGACGCCTTCAGCCTGCGTACCGTCCCTGAGAGTTGTATCGTAAATAAAAACCTTTTTCATCTGTTGTCTCCAGAATAAAAGTTAATGGATTTTATAAAAATTTTATCACAAGGGGATGTTTATAATTATGAGGATATGCAGATTTTTTCAGATTCTCACAGGCATCTGTCTTTCCTTAAGGTACTCCTTGACTTCCTGTATGGTCAGCTCTTTGAAATGGAACAGTGATGCAGCCAGGGCAGCATCTGCAAGACCTTCGGCAAATGCCTGGTAGAAATGTTCCTTACTACCTGCTCCTCCTGAGGCAATAACAGGTATTGATACAGCCTCACTTATAGCTCTGGTAAGGGGAATGTCATAACCGCTTTTTGTTCCATCCCTGTCCATGGATGTGAGGAGTATTTCCCCTGCCCCAAGGTCTTCAACCGCCTTTGCCCACTCCACAGCATCGATACCTGTTGGTGTTCTTCCCCCGTGGATGTAAACCTCCCATTTTCCAGGGGATACCTGTTTTGCGTCTATGGCAACAACGATTGTAGATGAACCGAATCTTATCGCTGCAGACTCCACAAGGGATGGTTCTTTAACAGCTGCTGTGTTAATGGAGACCTTGTCCGCCCCGCTTTCAAGGAGCTTTCTTATATCCTCAAGGGTTCTCACACCTCCACCTACAGTCAGGGGCATAAATACTGTTTCTGCGGTTTCTTTTACAACATCCAGTATTATATCCCTGTCTTCAGCTGAGGCAGTTATGTCCAGGAATACAAGTTCATCAGCCCCTGCCTCATCGTATGCCTTGGCAGCCTCAACAGGGTCCCCTGCATCAACCAGATTTACGAAGTTTACACCTTTTACAACCCTTCCTTTATTTACATCAAGACAGGGAATGATTCTCTTTGCCAGCATTATCAGCTCCTTACAGGTATGTCCTCAATATGTTTTATCTCAAATTTTTTCAATGCCTGCCTGAACAGATTGTCAACAGGTATCCCTTCCCTCTGTAGCATCCCAGAGATTTTACTGGAGATTTTATCCCCCTGTTTATCAAGGTCTGTAAGTACGATGACCATACTGCTGTCTTCAAGCTCCTCGAGAATATCGTAAAACTTTTTGCCTTTGATGGGGTATACATTCTCAATTCCCAGTTTCTTCAGCTTGTCAAAGTCCCTTTTCCCTTCCACAAGAACCACAACACCCTTTGATGCAGAAATACTTCTAAGCCTCTCTATCCAGCTATCTAAGTTTTCAAACTCCATTACTTCCTTGAAAACAGGCTTTTAAGGAAACCAATCAGCTTCTCTATTATTTTCTTTAATGCGTTTTTGTCAACCTCTTCTTCTTCAAGTTTGGATTTTATGTACTCTTCACCTTTTGTTTTTTTCAGGTGTTCAACAACCGCCGTGAACACCTCAAGGGGATTAAATGGCTTTTCCAGTATGGCCGTAACCCCCATGTACTGGTAAAAATCCTTTTCGTCGTCTGTAAGGGAAGAGGTCAGGATGATAAACGGAATCTCCCTGACCCCCTGCTCGTTTTTCATGTACTGGATAATTTCCCATGTGGGCTTTCCGGAAACCTTCTGCTCGGCTATGATACCGTCTATATCATTGTGTTCCTTTACGTATCTCTTTGCCTCTTCCATATCTGTAATCTGGATAATCTCGGAACCGCTCAGCTGTGCCACCTCGCTGAGCACCTGGTATGTCGCCTTATCCTCATCAAGGAGCAGTATTTTCATGGCTACCCTTTACACAAATTTTATTTCAGGGAGTTTATCTATAAATCCCTTTTCGTAAGCCTCTTTCAGAAACAGCTCTATAGCCTTTCTGCCCCTTTCTCCGTAATCCACAGTAAGGTCATTAACATACATACCTATGAACTTGTCGGCTTTTTCCCTGGACATATCCCTTGCGTACTTGAGTGCGTACTCTACAGCCTCGTCCCTGTGTTCAAGGGAGTACTTTATGCTTTCCCTGAGAATCTCCGATATTTCCTTCATCGTTTCTTCGCCAAGGTCTTTCCTGATTACATTTCCACCAAGTGGAAGTGGCAGACCACCTGTCCTTTCGTACCACCACTTTCCAAGGTCAACGATACATGTAAGTCCCTCATCCTGGTATGTAAGTTGTCCCTCGTGTATTATCAGTCCGGCGTCAACCTTACCTTCTTTAACAGCCTGTATTATCTGGTCAAAAGGTATCACCTCGTAATTAAAATCAGATGTACCAAGGTAAAGTTCCAGTGCCAGAAACGCAGATGTGAGGGTTCCAGGTACGGCTATCTTTTTTTCCTTCAGCTGTGAAGGGTCAAAAGGTTCCTTTGCCACAATCATCGGACCGTAGTTATCACCCATACTTGCCCCGCTGGAAAGGAGTGCATACTTGTCGGCAACATACGGGAAGGCATGTATGGAAATTGCAGAAACCTCATATTCCCCCTCAAGGGCTTTCCTGTTCAGGGTTTCGATGTCTGAAAGGACATCGATAAACTCATAGCCCTTTGTGTCAATCTTTTTCTGGTTAATTGCGTAAAACATAAAAGCATCGTCTGAGTCAGGGCTGTGGGCAACCCTGATAACCTTTTTTCCCTCTTTCAGCTCCAATTTTTCCACCTCTTGTGTTTTATTAAATTTTACAATAGCCTGATAATTTTTCCAAAGCCAATAAAATCAGGGAAATGTGGTGCGTTTATTTTTATCTTTTTTTTCAGAAATGGGTGAAAAAATGAAATTGTCTGGGCGTGGAGCAGATGTCTCTTAATGTTTTTAAGCAGTGGATTTTCCATATCCTTTGGTCCGTACAGCTTATCCCCCACCACAGGGTGCCTGATTTTTGACAGGTGTATCCTTATCTGGTGTTTTCTTCCTGTTGGAATTTTTATTCTAAACAGTGAGAAGCCGTTTCTGGTTTTCTGGGTGTATATGAAACTCTTTGCGTACTTTCCCTCCACAGGGATATTGACAACCTTTTTTTTGAATACAGCCTCGTTGTGTGAGATTGCCGAGTATACCTTTTCCACCTTTTTGTCCTGCCAGAGTTTTTTGAATTTCTCAAAAATCCTGTTATCCTTTGCAAACAGTAGAACCCCTGTTGTCTCCCTGTCAAGTCTGTGTATCGCCCTGATTTTTCTGTCCTTCTTGAAACTCCTCAGTAGATACTCAACACTTTCTCTGGTTCCTTCAGACTCAAGGAAAGGGGGTTTATTTACGGCGATTATAAAGCTATCCTCGTACAGAATGCTGTTTTCAATACTCCAGTCAGGGTTGTTGTCCACTGTTGGCAGTTCAACAATATCCCCTTTTTTCAGCTGGTAGGATGCTATCCAGACCCTTTTATTGTTAACAAATACCGTTTTTGAGTCTATAAGCTCCTTTGCCCTGTTTTTGGAGATTTTCAGCTGGTGTGCAACAAACTCTTTTAAACTGGTCTCCTGGGTTACCCTGACTTTTTTCATCTAAACCTTCAGACTGAATTTTTTGAGGAAATCTAAAATATACCTTTCTGTATATTTTAGCAATGTTACACCGTGGCCGTTCCCTGAAGTTATAATCGAGACTCCCCCTGATGTTTTGCCCACAAGCTCAAATACCAGTTTCCCACTGCCCAGTGGGTCTTCAACAGAAGAAACAAAAAGGAAATCCACATTTTTCCTGAGGGCATCCTCAACAACAGCCTCACCGACTATAACAGGTGGTCCCGGTGAGATGGACACAACGCCATCAGCCTTGAATAGGCTGACAGCACCGATGACAGATATTCCCCCAAGGGAGGAACCAACATAAACTATCGGATAACGAATCTTTTCTTTTTCAAGGAGGTAGGATGCCCACAGGGCTATATCTTCAGGGATTTTTTTAAAATTCACCTTTGATGCACTTTTTTTAAAAAAGCCTATAAGGTCAACAAGTGAGCTGAACTTTGGATTGAAAATGATTCTGTTTTCCTTACCATTCTGGAGGGTTGATATTCCGTGTCCCCTCAGGTCAAACAGCAGTGTGGCAAAACCAAGCTCCCTGACCTTTTTTGCAAACCCCTCCCAGATTATGTGGGTTGTGGCAAACTGGTGGACAAAAATCACAGCAGGGAACCTTTCCATATCAATGGACGGGTAATGTAAAAATCCCTTTAACACAAAACCGTCTTCAGTTTCCACAGACAGGCTTTTTATTTTCTCCATAGGTTTATATTAGCTTCCATAAAAAATGGTTGCAACACGGCATCTTTATGATATCTTATTAGGGAGTAACCCCAGGAGACCGGCAATGGCTGTATCAGAAGTTGAGAGACTGCTGTCTTTTGCGTCAGACAGGGAGCTTTTCCCTATCATAGACAAGGTTCTTGAAGGAAAAAGACTATCCCCTGAGGATGGGCTGAAACTGTTTGAGACACCGGACCTCCTTACAGTTGGAACCCTTGCAAACTTTGTGACGGAAAAGAAAAACGGCAGATACGCCTATTTTGTGATAAACCGCCAGATAAACCCAACAAACATATGTGCTCTGGACTGTAATTTCTGTGCCTTTGCCACCATGGATAAGAACGACCCGAAAGCCTACGAGATGAGCTACGAGGATATACTGGCAAAGGCAAAATACGCCGTTGAGCAGGGGGCTTCTGAGGTTCATATTGTAGGTGGACTCCATCCTGACTGGGATTTTGATGTTTATCTCAAAATGGTATCTATCCTGAAGGAAAATTTCCCACAGCTACACATAAAGGCATTTACAGCCGTTGAAATAGATTACTTTTCCAGAATATCAGGACTGTCCTACAGAGAGGTTCTGGAAAAGCTCAAAGAGGCTGGACTGGGAAGTCTTCCTGGTGGTGGGGCTGAGATTTTCTCCCCAAGGGTCAGGAGAATCATAGCCCCTACAAAAATCGGCTGGAAAAAGTACCTTGAGGTTCATAAAACAGCCCATAAAATGGGACTCCACTCAACTGTAACCATGCTCTACGGCCATGTGGAGACATACGAAGAAAGAATAGACCATATGGTCAAAATCAGGGAAGCCCAGGACGAGACAGGGGGCTTTACATGTTTTATTCCCCTTGCATATCAGCCTGAAAACAACGAGCTGAATATAACAGAGCATACCCACGGTGTTGATGACCTGAAGACGATTGCAGTTTCAAGGCTGATGCTGGATAACATCCCCCACATCAAGGCGTACTGGGTTATGATAGGTGAAAAAATTGCACAGGTTGCACTGAATTTTGGGGCTGATGATATGGACGGAACTGTAATGGAGGAGAAAATCGCCCATTTTGCAGGGGCAAAATCCCCAACACAGCAGCAGAAAGAAAAACTCATCAGACTGATTAAAGAGGCAGGTAAAATCCCTGTTGAAAGGGATACACTGTACAACCACATAAAGGTCTATGGATAGGTTTCCGGTAGAAAAGAAAAAGACCCCAATCCAGTACTTCCTTGCATTTCTGGTTCTGGCTCTGGTTGGTGTGGTCTTTGCCGTTATTCTGATTGCACTGCCCTATCTTTTTTATCTCCTTGCTGTGATATTCATAAAGACACTCCAGTTCAGTATTGTGTTTATTCTGGTTTTCTGGCTGGTTGTTGTTATACTTCTGTGGATAATCAAATTGCTGGAGGTTTACCGAAGGTAATTATGGATTTTTATACAGAGCTTAAAAATGTCAAAAATCTGTTTGTGATAGGGGATGTCCACGGCTGTTATCTGGAGTTTGAAAGTCTCGTAAACAGAATACTGAAGGAAAAAGACCCTGTTATCATCTCTGTTGGGGATACAGTTGACAGGGGGGACTACAACCTGAAGACCCTTGAGCTGTGTTTTGAGATGAAAGAGGCAGGTTTCTTTTACGAGGTTCAGAGTAACCACAACCTCAAGCTGTACAGGTGGTTTTCAGGGAAAAAGGTAAATGTCAGCAGAGGTCTGGAAAAGACCGTCAGGGAAATTATGAACCTGCCTGTGGAAGAACGATTTGAACTGAGGCAGAGGTACATGGAGTATTACCAGTCACTGCCACTTTACATACTGGTCAACGGTAGTGTGGTTGTTGCCCACGCAGGAATTAAGGATGAGATGATAGGAAAAACAGACAAAAAGGTCAGGGATTTTGTGATTTACGGACAAACGACAGGTAGATACACCCCAGAGGGATTTCCTGAGAGGGTTGACTGGACGAAGGACAGGATGGTGGACGAAAACTCACCAAAGATAGTTTACGGTCATGTTGTTTTCCCTGAGCCTTACATAAACAACAGATGTTATGGGATAGATACAGGGTGTGTGCTGGGAAACAGGCTGACGGCGTATAACCCGTTTACCGATGAGTTTATCTTTGAAAAGGCAAGGAGGGTGTATTTTTCATTCGATTAACTGCCTGAGTTTTGCCCCGATATCCCTTTCCCTCATTAATGATTCACCTATTAAAAATGCATCAACACCGTGTTTTTTCAGCTCAAGGAGCTGGTCCTTTGTGGACAGACCGCTTTCTGCAACCACAATCTCAGCCCCCAGCTTTTTCATCTCAGGGGCAAGTCTTATAGAGGTGTTTATATCTACCTCAAATGTTTCAAGGTTCCTGTTGTTGATTCCTATAATTTTAGCCCCTGCATTTATTGCCTTTGCACCTTCCTCAAATGTATGAATCTCAACCAGAGGCTCCATCCCAAACTCCCTTCCGTAGTTAATCAGTTCCTTAAGCTCAGGTTCTGTCAGAACACCTGCAATCAGTAAGAATGAGTCTGCACCGTAGGCAAATGCCTCAAGTATCTGTCTTTTATCTATGATAAAGTCTTTCCTGAGCAGTGGCAGGGAGACTACCTGTCTGACCATCTTCAGGAAAACCACATCCCCCTTGAAATACTCTTTGTCTGTGAGAACAGAAATGGCAGAAGCACCATTTTCCTGGTATATTCTGGCTATTTTAACCGGGTCAAAATCCTCCCTGATTATCCCCTTAGAAGGAGAGGCCTTTTTTATCTCTGCGATTATGTTTATTCCCTCCTTTTTTAACGCAGAGGGAAAATCCCTTACAGGGTCCCTGCCTGCTATTTTCTTTTCGAGGTACGATATGTAATCGGGCGTATAATCCAGAAGCTCTTCTTTTTTCGTCTGTATTATTTTTTCCAGTATGTTCAACTGCCTGCTCCTTTTTTATTTATCTACTTTACATTTAAAAAAACTGTGTGATTTGTGTCAAGGCCTTGAGGCCATAAAAGTGATATTTTATGGTTTTGGCTTTTGTTTTGCCCGAACTTTTGAACTATATTTAATTATATTTAAACTATATGGAGGTGTTTTATGTCAGGGAAAAAGCCTGAAATCCTTGCACCTGTGGGACATTACGAAGGTCTTGCAGCTGTTATAAAGGCAGGTGCAGATGCTATATATATGGGTGTCGGTAAGATTAACCAGAGAGCCCTCAAAACAACATTCACAATGGAAGATGTTAAGGAAATAAGGAAAATCACCCAGGATGCCGGGGTAAGACAGTATATTGTCTTAAACTCAATTGTGTTTGAGGATGACCTTCCGTACATCAACGAAACCCTCCACCAGCTTAAGGAAATCGGTGTTGATGCGGTTATAGGCTGGGATATGGCTGTACTTTCAAAATCCATAGAGCTGGGCATGGAAACCCATCTTTCAACAATGGCATCTGTTTCCAACTCACAGGCTGCAAAGTTCTACGAAAAAATGGGTATAAAGAGAATAGTCCCTGCCAGGGAGGTAAAACTGGAAGGTCTGCTGGACATTAAAAGGAAAACAAATCTTGAGATAGAGATATTTATCCATGGGGCCATGTGTATGGCGGTTTCTGGAAGATGTTTCCTGTCCCACGATGTATTTGAAAAGTCCGGAAACAGAGGTGAGTGCTACCAGGTTTGCAGGCATGAGTTTGATGTGAAAATCGTTTCAAAAAACACAGGAACGGAGTTTTACCTGGGCTCAGACTATGTTCTGTCGGCAAGGGACCTTGTTACAATAAACTTCGTGGACAGGCTTATGTGGGCCGATAGCTGGAAGATAGAGGGTAGAAACAAAAATGCCGATTATGCGTATATGGTCACTTCAGCCTATAGGGAGGCAAGGGACAGGATACTCAATGGTGAATGGAAGACAAAAGGGTGGAAAGACCTGTGGGACAGACTGGAGAGGGTTTATCACAGGGAGTGGGACTCCGGTTTTTACTTTGGGGAAGGATTTTTTGGAATCAACAAGTCCATAGCAAAAGAGAAAAAACTGTACGTAGGTGAAATAATCAAGTTTTACCCTAAAATCAGCGTGGCTGAACTCAAGGTGATAGACCATCCTGTGGAAATCGGGGACACCATACACATCATCGGTAAAAAAACAGGACTGGTAAGACAGAAGGTCAGCTCCATGCAGGTTGAGAGAAAAGATGTCCATAAGGCTGAGAGGGGAATGGTCGTTGGACTGAAGACTGAGGAAAGGGTCAGACCAGGGGATAAAGTTTATCTAATAAAAGAGGTGGATACTTCCGATAATAATATAAATACTCAATTAATAACAAAGTAGAAGGAAATATGCATGGCAAATAGTAAGATAACCTGCGAGTTCTACAATAAACTTAAAGGAACAAAAAAGCTCAGCCATGATGATATAAAATTCCTTATGAATATTGTCAGGAAGGAATTAAGCTTCCTGATTAAACATAACATCCCGCCTGTTCCCCGTAATTACGAGAAGTGGTTCTACATCTTCTGCTCCCTTGCAGAACAGAAGAAGGAGCTTGATGACCTTGAACTGATAGGGCTGTATAAGGAGATTTACGAGGAAGACCACCAGTCCATAGAGATTTCTGCAGAGAAGGAAAACCTCTCTGAGGAACTGGCGGAAAAGTTCAAGGGTATAGCCGACAAACTGGACGAAACCCTGAAAGAACTGATAAACAACATAGATAACCATCAGGAGAAGATAGATGGGCATGCTGACAAGCTTGAAAAGGTAAAAGAGGATATAACCCTTGAGACTGTCAGCGATGCTGTGATGGAAATTCTCCAGGAGCTTAAAAAGCTCCGGGCAGAAAATCAGAAACTGAAAAATGAGCTTAAATCCTACCATGCTGAGGTCGTTTCCCTGAAGGAGGAGCTTTCAAATGCCAAGAGGGAGGCCTCAATAGACTTCCTTACAGGACTTGTTAACAGGAGAAGGTTTGAAAGGGTACTTGAGGATGCAATAAGGGACAGAAAGATAAGGGGTTATCCTGCATCTTTGATTTTTGTTGACATTGACAACTTCAAAAAGATAAATGACGAGTACGGACACCTTGCAGGTGATATCGTTCTGAAAGAGCTGGCAAAGGTGTTCAGATTTTACCTGAGGGCCAATACCATAATTGCCAGACTTGGTGGTGAGGAGTTTGCCATACTGCTTCCAGGAATAGAAATCAAAGATGCCGTCAAAGTGGCAGAGAGACTGAGAAAGATTATTGAAAACAGGGATATAAAAATTCCTGTTGATGAAGATGGGGAGAAGAAGATTCAGGTTACTGCAAGCTTTGGCGTTACAGAAATCAGAGAAGATGATACTGTAGAAAGCCTTCTTATAAGAGCAGATGAGGCAATGTACAAAGCGAAAAAGTCAGGTAAGAATAAAGTAGAAGTTCAGTGAAGATGAAGGTCCTTATCACCGGGGGAACAGGTTTTGTAGGGAGGTACGTTGTTGAAGAGCTGGAGAATAAATACCAGCTCGTTCTGCCTGTAAGGAATCCTGAAAAACTGGAAAGTAAAGGCCCCGGTATAACGGTTGAGGAGTTTCCTGAAGACCTCTCTACTGTTGTTGAAAAACACAGCCCTGATGTTGTCATAAACCTCCTTGGGATACTCAATGAGGAACCTAAAAAGGGGATTACCTTTGAAAAGGTACATGTTGAGTTTGTCAGGCAGCTTGTTGATGGGGCCAAAAGGTCAGGTGTAAAGAAATTCATCCAGATGTCAGCCCTGGGGGCTGACGAAAACTCAAAGAGCAGGTACGCAAGAACCAAGGCGGAAGGCGAAAGACTGGTTATTGATTCAGGTATAGATTATGTGATACTTCGTCCCTCAATAATACTGGGAAAAGGACAGAAACTGTTTGAGGACCTAAAAAAATTCTCGCTGCTGACACCGGTTCTCCTTGCTCCAAAGGGAAGGGTGCAGCCGGTACATATTGATGATGTTGTAAACACAATAAAAAAAGCAGTTGAGGACGAAAGTCTCAGGAACGAAATAATAGAGCTGTGTGGAACGAGGATAGTATCCTATAAAGAGCTTTTTGAGTTTGCCCTGTCTTACATAGGCAGAAAAAGAATTGTAATAGAGATGCCTTCAGGATTTTTCTGGTTTATGCTCCCTGTTTTCAGGTTACTGCCTGAACCTCCGGTCACAGAGGACCAGCTGTATCTGCTGGAAAAGGACAACGTATGTTCAGGAAAACACAAGACCCAGAAGGATATCCTGGGTCAAGTAAAGGTGGCCTTCAAAGTTTAAATTGCAGCCCCGTTAAGAACCTCCTCACATTTACACTCAAGCTTCTGGGGCAGATTTTCTATAAATGAGAGTATTACCTGCTTTATCTCCTCTGTTCTCTGGTGCATCATCTGTATAACCTCGTCAGAGGTAAGTCTATCCCCTGAGATACCTGCTGCCAGATTTGTTACCACATTCACAGAGGCAAAATGCATGGAAAGCTCCCTTGCCAGAACAATTTCAGGAACAAGGGTCATACCAACCACATCGGCACCAAGTAATGAAAGGGCTTTTATCTCTGCTGATGTTTCAAGTCTGGGACCCTCGGTGGCTGCGTAAGTTCCCTTTGTATGATGTCTAAAGCCCTTTTCTTCCATTATACCTGATAGAATTGACCGCATGTGTGGGCAGAACGGCTGTGTTACGTCTATATGAACCACCCTGTCATTTGAGAGGTACTCATTAACAAGGTCGTTTGTGGTATCCGTCTCATCCTTTATTGTGTAAATCCCTTCGTAAAATGTGACAGGTCTTACCTTGGTAAAATCCAGAAACTGGTCGGAAATCACAAAATCCCCGGGCTTCAGAAGAGGATTTATACCCCCGACGGCACTGACGGAGAGTATCCTGTCAACACCGAGTTTCCTGAAACCCCACAGATTAGCCCTGTAATTTATCAGATGGGGAGGATATTTATGTCCCCTGCCGTGTCTTGGCAGGAATACAACCTCCCTGCCATTATAACTGGCAATAATGTAATTATCTGACGGCTCCCCGTAGGGGGTCATTATTTTTCCTTCCCTTATTATTTCCAGACCATCAATATCGTAAAGTCCGCTACCACCTAAAATTCCAAGCATACAACCACCCCTTAAATCCGGTTATTTGTTGTAAAATTATAACAACAAAATTATAAAAAACCTTCCTTTGACGGGGGAGTTCAATTAAATTTAATTGAAAAAAAGGAAAAAATATAAATTGAAGAAGGCAATAATAATCCTTGGCATTGTAACTGTTGTGCTTGTAGACCTGTATCTTCTGAAGGTTTTACTTTTTTCGCCGGAAAAAAAGGAAGAGAAGAAGATAATCGTACTTCCAGAAAACAGGCATTACACCCCACCGGCAAAGCAAAACAGTTCTGTTGAGAAAAAAGAAAAGAACAACTCCCCTCCACAGGATAAAAAGAAACACACCCCAGCTGAAAATAAAAATCACACTAAAAAAACAGTAGAAAGCAGACCTGAAAATAAAACCAGACAGAAACCTCCACAGGAAAAACAGGCCGAAAAGACTAAAAAAACCGAGCCAGGACCAAAAACACCGGAAACCAGGCACATAAAAAAA
>JAADEU010000049.1 GCA_013153235.1 Aquificota bacterium | reverse complement strand
TGCTGGGTAAAAAATATGGTTACAAAAAATGCGTAAACCGTAAGCCTTGCCCCGCAGGACATAAATGGTATCATCAAAACTGTCAGTATCTTTTCCTTGGGGTTTTCCAGTGTTCTGGTTGCGTACACAGCAGGAACATTACACCCAAAACCGATTATCATCGGAATAAAGGACTTACCGCTGAGACCCAGAACAGACATGAACCTGTCCATCAGGAAGGCAGCCCTTGCCATATAACCACTGCCCTCTAAAAATGCCATGAACACATAAAGGAAAAATAAAACAGGTACAAAAACGAGGACAAAACCAACACCCCCGATTATACCCTCAGTAACAAAAGACCTGAGCCATGGAGAGGCTCCAGCCTCATATAGCCACTGGGAAACGGCAGGGGCAATAACATTTCCCAGGATAGAATCCAGCCAGTCAACATACGGTGCTGACAGCTCAAATGTGAACTCAAATAGCAGCCACATAAAAAAGAAGAATATCGGTAGCCCAAGAACCTTGTGGAGAAATAGTCTGTCCAGTAAAAATGTTATATCAACTGTTTTTACAGGGTGTTTTTTAACAACCTGTTCGTAAATACTGATGATAATTGAGTATCTCTCCTCAACAATTATCGTTACAGGGTCCTTATGGTATAGCTTCTGCAGTCTCTCCCTGAGTTTCTGTATTTCCCTGTTTAGCTCATCACTTATAGGAATGTCTATAAACGAGGTATTTCCCTCTATCAGAGATAAAACCAGATATCTCTTTGGATAAAGGTCAAGTAGAACAGGCTGAACCTTTTCTATCTTCCTTATCAGCTGTTTCAGCTCTTCCTCAAGGTCGTCCTCAAAATGGAGGGTACAGTGGCTTTTTTCCTTTTTTTCGTAAATCTGGACAACAGCCTCCAGCAGCTCCTGCACACCTTCACCTTTTACTGCCGATGTGGGTACGGCTTTGACACAGAGGAGTTTTTCCAGCTTTTTATGGTCTATTTCTATTCCCTTCGCCTTAGCCTCGTCCCACATATTGAGGGCTATAACAACAGGCAGCTCAAGCTCAAGAAGCTGTATCGTCAGATAGAGATTCCTCTCCAGATTCGTTGAGTCCACAACATCTATAACAACATCAGGTTTTTCCTTTATCAGAAACTCTACGGTTATTTTTTCTTCTGCAGTGTTATTACTCAGGCTGTAGGTTCCGGGGAGGTCTATAAGGTGAATCTCGTAATCCTTGTATTTAAAGTGGGCTTCCTTTTTTTCTATTGTAACCCCTGGCCAGTTTCCAACATGGAGGTTTGTACCGGCAAGGGCGTTTATCAGTGTAGTCTTACCTGTGTTCGGATTTCCAGCTACCGCAACCTTTATAACCTTACTGGTCATTACATTCCTCAACCTCTATATTGTCCGCTTCAGACCTCCTCAGGGCAAGACAGTAATCCCTCACCTTGATTTTTACAGGTCCTCCAAACGGGGCATCCTGAACAACCTCTATTACCTGCCCTGGAAACAGACCAAGTTCCAGCAGTTTTCTTTTCATGTCAGGAGGAAAGTTCAGCTCCTTTATCCTGCACTGCTTTCCCCTGCTTAGCTGGGATAATTTCATTTCCATAATCCTAAATTTAATTTATATTCAATCTCAATTATATGATATTTTATACCCCAGCTCATATTTTCTTTCAATGACCTGAATCAACGCCCTAAAAGCACCGATGTAAAAAACATGTAAGGCGGCAGTATGATAAATTTAAACGCACCTACCATAATGAGAAGAACCACTATAAAAAATCCCCACTGCTCAAGGGGTTCCAGTTTCCTTTCAAGGTGTGGAGGTAGAAGACTCATAAGTATCCTTCCCCCATCCAGTGGCGGTATAGGAAGCAGGTTAAAAAGGGCAAGTATTATGTTGATGCTCACTGAGTACTGGAGGAATATCAGTATAGGTACGATTATAGAATCAATAAAACCCCTTCCAAACAGGGAGCTCAGGGCGACAAGGGTCTGTGGATTTGATAGTAGCTGGTAAAAAACCCCAAAAAACACCGCGGCTGTAAAGTTTATACCGGGGCCTGCAAAGGCTGTTACGGCCATACCCTTTCTGTAACCCAGTTTCTTAAAGTTCATTGCATTTACAGGTATGGGTTTTGCCCACCCAAACAGGAATGGTGAATTCATTATCAGCAGGATGGCAGGCAGTATTATGGAACCAAGTGGGTCTATGTGGGGAATAGGGTTGAATGTCAGTCTTCCTGCCAGTTTCGGGGTAGGGTCCCCAAGCCTGTACGCAACGATACCATGCCCCAGTTCGTGTATTATAACTGCAAACAGCAGGGCAGGTATCATAAAAATCAGGTTCATTATATTAAAATCCATTCTACCTCTCCGGTGGTTTTTGGTTCAAAAAATTTATGTTAGGATTGAAACCTTTCAAACCCAGAAAAATTATAGAATATTTAGTGATGAAAGTTAAACAGCTGATTGAGGTCTTGGGTATAAAGGGAGATTTTTCAGGCAGGTTCCTTTCCAGGGATATAAAGGACTTTCAGATTGATTCAAGGTTGATTCGGAAAGGGGATTTCTTTGTACCGCTGAAGGGAACCAGACACGACGGACACAGGTTCATCCCCGATGCTCTGGAAAAAGGAGCTTCCGGTTTCTTTTCACAGAATCCTACAGGTCTCGAAGGGGAGGTACCGGTTGATGATACCCTTAAGGCTCTGACTGAAGTGGGGAAATTCAAGAGGAAAAGGCTATCCATTGCCATTGGTATTACAGGAACGAGCGGGAAAACAACAACAAAGGAGCTGATATCTGCGGGACTTGAGGGGTTTTACAGAACATATCAGACCCCAGGGAATTACAACAACGAGATAGGTGTTCCCCTTACACTTGCAAACATTCCTGAGGATGCACAGCTTGGTGTGTTTGAGTTTGGGGCAGGAAAGGTAGGGGATATCAGGTATCTTGTAAACATTGCAACCCCTGAGATAAGGATTCTTACCTCCGTGGGACACGGCCATACAGAAAAGTTTGGCTCCTTTGAAAATGTGATTAAAGGAAAGGGTGAGATTTTTGAAGGTGGAGAACTGGCAATACTTCCCTACAGCCTCCAGAGATATTACGACCTCAGCAGGAAAATCACCTTCGGTCCTGAGGAAGATGCAGACATCAGAATTGTATCAGCCATGGTGGAGCATTCAGGAACAGCAGGTGTATTTGAGGTCAATGGTAGACGATATCATGTAAAACTCCCTGTCTATAACCTCAGTACCATTTACAACATAGGGATACTTCTGGCTGTGGCTGTTTATCTGGGGATTTCCCCTGAAAAGGTCCTTGGGAATATATCGGAATTCCAGCTTCCTGAAGGCAGGGGAAAGGTTCTGAAGTTCGGCAGTATAACCGTTATTGACGATACTTACAACGCAAATCCCCTCTCTGTAAAAAACGCCATAAAGACACTATCTGCTATCCCTGGCTTCAGGGTGATTGTTCTCGGGGATATGCTTGAGCTGGGGGAGTATTCAGACAAACTCCACAGAGAAATAGGAAGGTTTGTAGCCTCTTCAGATATAGATGTGGCTGTGTTTTACGGGGAAAAGATGAAACTTGCATATAATGAGGCTGTCAGGTCTGTAAAGAGCCTTTACTCCTCTGACAAAGGGGAGATAGCCAGAATTGTAAAGAGCCTTTCAGACAACAATCCCATTGTCCTGATAAAGGGTTCCCGTGGTATGAAGATGGAAGAGGTTATTCAGAAAATTCCTGAATTTTAGCCTCAAGCCATTTTTTCAAAACAGTGTCAGAGATATTCACATACTGCTGTGAAAAGGCCCTTTTAACCTCAAATGGATTTTTTTCCATCTGGAGTTTTGTTTTCTCAAAACTTTTTCTCAGTTTTTCCTCCGAAAAATCAGGGAATCTTTCCTGAAAATGGGGAAAAAAATCAACAAGGTGGTACTCATTATCAATGTATGCAATATCCAGAGCAAGCAAAAAATCCTCTGGATTGTGCAGGTAATCAAGCAGAACCCTGTAGTAT
>JAADEU010000122.1 GCA_013153235.1 Aquificota bacterium | reverse complement strand
CAGACAGGAGCTTATAAGACTTGGAATCAAACATGAAAATATGGATATAGATTTTTCCCTCTTTGTGGAAACAATAAACTACCTTGAACTGCTATTTGTCAAGGAGATATTCAAATGCAAACTCACAGACCTTGAAAAAACATTTTTTGAAAGCAGTAAATTTTTTGATGTGGTTAGAAACTACACAGCCGTCGGGTACATAAAGGAATATGTAAACAGGGAAAAGGTTTTTCTTAAAGAGTTTATAGAATCAAACTTCCGCCAGAAGACAATAAAAATAAAAGACATTATAGACAGACACATCCTATGGAAAGAAAAAATCCTTGAATTCCTTGCAGAGGACACAGATACAATAGATGTTGAGCTTGACCCGGACAAATGCGATATGGGGCAGTGGCTGGAAGAGGTCCGACACAGAAACCCTGAGATAGTGGACAGGTTGATAAAGCTCCACAGGGAGCTCCACCATATTGCCGAGAATATAATCTCCCTCAAAGAGGAGGAAAAATACGTCCTTCTGGTAAACGAGTATAACTATCTGGTAAAAACAAATCTGCTGTTTCTGTCAGGGCTCCTTGCCTTCCTTCTATCCGAGGAGATTTCTGAGCTACAGAGGGACCCCCTTACTGACCTTCTCACAAGAAGGGTTCTTGAAGATATTTACATCAATGTTATGGAGCTGTCCCTTATCACAGGGGAGCCATTTGGGGTTGCATTTCTGGACATAGATAACTTCAAGAAAATAAATGACACATACGGTCACGATGTTGGGGATATGGTTCTCAGAACAATAGCAAAAATCCTCAAGAAGGTTCTGAGAAAATCCGACTATCTGTTCAGATACGGAGGGGAGGAGTTTGTTGTCATAGTTCCTGCTACAAACGAAAGGGGATTTGAAAAACTCCTTGAAAAACTCAGAAAAAAAGTTGAGGAGGAAAAAATAAAAATCGATGGCAAAACCATAAATGTGACTGTCAGTATCGGTGGTGTAGTCGTAAAAGAGAGGTACTTTGTACCCCTTTCAGATGTGATTAACTATGCAGACAAATTAATGTACAGGGCAAAAAAAGCCGGAAAAAACAGGGTTGTTATAGATACCTTCTCCAGGAATATGGAAGAGGTAGCCACCTGAAGGCTACCTGACGCTTTCCTCCTGAACAACCTTAACCAGATATCTGACCTTTTCAACCTCCATATCTGGCATCAGTCCGTGTCCAAGGTTAAAAATATGACCTGTATCCTTACCCCATTTATTCAGTATATCCACCGCTTTCTGTTTTATCACATCTTTATCTGCATAAAGGACAACCGGGTCAAGATTCCCCTGGGCTGCAGCCCTGCCGGCGAGTTTTTCCTTCACCACGGAAAGGTCTATCATCCAGTCAACGCCATAAACATCGGCCTCTGAGGTTATCATATCATCAAAAAATCCCGCCACCCCTTTGGTAAAGTGTATAACCGGCTGGTAGTCCCTTTTCAGACCTTTAATGATTTTCTTTATTGGAGGCAGGGCAAACTCCCTGTAATCATCAGGTGACAGGTATCCCCCCCAGCTGTCAAAAATCTGGACTGCATCTGCACCGCTTTCAATCTGGAAGTTAAGGTAGTCTATAAGCATATCTGCAAGCTTATCAAGGAGCTCCTTAAAGGCATCAGGATGGTTGTACATAAATGCCTTTGCCTTTTTAAAATCCCTGGAAGTTCTGCCCTCTATCATATATGCGGCCAGTGTAAAGGGTGCACCACAAAAACCTATCGTGGGAATCTCCCTGTTTAGTGCCTGATTTACGCCTTTTATAATCTCACCAACATAGTAAACATCCTGTCTATTAAATGGCCTGAGCTTCAGAATGTCATCAGGACTCTGGATTGGATTGAAAAATACAGGACCTTCACCTTCCCTGAACTCAAATTTCATCCCTATTGATTCAAGGGGTGTGAGTATATCGGAAAAAATGATTGATGCATCAACACCAAGGAGTTTCCGGGGAAGAATTGTAGCCTCCACAGACAGTTTCACATCCTTGTAAAATGTTACAAACCCCCCGGCCTTTTCCCTCAGAGCCCTGTACTCAGGCATATACCTGCCTGCCTGTCTCATAAGCCATATCGGGGTTCTCTCAACAGGCTGTCTGTGGCATGCCCTCAAAAAAAGGTCATTTTTCAGGTCCTTCATCTTTTCTCCTTTTTTTGAAAAATTATATCAGCTTACAGGAGATTTTTTAAGAACAAAAATATATTTAGTATGAATAAATAGAAAATTGAGCTTCAGTCTCAAATTCATATATCCGAAATTCTACAGAAATATGATTTAGAACATAAAAGCGGGTTATAAAAGTTGTTAAAAATACAATCATAGTATATATTAATGAATTGTGTAATAACCAATAACTACACGGAGGTTAGACAGATGAAGAAAGTTATCGCTACTGCAGTTCTCGGCCTTGCAATCTCTGTTACAGGTGCAATGGCTGTAGACGGGGGAGCACTCTTCAAATCAAAAGGATGTGCTGCATGTCACCAGGCCAATGTTGACACTGTAGGACCATCCCTCAAGAAGATTGCTCAGGCTTACAAAGGAAAAGAAGCTGAATTAATTAAATTCCTCAAAGGTGAGGCAAAGCCAATAGTTGACCCTGCTAAGTTCGGAATCATGAAGCCTCAGCTCAACGCTACAAAGAACATGTCTGACGAAGAACTCAAAGCTATGGCTGAATTTATGATGAAGCACTAATTACACCTTTTGCCCCCTCTTTCAGGGGGCTTTCAAAAGATGAGGATTACCCACTGTCTTTTATCCCTTTTAATAGCTTTACCTGCATTTCCACTGGATGGTAAGGAGCTTTTCCACAAATACAACTGTTCGTCATGCCACGCACCTGATAGAAGGGTTGTTGGTCCTTCATTCCTTGAGATATCCAGAAGATACGGCCAGAGTGAAAAAGCAGTTGAAAAGGTTGCCCGTCTTATAATAAAACCAAAACCTGAAAACTGGCCTGGAATGGCCTATATGCCCCCTTACAACATATCCATGGAAGAGGCAAAAGCCCTTGCAAAGTACGTTCTGATTGATTCTATCAAAGAGCTGGAAACCAAAAAAGAGGAAAACCAGCCGTCAGTTGATGATATACTTGATGATGAGTTTCAGTTTCACTGAGTATACTTGCTGTACTTTTCCCTGTGTTTTTCCTGGTTGGCTTCCTGATTTTTCTTAACAAAGAGGAGAGTCCCTGCAACCATAACAATAACCCCTGCAATTATCAGAAAACCCTCAATAAGACCGTTGGCGTTACAGAACACACCAAATGCAGAATAAGGGTCACACTGCTCAAGGGGTTTATTTACAATCCTCTCTGCCACTGATAAACTGTAAAGAAACTGCTCCATCTCCACATACCCTTTTATGAAAATTTTTATATATTCTAAATATAGCATAAATCGGGGTGTAAAAATGAAAATATGGCAGGCTATCTTTCTTGGTATTCTGATGTTCTTCTATTTTTCCCCTGCATCAATTCCACAGATTCCCTGGAGAGAACCCCCTGAGACCTTTGGCTCATTAACCCTAAAAACCGACTGTGGGAAACTGAAAATATACCAGAAAAACGGTAGATTCGACGGTTTTAGGGCAGACAGGGTGTATTACAGTTTTTACCTGAACAGACTTTACAAAATAACACTGAACTACAGCTCATTTTACGACTTTATGGAAGACGCTAGGAAGATATCCTCCTCCCTGGACGTGAACATCATAGATGTGAAGGTCTACGAAAAGGGCAGCACAATTATAAAGATAACCCACACACCTTTTAAAAACAGTATAGAATTTATCTACAAACTCTACTATCCGAGGCTAAAGCTTATAGAAAAATGCAATTAGATGCCCAGTATTTTTATAATTACTCTTTTGGGTCTCTGTCCGTCGTACTCCGCATAAAAAACCTCCTGCCAGGGACCAAGGTCAAGTCTGCCCTCTGTAACAGGTAGGACCACCTGCAGATGGGTCAGAAGGTTCTTAAGGTGGGCATCACCGTTATCTTCCCCTGTAAGATGGTGTTTGTAATCATGTCTGAACGGGGCAAGCCTTTCCAGCCACTGCCATATATCCTCGTGGAGACCCTCCTCATCATCCTGTATAAAAACAGAAGCAGTCAGGTGCATTGCAGAGACGAGACACAGACCCTCCTTTATACCGGATTTATCCACCGCCTCCTGAATTCTGTCTGTAATTTTTATAAGCTCCCTTCTGTTTCTTGTATTGAATGTCAGATACTCTGTGTAGGCTTTTGTCATCATCGCCTCCTTTTTTGAAAAATATTATATTATATGGACAGGAGGTTGATGATGAAGCCAAAGGTAAAGAGTTTTCTCACAGAAGATGTTACAAAAATGAAAGCAATGTTGAGGAATCTGAACCTCCACACGGTATGTGAGGAAGCGTCCTGTCCAAACATAGGAGACTGTTTTGGTAGAAAGACAGCCACATTTATGATTCTCGGGGACCGTTGTACCAGAAAGTGCAGTTACTGTGATGTTTCCCACGACAGGCCTCTACCTCCAGACCCACATGAACCGGAAAATATAGCAAAGGCAGTAAAAAAACTGAACCTCAGATATGTTGTGATTACATCTGTAAACAGGGACGACCTGCCAGATGGAGGAGCTTCCCATTTTGCATCGGTTGTACAGACGATAAGAAAAAAGATACCCGATTGCAAAATAGAGGTTCTTATACCGGACTTTCTTGGTGACAGAAGGGCCCTTGAGACAGTAGCAGCATCAAAACCGGATGTTATCAATCACAACATAGAAACGGTTCCATCCCTTTTTCCTGTAGTGAGACACAGGGGAGATTACCAGAGGTCACTGAATGTAATCAGGTGGATAAAGGAAATAGACAGCGGAATAATCTCCAAGTCAGGGATAATGGTCGGTCTTGGGGAAATAGAGGAGGAAATACTCAGGGTTATGGAGGACCTTGTTGAAAACAACTGTGAGGTTCTTACCATCGGTCAGTACCTGAGACCCTCCAGAAACCACTACCCTGTAAAAAAGTACTACACGGAGGAGGAGTTCAAGCGACTGGAAGAAGCCGGTTACCGTATGGGCTTCAGGGAGGTCTTCAGCGGCGTTCTTGTCAGGAGCTCCTACCACGCAGATGAGGTTTACGAAAAGATTAAATAGTCTGCAAGGGGTTTTATAATTCTGTCCTGAACCACTCCTGCCAGTTCAAGGTCCTTTGTGTCCAGAAATACAAAGATGTATGTATCATCCTTTACCCTGTAGACAAACATGTACACATTCTTTTTGCCAATAGTAACCTCGTAATGATAAAGCTTGCCTACATCTATATCTTCCAGATAACGGTAAATCTTTTCAATCTCCTGATTGTAGGCAAAGAAAGAATCCGGATTATCCGGTATGTACGGGGCAAACCTGTATGCCAGGGGTACGCCGCCCCTGTACACAAAAATGGCATCCACATGCTTCGTGTGGTTGCCAAGAATCTTATCCAGCATTTCTCTGTTCATCTTGCTGCTCCAGGTACTCTTTTTTTACCCATCCGGTTATATTTTTGAATCTTACCCTGGCCCAGCCGTCCTTCTCCTCAAGAATCTCAACCCTGCTTCCCTTTTTCAGAACGTACAGCACCTCACTTCCCAGCTCAGGGTTTTTTCTCATGTTTAGCCGGTCGGGTATAACAGTTCCATATTTAATACTTTCGGTATATTTACCATCATTTTTTAAATCTGTTTCACCAGATGGATTTTTACTCTGGTAAAAATAGTACCCTGAAGCAGCTGCAGTGATAATGACCCCAATCAATATTCCTGCCACAGCCCACCGTTTACCTCCCTTTTTTTCAAACCCAAGGCTGCTGGCAGCTTCCTCAACATCCTGTCTGTCAATCTGGTGTTTATTTTTTACAAATGCAGACATCAGGGACCTTTCCATCAACTGGTTTATAAGCCTGAGATTTCCGCCTGAATATCCATAAACTGCATCGTAAACCTTCGGTGATATTCTCACGGTGGAGTTTCCTGCCTTTGCCAGCCTGTAGTTGATGTAATCCACCATCTCGTCCTTACTGAGGTTCTCCAGTCTGTACATAACGGTAATTCTCTGTTTTAACTGTCTCAGCTGTGGAAGGTTCAGTTTCCTCTCAAGTTCCGGCTGTCCCAAAAGGATAATCTGGAGGAGCTTTTCCTTGTCTGTTTCCAGATTGGAAAGAAGTCTCAGTTCCTCAAGGGTCTCAACCGGTAGATTCTGTGCCTCATCAACAATTACAAATACCTTTTTCCCCTCCTTCTTTTTCTGTATCAGAAAATCCCTCAGAAGACTGAAAAGTCTGTTTTTGGAGGCATTTTCAGGGATTTTTATACCAAAATCTTCCAGTATGGCCCTGAACATCTCCTCTGGTGAAAGATTGGGGAAGAGGATGTAGGCATACTCAACATTATCAGGAATCTGGCTGAGGAATTTTTTAATGGTAATTGTTTTTCCGGTACCCGGCTCACCCACTATTACGGCAAATCCTTCTTCTGTCTCAAGAAGATACTCTAAAGACGCAAGGGCCTCCTGATGTATTGAAGACATAAAAAAGAAATCCACATCAGGGGTAATATTAAATGGATTTTCCCTGAGGGCAAAAAACTCAATAAAGCTACCCATCATTTCTGACCTTTTTAACCAGAGGTTTAAAACCTTCCTTCCTTAGTTTATCAGAAATTTCCTCTGCCAGTTTTTTATCCGCCGCATAGATTACAACTGTCGTGATTCCATTCTTCCTCTTTATCAGGTCCACCCCCATAAATTTTGTGGAAAGCCTTTCCTTTAATCTGAGGGCATTTTTTTCGTTTTTAAAGGAGGCCACCTGTACGGCGTATCTCCGTGGAGGTGTGTAATGTTTCAGAGGGGGAATATCAAAGTCAATGCCCTCCAGAGCCTCTGTAATGCCCTCTGAAACCTCATCTACCAGAAACTGTAGGTTTAAATCTTTTTTCTTCCGTGGTTTTACAGGTAGCAGATGTTCAATGTTACCTTCTTCAGGGAGCTTTTTGTCCACAATTTCTGGCTGTGGTGGAGGAGGTTCAGTTCTGGTAGGGATTTCCGGTACATTTTCCTTCCCGTACAGAAACAGGTAATATATTCCACCTGTCAAAATAACAACCACAAGAACCACAAAAGGAACAACAGGGAAATCCCTTTTTTCCCCAAGGTCCTCAAGGGTTACAGGAAACTTTCCTGTTTTTATGATTATATCCTCTGCATTTTTTATTGAACCGCCTGATAACTGGTAGAGCTTTTTTACAACCTTTTCCTGAAGCTTACCGCCGTATTTTTCATTAAAATACCTGAGGAATTCACTGTATTCAGGGGGTCTGACCTCAAAAATAAAGTTTACCGCAGCTTCCACCCTCCCTATCTTAAATGGATTCAATTTTTCCTTCAGTGAATCATCCCCGATTACAAAAACAGAGACTTTTTCTTTAAAGCCCAGTAACTGGATAACCTCTGCAAGCTGTTTTTCCGTAAACCTCTGGCTGTTATTAAAGATAACAAACAGTCTGCCATCGAACCTTTCTAAAAAATCTATAAATCTCAGTAAAAATTCCTCCCTGGTAAGGTCACTTTCCACAGGAATACCAATTCTGGATAGAAGCTGGGAATACCAGCCGTCGGACGCTTCCATAAATACAACAATATCTTCCTTTCCGGCAACATTCCTCACTGCTTTGGTGACGATAAACTTCTTCCCGATACCCTTCTTTCCGTAGAGTATACCGACTATATCGTCGTCTTTAAGCAGGTTAAGTATAATCAGGTATTTTTCCCTTTTGTCTTCCCCAAATATGTCTGAAAGCATAGAATCTCCCTGAGAAATTCTGAAACTTAATTATATAGCAAATTTTTGAGATAATGAGGTTGTTATGGAGATAAAAAATAAAAAGATTCTTATAACCGGCGGGGCAAGAAGAATCGGAAGATTCCTTGCCCAAAAGCTTGCAGAAGACGGTGCAGATATCATCCTCCACTACAGAAGTTCAAAATCTGATGCTGAGGAGGTTGCCCAGAACATAAAAAAGACAGGTAGAGAGGTATACCTTATAAAGGCAGACCTTGAGGACATCCGTCAGGTTGAGGGTATGGCCTACCGGATTCTTGATGAGATTGGGGGAATTGATGTGCTGATAAACAACGCATCCATCTATTACCCCACAGATTTTTTCAAAACCAGAATTGAAGACCTGGACAGATTCTACACAGTACACGTGAAGGCACCATTTGTTCTTTCCAGAATCCTTGGGGAAAGGATGTACAGGCAGAAATCCGGAAGAATTATAAATATAGCCGATTACAGTGGACTCAGACCGTACAGGAATTTTACCCCGTACTCCGTTTCTAAGGGGGCTATGCTTACCCTGACAAGGGCCCTTGCAAAAGAGCTATCCCCGTATGTTCTTGTAAATGCCGTTCTGCCAGGACCTATAATACCGGCTGAGGGTATTGAGGACACTGAGAAACCACTTGAGAAAACCCTTCTTAAGAAGTGGGGTGGAGAAAAAGAGGTGTATAAAGCTGTAAAATATTTAATAGAAACAGACTTTACAACAGGGGCCTTTATACCTGTTGAAGGAGGAAGATTGATTTGCTGAAAAACAGCATAACATTTCTTGGAACCGGTGGAGGTAGGGTTGTTGTTTTCAGACAGATTCGTCACTCTGGAGGAATGTGGCTGAATCTGGAAGGAATTAATATACTGATTGACCCTGGACCGGGAAGTCTGGTCAGGATTTTTGAACATGGTTTTGATACAAGGAATCTGGATGTGATTGTTGTATCCCACAGACATCTTGACCACAGCAGCGACCTCAATGCGGTTGTGGAATCGGCGACAGAAAGTACAAAAAAACCCCTGAACCTGCTTGCATCCCCTGAGGACGTGATAGAGGGTGACGACCCTATACTTCTCAGGTACCTCAGGAAAGGTATAGGGGAGTTTGGCATTATCAGGGAAAATACAGAGATAAACTACAGGGATATCAAAATCGTAGGAACAGTCAGACATATACATGAAGGTGCACAGACCTACGGAATAGAGTTCCACTCACAGGAAAAAAAGGTCGTTTACGTTCCATGTGGAAGATTTTACGAAGGGATGCTTGAGGGATATTCTGAAAATGCAGACCTTATGATTTTCAATACAACCTTCCCGGCTCCTGTTGAGAAATACTACCATCTCTCCGTTGATGATGTGGAACAGATGCTCCTCAGATACAGACCGAAAAAGGCCGTGATAACCCATTTCAGTATACCTATGCTGAAGTCTGACCCTGAAAAGATAGCAGCCAGACTTTCACGGAAAGCTGACCTCCCTGTTATTGCTGCCTACGACGGTCTCAGGGTTGAATTCTAAAAGGAGACAGAAAATGAAAGGTGTAATTATTGGCGGTGGGATAATAGGTCTCTCCATAGCAAGGGAACTTCAGAAAGCAGGACATAACATAACCGTTATTGAGATGTACAGGGTCGGAAGGGGAGCTTCCTGGACTGCCGGTGGTATGCTTGCCCCCCAGGCAGAGGGACTTGAGCCAGGAACATTTCTGGATATGTGCCTTGAAAGCAGAGATATGTATGAGACATTCGTAAAAGCCCTTGAGAAAGAAACAGAAACGGATGTTGGATACTGGAAGTGTGGGATATTCTGTCCTGCATACTCTGAAGAAGAGGAACATCAGCTACTTGCCAGAATGAAACAGTATACAGATATGGGACTATCCGGAAACTGGATAGACAGAAAAAGCCTTGAAGGGAGGTATCTATCCCTGGGCAAGGACATCAGAGGTGGTGTCCTCTATCCCGACGATGCACAGGTGGACAACAGACTTCTTATGATTGCCCTTGAGAAATACGCAAGACACAGGGGTATCCATCTAATGGAGTTTACCCAGGCCGAGGAACTTATCGTCCAGAGCGGAAGATTTACAGGTCTGAAAACCTCAAAAGGCACTGTAGAGGCAGATTACTGTATTGTAGCCGCCGGTGCGTGGAGTGAAAAATTTGTCAGGGCCCATATATTCCCGATAAAAGGGGAGATGGCTGCAATAGATGTTGATAAAAAAGATATAGACAGGGTGTTCTTCGGCTCAAGGGCCTATCTGATACCACGTAAAGATTACAAGAGGCTTGTTATAGGTGCAACAGAAGAGATGGTTGGCTTTGTAGATGGAAACACAGTGAAGGGAATTCTACAGCTTTTCACAGGCCTCAAGGAAACCCTCCCACATCTTGCAAACAGAAATATTCAGGAAATCTGGTACGGATACAGACCAGCCACCCCGGACCTTCTGCCTGTAATAGGTAAAACCGAGGTGGAAAACCTGTACGTTGCAACAGGGCACCACAGAAACGGAATACTCCTTGCACCTGTAACGGCCAAAATAATAAAAGAACTGATTGTAGACGGCATAGAAAGCCACTATCTGGAAGAGTTTTCAATCAGCAGATTCAGGAAGGAAGACGATGGGCAGAATTGATAAGATAAAACCATTTATAGTCATGGACATTGTGAGGGAGGCAGGTAAACTCCCTGATGCCGTACATTTTGAGATTGGAGAACCTGACCTGCAACCCCCACCTCAGGTATGGGAATATGCAGAAAAGGCTGTAAAGGACAGGATGAACTTTTATACCGAGAGCCTCGGTTTTATAAAACTCAGGGAAAGGATAGCCGGGTTTTATTACGAAAAGTACAGGGTGGAGGTTGACCCCTCAAGAATAGCCCTGACTGTCGGCACATCCGGGGCATTTCTGGTGGTATACTCAATACTCTTAAACAGCAGGGACAGAATAGCTCTTCCTGACCCTTCATATCCATGTTATAAAAATTTTGCCCATTTACTTGATATACAGCCTGTGTTTATCCCTGCAGGTAAAGAGACTGATTACAAGATTAAACCTGACCTGCTTAAAAACCAGAAAAACATAAAGGCCATTCATATATCTTCACCATCTAACCCTGTGGGAAATGTATACGACAGGGAAACACTCCGCTCCCTTGCAGAATACTGTGATTCAGAGGGGATTTATCTTATTTCAGATGAGATATACCACGGTCTGGTTTACGAAGGAAAGGAGCATACTGCCCTGGAGTTTTCAGACAGAGCCATAGTTATAAACGGTTTTTCAAAATACTTCTGTATGCCAGGATTCAGGCTTGGATGGATGATTCTACCTGAAGAGCTTATCAGAAAAGCAGAGATTGTGATGCAGAATGTATTTATATCCCCACCGACCATCAGCCAGTATGCAGCCCTCGGTGCATTTGATTACCCACATCTTGAAAAAAACCGGAAGGTATTTCAGGAAAGAAGGGATTTCTTATATTCACAGTTAAAGGATATCTTTGAAATAGATGCAAAACCTGAAGGGGCATTTTATATCTGGGCAAATATAAACAGATACTCATCTGATTCATACGCCTTTTCAAAGGAACTTCTGGAAAATATTCATGTGGCTGTAACACCGGGAATAGACTTTGGAAATAACAACACATCCTTTTATATCAGATTTGCCTATACCAGGGATATTTCCCACATGGAAGAAGGTATAGAAAGGCTGAGGAAGTACCTGTTAAATAGATAACCTCCTCTGGTATAATTTAATTAATTTCCTGAAATGGGGTTTATTGTTGGAAAAAAACATAAAGGTTAACCTTGAGGTTTTACTGGTTTCCGAAAATCTCAGAACAGGTAGTTTAAAATCCGACATGGAAATACAGATTGATAATCCTGCGGTTTATGTAACAGTTAACAGAATTCCATTTTTCAGGGCAAAACTAAAATCAGAGGGAGGTCTAAGCCTCTGCAGAATAACAGGCATCCTTGATACAGACGAATCACTCCAGACAAAAGAAAAATACCTGATTTAGGAGAGGTTATGGCAGTTATACTGGACGGAAAATCCCTTGCAAAAAAAATAAGGGAAGAGCTAAAAAAAGAGATAGACGGATACCTCCAGAAGGGTATGAGGAATCCAAATCTGGTTGTTATTCTGGTGGGTGAAGACCCTGCAAGTAAGGTCTACGTTGAGAATAAGAGGAAGGCCTGCAAAGAGGTAGGCATTAACTCCATGGTATTTAATCTGCCGGAAAATACGACGCAGGTAGAGCTTCTTGAGCTTATAGGCAAGTTTAATGGTGATGACGATATAGACGGCATACTTGTACAGCTTCCATTACCCTCCCACATAAACACCCAGGAAATTATAGAGGCGATTAATCCACACAAGGATGTGGACGGTTTTCATCCTGAGAATGTGGGAAAACTTGCAACAGGAAAGTCAGACGGGATTATCCCCTGCACCCCCCTGGGTATATGGATAATGCTCAGACATTACAAGATTCCCACCTTTAAAAAGGATGTTGTGATTGTTGGAGCCAGTAATATAGTAGGAAAGCCTATGGCACTGCTGTTTTTGAAAAATGAAGAGGCACCTGTTTCTGTATGTCACATAAACACAAAAGACCTTAAATCATACACAGAAAGGGCAGAAATACTTATCGTCGCCGTAGGTAAACCAAACCTGATAACCGCAGATATGGTAAAGGACGGAGCAGTTGTTATAGATGTGGGTATAAACAGACTTGAGGACGGGAGATTGGTTGGTGATACCGATTTTGAGGCGCTGAAAGAAAAGGTTTCAGCAATCACCCCTGTACCTGGAGGGGTTGGTCCAATGACTGTGGCCACCCTGCTTTTAAACACGGTTAACATTTACAGAAAAAAGCACGGTTTTGCACCCCATCCGCTTACTGAGGTCTGATATCTTCCTTTGCAACAAGACCACCTGAGAGTATGATTTTCGTAGCATCCTCAACAGAGAGGTTTGTATGTCTGACCTCATTTTCCTCGACAAATATGGTGTATCCGGAAGTGGGGTTTGGGGCTGTTGGTATGTAAACCAGATAGTACAGCTTTCCTTCAATGTGCACCTTATTTGCCACAAAACCTATTGATAGCATCCCTTTCCGGGGAAATTCCACCAGAACAGCCTCCTTAAACTTCCCCTTCCCCCTCGTGTTAAAAAGATTCTCCATCAGCTGTTTAACAGCAAGGTAAACGGACCTTACAAGGGGAATCCTGTTAATCAGACTGTCCCACAGGTCTATCAGTTTCTTCCCAAAATAATTCTGGGCAATAAGGCCTATAACAAATATAAGCAGTGCGGTTATAAGAATCCCCACCCCAGGGATGTCAGGGATGGGGAGTACAAATCTCAGATATGGAAGTACAAGATTATTAACAAAGGACAGCAGCCATACTACTATCCATATCGTTATGGCGATAGGTATAAAGACAAAAAGCCCTGTTAAAAATGTATCCCTTATTTTTAGCAGGTACAGTTTTTTTCTGTAACTGTTCACTGCTTACTGCCTGTTGGCTGACTGTTTCCAGGCCTCTGGTAAGGAACCGGTATGTACTGAACAGCCGGTGTTCCTGCAGGCTGTGGATACAGGTCCATAAGGGCATAAACCTCATCGGGAACATCTGTGGAGACCTTAAGCCCAAGTTCCTTTAACCTGTCCACAGTTAACGGATAATCGTGTGTATACTTTCCAAGTGACAGTTCCTCGGCAACTCTTACCGCCGTTTCTTCCGGATATCCCTTTTTAAGAAGAAGCTGTTTTACATTCTCAAACATCTGTTTAAGGGCCTTTTCACTTACATCAATCTTTATCCATGTTGCATCATCAATCTCATTCGGGTCCTTCAGTTCCTTGATTTTAACTATTGAGGCTGCTGGCTCCTGCCCCAGCTGTGGGTCAACAGGACCAAGGACAGCATGGTCGTCCATTATGATTTCATCTGCAGCCAGTGCTATCAGTGTACCACCGGACATTGCGTAATGCGGGACGATAACCCTGACAGGTGCCCTGTGGTCTGCCAGAGCCTGTGCAATCTGGGTTGCTGCCAGTGCAAGCCCACCTGGCGTGTGGATAATAAAATCTATAGGCAGGTCTTTAGGGGTCATCCTGATAGCCCTGAGAACCTGCTCAGAGTCTTCAATGGTGATGAACCTCATCATAAAAAATCCCAGAAAAGAACGGGTCTCCTGACGGTGAATCATCGTAATAACTCTGGATTTCCTTTTCTCTTCAATGGCCCTGATTAGCCTTTCCCTGCTCCATTCAAGGGTCTGTGCCTTAATCATAGGCAGAACAAGCAGAAGTAAAAATATCAGCCAGAAAAGCTGATTAATCCATATTGCCCCTGTTGGGTCCATTTTCTTTCCTCCTATTTATGTATCTCTTCAAAAAGCTGTCTTATTTTTTCCTCAAGCTCTTTTCTACCGGAAACCTGCGAGACAAGCTGGAACAGATACTGGTTGTCTTCCATCCCATTTATATTCTTTCTATAATTCCCTGAACCGTATCCCTTCTCCTGTCTGATGTGGTTCAGTATGTTCTTACCCACATAAAGCAGATACAGCCTGTCCATAGAAATGGTGTTTTTTACAAGAAGTCCAAAGAAAAATGCCCCTTCATTTTCGTCCTGTCTCAGAAAGCTTTCTGCAACCCTTTCTGCCAGGTATATAATTTTCCTGTATCTATCGGTCTCACCAAGATAGTGGTTTATCTTTTCCCCTTCAATATCGATATTTCTGAAGTCCTCGTTTACACCCATTATAAACATCTTTACAGGTTGGCTCTCCAGAGCTTCCTCAACCGAATAATCCATCAGGATGTAAGACATAACAAAATGCCATATATCCACAACCTCTATCTGAACATTTTCCATATCCGCCTGCTGTTTTTTCCACCACTTCCATGGAAGGCTGTCAACAAGCTCTGCACACTCTATCCATGTTGCCCTTGCAAAATCCTCCTTGGACCTGATTTCCCTCCAGTTCTCATTTATTTTTCTGTTTAATTCTTCCTGAAGTCTGAACATCTCCAGAAGTCTGTCTACCATAGGCTACCTTCCTGATTTTTTACTATTATGATTATAACTGAAAAATTATTCATAAATGAAAAAAGCCCCCTTTCAGGGGGCCTTTTATTAATCCTGCTCCATAATCATCCTTGCATTTAGAGGCTGGACAGGTCTGTTGGTATCACCACCCATCAGTTTTCTGAATTTTTCAATCTGTTCTTTGGACATCTCAAGTTCCTGTTTCATAACAATCCATCTGACACCTTCAGAACATGGTGGTGTTGTGAGAGAACCGCTGTATCTGTAGTACTTTTTCTTCTTTGGAAGGAGGTCGTACGCGTTGATTTTGTGTGCCAGTTTTACCTTCTTACCCACTTCTGATGGGAGGTTCTTCCAGAGTTTCTCAATAACAGGGTTTTCTTTTCCTTCTTTAAATACAACCCCTATAACAGCAAGGTTCCCATCTTTGTCTGCGTGTACAAAGTGGGCCTCAAATGGGTAGAGCTTACCTTTTATTTTATGCTCACTTGGAGCATGGAAGTGGAACTGTTTGAGCTCAAATTTTATGCCGTCCACAACAATGTAGCTCCCAGGTTCATAGGACACTTTAATGGTGTGTCCGTTATTAACGAGGGATGTTGCACCGGGCTTGTAATGGATGTCAACATCCTTCAGGTCAGCCTCAACAATTCTGTTGATGTCTACCGGAGACTGGTTTTTACCAATCTTACACATAATGTACTCATCCTTCAGGTCACCCCAGTGCTCAGGACCTGTAGCACCGTGGTAACTCCAGTTTCCTGCTCCCCCCGCAATTGCGGTTGTGAGCACTGCTGAAGCCAGGGCAAAGGAAAGTGTCACCTTCTTCATGGTTTCCCTCCTATATTTTTTTCTCCCTGAGGTATCTGGCAGCTTCCTCAGGGGGTGTTGGATTTATGAAAAATTCGGTTCCCAGCTCAAAACCTGCGTGTATAGCCATCCTGGGAAATATCTCTATATACCAGTGGAATAGCCTGTCCATATTGTAAAAGTAGTTTGGGTCCCAGGGAATATCCCTGACAGGGGGTGCCGTATGGAGGATAAGGTTAAACGGCGGGTCCTCAAAAAGCATAGAAAGTTTTCTGACTGCCGTCCACAGCGCTTCTGCCAGGTCATTCAGCTCTTCGTCTGTGGTTTTTGTATAATCGTGGCTGTGGAACTTGGGAACTATTTTCATCTCAAATGGAAATGCAGATGCAAACGGTGCATAGACAGTAAACCTGTTGTTATCGTGTACTATCCTGGTCTGCTGGTCCAGTTCGTATTTTACTTCATCACACAGAAGGCATCGTTCTTTTTCCCTGTAGTAATGCCTGCACTGATTTATCTGTGTGTTTATCCTTTTGGGTATTCTTGGAAGGGCTATAAGCTGGGAATGTGAATGATACAGACTTTTTCCAGCTTCCCTCCCGTGGTTTTTAAAAATCTGGACATAATAAATATTGCTATTCTGATACAGCTGTTTCATCCTTTCCCTGAATGTAAGCAGGAGGAGAAACAGCTCACCTATTGAAAAATCCTGCATATGCTTGTAATGGTCAGGGGTGTCTATGATAACTTCGTGGTATCCAAAACCACCCATTTTATCGTAAATATCCTCTGATATTCTGTAAAACTCCTCATCAGGCCTCAAGGCAGGGAATTTGTTCGGGATAACCCTTATCTTCCAGCCGGGGGTATTTGGTTTTGTACCTTCGTCTCTGATTGCAAACACTTCGGGAGGTGTCAGATTTTCCTTACCTGGTTCAAAGGGACACTTTTTTATGTCTCCAACCTCTTTACGCCAGTTTACAGGATAGTCGTGGGGTCTTTTTGCCCTTTCTTTGGAAATAATCACCCATGTATCATTAAGTCTGTTATACCTGAGTTCAGGCATTAACCTCCCTCGTGCTAAAAAAAGAATAGGTTATTGGAAAATAACCCCGTAGGTTATTATAAAACAGATTCTTAGAGAAGTCCCCTTCTCTTCAGGGCATCTTCATAAATCCTGTTGTAAAGTATTCTCCACTCTGGAGTTCCTTCGATAATTTTTTTGGAGTAGGACTTTATCCTCTGTCTCACTTCCCTGTCTATCTCTTTTTCCTCTTTAACAAGCTGTTTGAGTATATCAAAGACCTTTCTTCTTATCTTATTTGGGTGTTCAAAAATCTCTATTGAGTTGTCTGTTTCTATGTATTTTTTTATTTTATGGGCTATCTGGTTCATCCTCTCTTCAGGGTCGAGATGGATGTTTCTCTCTTCAGCCAGTTTTTCTTTAACTTTAAGAACGGCCGTTCTGTATCTGATGTCCTCTGACTCAATCAGATGCATATGCTGCTCAACAAGCCTCTCAGCCTCTTCCTCTATCTCCTTTTCTTCCTGTATAGCGGTATTTATAATCTCAAAAAGGGATTTTTTAAACTCCTCTTCATTTTCCGCTTCTATGTAATGCTTTTCTGTCAGCTCTTTTGCTATATTATTTACGATTCTCTCTACCAGCCTCGCTGGTATTTTCATATAAGTCCTCCTGATGATTTTTCAGAGTGTTATTATATTACACTTTATATATTTTTCAAAATGGGGAAAGATGAGGAAACTGGCTTTTAACTGGAATGTCAAAGAAAAACCGGAGGATTTTATAGTAAAAGAGGTGGCTGATTTTGAGTTTTTACCTGATGGTAATTTTTACCTGTATCTCCTTATAAAAAGGAAT
>JAADEU010000116.1 GCA_013153235.1 Aquificota bacterium | reverse complement strand
CACCGGTTATTTCCTCAAGGGCTTTTTCTGCTTCTGATATTTCAAGCATAAGGAGCTCTTTGTGGTCTTTATAGCTTTCAATACTGCTCAGCACCCTCTCAAGAATATCTTTTGCTTTTTTGAAAGATTCATAATGTCTGAGATTAATATAAACATCTGTATCGCTGTCTTCTATCAGATTTAATTTCTGGAGAATCCTTTCCTCTAAAAGGGCAAAATTTTCTAATGTTTTACTGCTGACAAGTATTACATCTTTAAAATAATACTTTTTTTCTGATTTATCAAGTAAATCTGATTTATTTCCAATAACTAATGGGGACTTATCTTTTATTTTTTCATAAATCTCCAGGTCTTCCCTGGTAACCCCTTCTGAGGCATCAAATACAAATAAAACAATATCAGCCTCTTTTATTTTTTCAAGGGCTTTTTCAATTCCAAGCTTTTCTATTTTATCCTCTGTTTCCCTTATCCCTGCTGTATCCAGCAGTTTAACAGGGATTCCGTTTATTGTAAGACTTTCTTCTATAAAATCCCTTGTTGTCCCTTTTAGCTCAGATACTATCGCCCTCTCATACCCTACAAGGGCATTGAACAGTGAGGATTTTCCTACATTTGGCCTTCCAACAATTGCTAATTTTATGCCCTCCCTGAGCAGCTGACCCCTCCTGTAGGTTCTCATTAATTTATCTATCTGCTTTAAAACAGAGTTGAGATTTGATTTTATAACTTCAAAATCTATCTCCTCAATATCTTCAGGGAAATTTATCTCTGCTTCAATGAGGGAAATCAATTCAAGAAGTGTTTCCCTCAGTTTCTTTACCTCTTCTGAAAGTTTACCCTGGAGCAGATTTACCGCTGCCTGTGATGCCTTTTCCGTTTTTGCCTCAATTAGGTCTGCTATTGCTTCTGCCTGGGTAAGGTCTATTTTTCCGTTGAGGAAAGCCCTTTTTGTGAACTCCCCTGGCTGGGCAAGTCTTGCGCCGAAATAAACAGCCTCCTCCAGTATTTTCTTTATTACAGGAACGCTTCCATGGGGGTATATTTCCACAACATCTTCACCGGTAAAACTCCTTGGAGCCTTGAAGTATATAAAAAGCCCCTCATCAATAACACCACCTTCCCTGTCTTTGATTTTGCCAAAGTAGGCTTTCCTTTCCTGGATATTTTCAGGGAGGGTGAATAGTTTTCTACCTATATTGAGAGCTTCCCCACCGCTTATCCTTATGATACCCACAGCCGACGGGATAAGCGGTGTTGCATTTGCAACTATGGTATCTTTTTCGTACATTTTCAGGACTTTTTGTTGTATCTGCCCATTGTTCTGTTTATGAAGTAACTCTGTATCAGACCTAATATATTATTCGTAAGCCAGTATAAAACAAGTCCTGATGGAAAGTTCATAAACATAAATGTGAAAATCGCAGACATTATGTACATAATCATTCTCTGGTTTTTGTCCGAGGAAGGTGTTATCCACTGCTGGGCAACCATTGAAAGTCCCATCAGTATAGGAAGTATATAGTATGGGTCCTTGGAAGAGAGGTCTGTTATCCAGAGGATAAAGGGGGCGTTCTTCAGCTCAACAGTTACCATTAACACATTGTATAAAGCGATAAAAACAGGTATCTGGACGATTATAGGCAGACAGCCTGACATGGGATTTGCCCCGTGTTCTGCATACAGTTTCATCATCTCCTGCTGCAGTTTCTGCGGGTCATCCTTGTATTTTTTCTGGAGCTTCTTAATCTCTGGGGCAAGGTCCGCCATCTTTTTCATTGCTTTAAGGGACTTGTGGTTTAGCGGGAAGAATATAATTCTAATCAGAACCGTCAGAAGTATGATGGCTACTCCCCAGTTATGGGTGTAGTTATAGAAAAAGTGGAGGACAATAAACAGAGGCTTTCCAAGTATACCGAATATTCCAAAGTCCACAGTGTCCTGGAGGGCAAGGTCTTTGTTCCATTCCTTTTTGTATTTTTCTGTCAGGCTTTCCAGGAGGGAGTACAGCTTAGGTCCCCCAAAGAAGAAGCCCTCAACGGAAGGCACCGTTTCAGAAAATACAACCGTTATCTCCTGTGCGACAGGCACAACGTGGGTTGCTGTAAAACCCTCTTTTGTTGCCAGCATCTGCATAAAATACTTGTTCTCTTCCCCTGCCCAGAGGATATTACCCCTGATTACCTGCTCCCTTTCTATATCCTTGTCTATTTTTATCAGCTGTTTGTCTGTTTTTATCACGGCACCAGAATGACCAAAGGCACTTTCAACCTCAGAGAGTGATACGCCGTTTATTATCGCTATGCCGTACTTTTCAAGTCCCTGTGTACTCAGCCTGAAGCTAAATACAGAACCATCCAGAATAAACTCCTTAACGACCTTTACGCCTTTTTTCTCAAGGGTAAAGATAAGTTTATTTCCTTCTTTTCTGAACTGGTAAAGGCTGAAGTTCACAAGGGCTGTTATCTCCGGATTTGTGGTGATGATTTCCGTTGGAAATATCCTGTTTTTCCTTGCAAAATCACTTATGATATCGGTTTTATATTTATCCACATATATGGATATAACCCTTCCACCGACCTTTGAAAACTTTACCTGACCAAACTCTGTATCCACAGTGACTATATTCTGGAAATTATCAGAATTAAGCCTTCTACTGTCCATCAGAAGGTTAAAACTGCCTGTGGACGAGTATTTTACAGCCGGCTGGGATTTCTGGGTTTCCTGTGGCGTTGTTTTTTGTCCTTCATCTGAAACTGTTTTCTGTGGGGTGGTTGTTTCCTGTTTTACCTGTACATTCTGGGATTCCTGTTTAGGTTCCCCGAAAAAGTACGAACTGAAAATGGAATACCCTATCATCAAAACAGCAACAACAACAAAAAAAATCAACATTCTTTTCTGAAGGTCATGTTCCTGATTCATCGGCTACCTCTCTTAAGGTTTATCAATTCCACCCTTTGAAAACGGGTTACAGCGCAGTATTCTCCAGCAGCTCTTTATAATTCCCTTTACAACCCCGTACTTTTCCACAGCCTCTATACTGTACTGTGAACAGGTGGGGTAATATCTACAGCTTGCCGGATACAGGGGGGATATAAATTTCTGGTATAGTTTTAAGGCTTTAACTACGGTCTTTTTTAACATTTTTTTCTAAAATCTGCCCTATCATTTTGATATCATCTGCCAGCTGCCATGTTTTTTTACCAAAAATCTCTTTTTTGGGAATCAGTATAATATCATAGCCTAAATTTCTTAAAGAATCACCATAAAGTCTGAGGGCTTCCTTTATAACCCTCTTTACCCTGTTCCTTTCAGCAGCTTTCTTTGAGAACTTCCTTGAAATAATAAAGGCAAATCTGGGTTGCCCCAGATTGTTTTCCTGCCAGACCACAATCAGATGTTTGGTTTTAAAAGAGTTTCCGGTTTTAAGCAACTGCCTGATTCTCCGGTTTTTCAGTGTTTCCATTTATCAGGCAGCCAGTCTTTTTCTACCTTTAGCCCTTCTCCTTGCCAGAATTTTCCTTCCTGATTTTGTTCTTTTCCTTGCAAGGAAACCTGACCTTCTCTTTCTCTTTTTGTTGGAAATTCTATTCTGTATCTTTCCAGACATCTTCTTACCTCCTTAAAAAATAAAAGAGCGCACATAAAAACTATGTACGCCCTCAGATATTGTAAAAACCTTTATTTAAGTTTATTAGTGACCTAAAAACTTAGCGTCAAAGATTCCTGTAAAGATGAAGATAATTGCAATAAGCAGTCCGTAAAGAACGAATGTTTCTATAAGCGCCATACCGATGAACATTGTTGTGAGGAGTTTTCCACCCATATTTGGGTTTCTTGCCATTCCTTCAAGAACTCCCCTGATTGCGTTACCCAGACCTGCAGCACCACCACCAGCAGCAGCACCGATAGCAACTCCAGCACCGATAGCAACTCCACCGTAGAATACTGCTTTTGCCAGAGCATCAGAACCGTCCCCTGCAAAAGCAGCTGAGAGAGCTCCTGCAATCATAAAGAGCATCAAGAACGCTGTAGAGTATTTCTTCATTACTGTAAAAACCTCCT
>JAADEU010000059.1 GCA_013153235.1 Aquificota bacterium | reverse complement strand
TTATAAACTCCACAGCAGATTTATACTGGATGAAAACTCCTTCCTTTACAGGGAGATAAGGTTTGCCCTCAGCCATGATTATGATTTTATGGCCAATCTGGGCCACTCAACATTTCTGGTATCATACAGGGGAATCAGATTCCTCACAGACCCCTTCCTGAGCCCCCATATATTTGGCATAAGAAGACAGAAACCTGCCCTCAGACCTGACCTTGTTCCGGATGTTGATTTTATATTGATATCCCATGCCCACTACGACCATCTTGATATGAGAACCCTCAGAAGATTAAAAAGGAATGCCACAGTTATCCTGCCGGAAAATACAAAACCTGTTCTTGGAAGAACTTATTTTAAAAAAATTGTGGAATTGAAGCATCGGGAAAGCTACCGTGAGAAAGATGTGGAGATAGTATCCCTGCCTGTTAAACACAATAAGGGCAGGTCCCTCCTCTTTCCAAATACAGAGGTCTCAAGCTACATTATAAGGGTAAAAGACAGGGTGTACTACTTTGGAGGGGATACAGCCTACTTTGATGGTTTTAAGGAATACGGCAGGGAGTTTGATATTGATATTGCATTTCTGCCTATAGGAGGGTACGAACCAACACTTCTCCTCCATAATGTCCATATGAATCCTTCAGAGGCTGTACAGGCATTTATAGACCTGAAGGCAGAAATGGTTGTACCAATCCATTACGGGACATTCCACACAATTCCCAAATTTGTAAAGGTTGAAGCACCACTGAAGCATTTCAGAGAGGAGATAAAAAGACACTCCCTTGAAAGCAGAGCCCTTATAATAGAACCAAACAGTGTGGATGTGTGTATACCGAAAGTTTAACCGATACTGGCCTTCTGGAAACTCTCCCTTCTTTTTATCAGTTTTCTTCCCATTTTCTTTACCATTTCCTCATCCTTTCCTGGAGCCCTTCCCGCCCTGGTAAGGTATCCTCCGGCCATAAGACAGTTTGCCACCTCCATTGCTGTGTCGTGGAATTCCCTGAGGTTCTGTTCCCTTCCTCCACACAGCCTCAGCTCTGCTTCCGGGTTGAACAGCCTGAACAGGGAGATTATCTTCAGACATTTTTGTGGTGTGAGCTGTCTGTTTCCTGCAAGTGGGGTTCCGGGAATCGGTATAAGGAAGTTCATTGGTATAGAATCAACGCCCAGCTGTCTGTATGTATCCGCAAGGTCAACAATGTCCTCATCTGTTTCCCCTATACCGAATATTCCCCCGCAGCAGGTTGAAAGGCCTACAGACTGTATTTTTTTTATCGTTTCGTATCTTTCCTTCCACGGATGGGTGGTAACAATATTCTTAAAGTGTCTCTCTGATGTTTCAAGGTTATGGTTTACCCTATCAACGCCGGCTTCCTTCAGAAGTTTAAGGTCTTCCTCGTCAATACTGCCTATGGAAACACACACCTTAACGGGTACGGACTCTGTGATTTTCCTGACTGCAGAGGCAATCTGCTCTACTTCTTCCTTTGTGGCCCTTCTCCCACTTGTTACGATACAGTATCTGTTTGCATTTATAGATACTGCCTTTAAGGCTCCCTCAATCATCTCCTTTTCTGGAACAAGGCTGTATGCGTTTATAGGTGTAGGATACTTTGATGACTGGGCACAGAAAGAACAGTCTTCACTGCAGGCGCCGTTTTTTGCGTTTATCAGACTACAGAACTCGACCTGATTCCCAAAAACAGCCTCCCTGACGGTGGATGCCTGTCTGACCAGCTCAGGAACAAGCTCATCAGGGATTGACAGGATTCTCAGGCCCTCTTCTCTGGTTAGTTTATCCCCTGAAAGAACCCTTTCTGCCAGATTTTTTATAAAATCCTCCATAATTACCTCGTCAACCAGAATTTGGGAAATAGTTTACCATACATATTTTTATATTTTCTATAAAGGCGTAAACGCAGGAACAAACCTTGGAATGGGATACAGGCTTCTAACAGGATATAAAGGCAGATGTATTTACGAACCTCTGGGGTGATAAGGTATATGAAACAGGCTCGATTACCGAGGAAGGACTGCTTGCACTTTCCACAGCAGGAACTGTTGGACTGGTTATGAACGATGATTATGCTGATGATACAAACATAATCACCGGAGATGGAGCTTCCCACATAACAAGCAGGGTTATCTCTGGAGATGACACCAATCTGACCCTGTCTGGTTTTTATGAGGCTAAAAAGGAAGTGGATGCTTACGAAAATTTTGACGCTCCGGCTGGCAGCTTCATAACACTGCCGATAAATCTGTATGAATAGATATAGGGGGATGCCCTACTCCCTTTTTTTGTTTTTCTTTACTTTCCGCTGTTTTTTGCCTGCCTCTGTAGGTCCGGACGGAATTTTAAACAGTGGTCTTTGATGTGATAATAGATACTTTTCATATCACCATTTTCCCATCTGGCCAATGCTTTTCCCGCATTTCCATAAATAACATATCTTCCTGCCAATTCATCTTCTATAATTATATCAACGAGAGCATGAATAAAAGGGTAGGCCTCTCTAAAAATAGGAATCAGTCTTGGGTTGTCGAATTTTACAAAATAAATTTTTATCTTTGATGGATAATTTTCTTTTGCCATCTCAATTCCGTGTAAATCATAACCCATAAATAGATGGGGGAAGGATAACATAACTTGAAACTTCCTATTCCAATGCTCTTTCTGTTTATCGTTTCTAAACTTCAGGACAGGCTGGAACTTACAGTCTTTACTGACCAGATTGGGATTTTCGTATATAGGAATTACTGCAGCTGTATCCTTGTACATGGTTCTGTCCAGTCCTCTTGCCAGAACCACAGATGTAGCTATATCTATTGCCTGAGCCAAAGTGGGGTTTCTTACCACCGTTCCTATTGTGAGACCTTTGGCTATTCCAACAGCTTTCTTTTTCAGCTCTGCCATTCCGCTTCTTTCTTCCTGAAGTTTCTCTACATCTACATACTGCTCAGGGTTTATCTTGGCTACTTTTTCAACCTGCTTTGCCTCGTCTGGAGTCATTATCTCCTGCTTGCCTTTTACAGAGCATCCTGCTATGAAAGCTGTTGCTATAAAAATCAGTACCACCTTTCTCATAGCCAGCCCTCCTTTCTGGCAAATTCCATCCCTTTTATTATGAACTTTGATTTTCTTGTTATTTAATAGATGCTTATATATTAATAATAACATTTGATGTAACCCTGTACTCTTGACCCTACCTATACAGGAATAGTTCTTTGCTTATAGCCCATCTATATATTTTAATTTGACCTTGTGTAACTTGCTTTTGATTTTTCATTACCTTATACTACAGCGTGTAAAGCTAGCTCTACGGTTAATAGTTGACTTTTAGCTATTTGATAAAAGGAAAAATCTCTTAATTTTTGAAAAAAGAGTGCACAAAAAAGGTGAAAAATGGGAAATAAAAGGATACTGCTGGTAAACGACGATGGATATCACTCAAAAGGCCTCCTTTCTATAAGGGAAAGACTCCTTGATGAGGGGTATGAGGTGATTACCGTTACCCCTGACAGGAATATGTCAGGTTCAAGCCACTCCCTCACTTTTACAAGACCACTGAAGATAGAAAAACTTGAGGAAGACTTTTATTTCGTGGTGGACGGAACACCTGCAGATTGTGTTCACCTGGGATTCCACGTGATTCTTGCAGATAGAAAACCTGATATGCTTGTGGCAGGAATAAACACAGGACCCAACCTTGGAAATGATATATTTTATTCAGGTACGGTTGGGGCGGCAAGGGAAGGAACAATGCTGGGAATTCCCTCTGTGGCCTTTTCCCCTGCGTCATCAAAAAATCCGGATTTTAGTGTTATGTCACGGCTTGCCCTGAAAATAGTAAAACAGGTTCTGGATAAGGGATTGCCTGAAAAGGTTTTCCTCAATGTAACATTCCCAAACATACCGCTGGAAAAGATAAAGGGTTATATGCTTACAAGACAGGGAAGAAGTGCATACAGGGAGGAGATAAAAAAGTACATCTCCCCATCAAAAGAGATTTACTACTGGATAGGTGGTGAAGAAGCACTTGATGAGGAGTGTGAAAAGGGTACCGATTATACAGCTGTCAAGGAAGGGTAT
>JAADEU010000063.1 GCA_013153235.1 Aquificota bacterium | reverse complement strand
GAGGAATATACCAAGCTGGATAAACAGAGTAATATCAGGTATGACGTGAACCTCAGGCATTCTCCTAAATCCTCCACAGAGTAATTTCAATCTTAATTATCATATCATAATATTCCCAGTTTAATCAAAGCTTTTTGTGGAGAATGCCTATTCTACATAGGAAAGGTCAAGTTTTTTAAGGTCTTCATCAACCTTTTCAATCCTTACCTTTACCCTGTCACCCAGTCTGAATGTTTTTGTATCGCTGACCAGTTTCTGATTCAGTTCATCGTACCTGAAATGTCCTGGAAGTGATGTTATTGGGACAAGACCCTCTATCAGATATCTGCTCAGTTCAACAAACATACCAAATGAGACAACCCCTGTGATGATTCCTTCAAACACTTCCCCTACGTGGTTTGAAAGGATTCTCAGCTTCAGTATATCCAGTGCATCCCTCTCTGCATCATCTGCAACCCTTTCCATTTTAGAGCACTGTTTTGCTATTTCATCCAGTTTTGCAGGGAGTGTCTGAAAGTCTTTCTTTGTAAATTTTCCCTTTATGGCCTTTTTCAGCATTCTGTGTACATTGATGTCTGCATACCTTCTTATCGGTGATGTGAAATGGGTGTAACAGTCTGATGCAAGCCCAAAGTGCCCTATATTTTCAATTGTGTATTTTGCCTGTTTCATTGTTCTGAGGGCCATAAACCGTACCAGTGTCTCTTCCGGTGTTCCTGCAACCTTTTCCAGTATTTTCTGGATAAACTTGGGGGTTATCTTCTCAGGATAGGACACATCGTATCCGAGCCCTGCAACAAGGTCTACGAATTTTATGACCTTGTCAAGGTCAGGCTCTTCATGGGTTCTGTAAATAAATGGATACTGTTTTTCAAACATATGCCGCGCAACTGTCTCGTTGGCTATTATCATAAACTCCTCTATGATTCTGTGGGCAAGGTGTCTCTCGTAAGGGACGACATCGTAAGGGTCCCCTGTTTCTGTAAACAGAATCTGGCTTTCCGGCATATCAAAATCTATACTGCCCCGCTTTTCTTTTGCTTTCATCAAAATCTTTGCAAGCTTTTCCATATGTCTCAGCGGCTGGACAACATGGGGGTATTTTTCTTCCAGTGCAGGGTCACCAACTATGATTCTTAAAGCCTCATCATATGAGAGTTTTGCTTTACTGATTATCACACTTTCGTAAATATCGTACTCAACGACTTTTCCTGCCCTGTTTATCAGCATTTCACATGTAAAGGCGTACTTCTTTTCGTTGGGTCTGAGACTGCACAGGTCAGCTGCAAGTCTTTCAGGTAGCATGTGCAGAGCCCTTTCAGGCAGATAATAGGTATTTCCCCTCTCAAATGCCTCCCTGTCTATTGCAGAACCCTCTTTTACGTAGTGGGACACATCTGCAATGTGGACGTAGAGCCTGTACATATTGCCTTCTTTTTCTATTGCGACGGCATCATCATGGTCCCTGGCAGACTCAGGGTCTATGGTAAAACAGGCCTGTTTTGTAAGGTCCCTCCTGTTTCTGGTTATCCTCACAACAGATGGAAGTTTTTCTGCCTCCTTTACTGCCTCTTCAGAGTGCTGTGTAGGGAGGTTGTATTTCCTTGCTATTATTTCTGCAACTGTAAGGGTATTTTTGGTTTTACCCAGGACCTTTATAATTCTTCCCCGTCCCCTTACTTTTGGGGCAGGGTACTGGGTTATCTCAACAACAACGTATGTTCCCGGTTCCAGTTTGTTTTTTTTGACTTCCTTTTTGTTTATGTAGATTTTGTGGGGAATCACAGTATCAGACAGGAGTATATAATGACCTGTTTTGTCCTTGTAGTACCTTCCTACTGCCGTTTTGATTGCCCTCTGGACTACCTTTACAACCTTTGCCTCATCCTTCTTTTTCCTTTTTACCGCCTTTGCCAGTACTATATCCCCATCAAACAGGTACCTCATCTCAGGTGGGGGTATAAACAGGTCCTCAACCTCATCACCTATTATCAGGAAACCGTAACCACTGGGATGGGCTTCTACCTTTCCTTCTATGAGGGCTTCCTCTTTGTTTTTCCATTCAGTAAGGAGGTATTTCCCCTTTTCGTATCTGATGACCTTTTTTTTCTGGAGTCTTTTGAGGAGTTTTCTGAGGATTTTCTTTTCTGATTTTGGAACCCCCAGCTTCCTCTGGAGCATTTTAAAGTAAACAGGCTTTCCCCTGTGCTTTAAAAAATTAATAATATCCTTCTCTGTTATTTCCATTCACTACCCTTGGTTAATTTTTTATTTACTAAATTTTAATATTAATTTATAAATCAAAACTGAACAACTTTTGCCAGAACTTCCAAAGCCTCGTCTATCTGGTCTCTGGTAATTATAAGGGGTGGAACAAATCTGAGGGTGTTGCCTCCTGCTGTTCCCACAACAAGACCATTTTCAAGGGCTTTTTTTGCAATGTCCCCAGCCTTTATATCTTCAGGGAGGGGAGAACCTAACATAAGCCCTTTTCCCCTGGTTTCAAGACCCAGCTCCTTCAGTTTTTCTTCAAGATACTTCCCCTTTTGGGTCACATCCTCTAAAAATCCGTCAGACAGGACATGTTCCAGAACCACCCTGGCTGCAGCTGTGGCGAGATAATTCCCCCCAAACGTTGAACCGTGGGTTCCAGGCTGGAAGCTGTCAGCAATTTCCCTTTTTGCAAGAACAGCCCCTACAGGAACACCTCCACCAAGCCCCTTGGCGAGGGTTATTATGTCGGGGCATATATCGTAATGCTGGTAGGCAAACAGTTTCCCTGTTCTGCCTATACCTGTCTGCACCTCATCTACCACAATAAGCAGGCCGTTTTCCTGTGCTATATTTTTGATTTCCTGTAAAAACTCCTGATTTATAGGGTTGACACCCCCTTCACCCTGTATAAACTCAAACATTATTGCGGCGGTATTTTCAGAAATGGCATCTTTAAGGCTATCTGGATTATTAAATTCTGCATACCTGATTCCCTGTAGCAGGGGTTTGAATCCCTCGTGGTACTTAGGCTGTGCTGTTGCTGTCAGGGAACCTATTGTTCTTCCGTGGAATCCACCTGTAAATGTTATTATCTCGTATTTTTCAGGCTTTCCCCTGTCGTAAAAATACTTTCTCACAAGTTTTATCGCAGTCTCGTTAGCCTCTGCACCTGAATTGCAGAAAAAGGCCTTATCCAGACAGGAATTTTCAACAAGGAGTTTCGCAACCTCTATCTGGGGTTGAATGTAAAACAGATTTGACGTGTGGATGAGCTGTGAAGCCTGTTTGCAGATAGCATCCACAATATCGGGATGGGAGTGACCCAGTGTGTTCACAGCAATACCTGCCAGCATATCTATGTATTTTTTTCCCTCTGTATCGTACAGATAAACACCTTCTCCTTTTACAAATGAAACAGGATATCTGGCGTAATTAGGAAACAGGTACCTGTCTGCCTGAGAGATAAAATCTACCATCTTACCTCCTCACTTTTTTTGTTTTGGTTTAAAGCTGAGACATTCCCTTCCTGATGCTTTTTTGACTTCAACAGAAGGCAGTAAACGGCTTTTAAATCCAAAGGATTTACATCCATAGGGAAAGTTTTTATCCCATGTTATGTAAAAGTATTCACACTTATAACAGTTTACAGATTTCCTATCCATTGTCCGAAAAATGCCATAAATAAAAATCTCGGTAGTCTGCCTACAAACGCAGCCAGTACAAAACCCCAGAACGGCATTTCAAATATTCCAGCAAGCCAGCATATAGCCTTGAAGGGGATAGGAGTTATGGCAGCTATAATCACCGCCCAGATTCCGTACTTTCTGAAGAGTATTTCACCCCTGTCGTAGTACTTTTCGCCTATAAACTTTTTGAAAACAGGTTCACCGAGGAATTTTCCCAGAAAATAACCTACAATTCCCCCAAGAACACTTGCAATTGCCGCTACAAGGGCAGCCTTTACAGGGGAAAGGCCAAATGCAGTACCTCCTGTTATAAAAGGGTCTGGAGGAACAGGCTGTATGATACTTTCTGTAAAGGAGATAATGAAAATACCCGCATACCCGTACTCTGCAACAACCTCTTCAGCCCACTGTTTTAGACCTTCA
>JAADEU010000088.1 GCA_013153235.1 Aquificota bacterium | reverse complement strand
ATGGACCAGCTGGCAGCCGATATTGCATCAGGAAACGGAGAAACACTTGAAACAGTATCTGAGCTTATGAACATTCCTGCAGAGAAAAGGGCTGAGTTTTACAGCAAACTGCAGGAAAACTTCGACAGAATCTACTCTTCAGAAAATGTCCAGTCTGCCGACGTAATAGACAGAATTGTTGAGATTGCACAGCAGGTTTAATCTGATTACAGCAGGCCTTCTGGCCTGCTTCCTGATAAATTCATACGTCTGGTCTGCAACACCGGAAGAAATCTCACAGAACCCTGTCTGGCTCAAACTCCTCCACTACCGGGAAGGTAGCTCTGAAATAGACGATGACTCATTTTTTCTATCCAGAAATGGGAAAACAGACCCCCTTGGAGAACTAAAGGCCACACTGGAGGCATTTGAAACCAGCAGGGAAAAAGGGGACAGACATCCGGTCTGCCGGTATCCTGCAAGGTATCTGTTTCTGAAAAAATATTTTGATATAAAACCCAGCGTAAAACCTGAATGCAGGGAACTGTCTGACTTTTTGAAAGAGGTCAGACCCAGCTCAGTATCATTTGTATTTTCAGATTATTACATTAACAGTCCTGCCTCGATGTACGGCCATACATTTTTAAGGATAGACCCTCCATTTAAAAATCCCCTCCTCGGATACGCGGTAAACTACGCCGCAAACGCAGACAGGGCAGAGGGAATTCTGTACTACATAAAAGGTCTTACAGGGGGATATAAAGGGTTTTATTCTATCTTTCCCTATTACAAAAAGATATTTGAGTACAGCCATCTTGAAAGCAGAAACCTGTGGGAGTACAGACTGAATCTGTCACAGGAGGACGCCAGATTCATTGCATTACACGTGTGGGAACTCAGGGACCACTATTCGTACTACTACTTTTTTGATAAAAACTGCTCCTACCAGATACTGTACCTGATAGATATTGTCAGACCAGAGCTCAATCTAACAGAGAGATTCTCCAGATGGACAATACCTGTGGAAACCATAAGGGAGATAGAAAATGCAGGTCTTATCACAGAAAAACATTTCAGACCTTCAGCCACAACACTGATAAACAGTTTTGTTAAATCTGACCCGACACTTACAGAGGAGGATATTAAAAAAGCAAAAAGTGTAGCCCTCTTCCAGATACCGCCTGAGGAAATACTGAACTCCGGAATTTCTGAAGAAAAAAAGGGGAAGATTCTTGAACTTTCAAAACTGCTTTTCATGTATTACTCAATAAAAAACAGGATAGAACACAGGGAATACAGGAAAAAACTCCTGAAGATACTCAGGGCAAGGAGCAAAATCCACTACCGTGTAAAACCCTACATAAAAAAACCCTCCCCACCGGAAGAAGGACACAGACCTCAGAAAATATCCCTTCTATGGGGAACAGACCAAGGTAAAAAATACACAGGATTTGTTTACAGAACAGCCTACCACAGTCTGGAAGATGACGACACAGGGTATATGGAAGGTTCAGAGGTTATATTTCCTTCAATCAGGGTAATAAACTACCCTGACCTCAACAAAACCGTCGTAGACAGGCTGACATTTGTAAAAATCACCTCCATGGCTGAAAGAAACATCGTTTTCAGACCTGTATCCTGGGGTGTTGATTTTTCAGTGGAAAGAAGATGGGACAGAGACAGGAAAATCCCATTTACAGTTCTTGATGTTATGGCAGGATTTACACACAGGATATGGGACAGTCATGTTTTTTACGGTATATCAACGGCAGGTGAGGTTGCCGTATCCAGGATAAACCACAGCAGGGTATACTCAGGACCTGAGATTATAACCGTTTCAGGCAGGGGGATATTCAAGATTGTTTCCAGAACCGGCGCAGGTTTAATGCTGACAAAAAACGGTCTAAAAACGGCATTTAAATTCTCATTATCCGGAAATATAAAAACAGGCCAGAACAGCTCAATAACCCTATCCGGCAGACTGGACAGGGTGTTCTATAAAACCAGATACCTCCTCCAATTTTCTGTAAACATCTTCTTCTAAATGTTAAAATAAATAGACATACGTTAAAAATGGAGGTATTAGATGGAGTATGTTTATTTTGAGGGAAAAATAGTACCTGAAGACCAGGCAAAAATCAGCATAAAAACCAACTCCCTCCATTACGGAACGGCCATTTTTGAAGGTATCAGGGCATATTACGATAAAGAAACAGACACAATGTGGGGTCTGTTTTTCAAGGAGCATTACGAAAGATTATTCCAGAATATGAAAGTCCTTAACATGGAGATTGAGGAATCAATAGACCAGCTTGTTGAAATCACAAAAGACCTGATAAAGATAAACAAAATAAAATCTGACATATACATAAGACCCCTTGTTTATTTTGCTGACCTGAAAATCAGCCCAAAATTAATCGGTTATACGGCAAAGATAGCCATATACACATACCCCCTGGGGGATTATATAGATATAAACAACGGAATAAAGGCTGTTGTTTCTTCATGGACCCGGCTAAACGATAACATGATACCCCCGAGGCTTAAAGTTGCCGGGGCCTATGTTAACAGCGCATTTTCCAAAACAGAGGCTATTCTGGCCGGGGCTGACGAGGCGATAGTTCTGAACAAAAACGGTTTTGTTTCAGAAGGCTCTGCTGAAAATATTTTCATAGTCAGAAATGGTAAACTTATAACACCCCCCGTTTCCGATGATATCCTTGAGGGGATAACAAGAAATGCTATCATCACCATAGCCAGGGACCTTGGTTATCAGGTTGAGGAAAGACATATATCCAGAACGGAGCTGTATGTGGCAGATGAGGTTTTCTTCTGCGGTACAGGTGCACAGGTATCACCTGTTGTTGAGATAGACCACAGAAAAATAGGTGATGGAAAACCGGGGAAAATAACAAAAGAGATACAGGATGTTTATTTCAACGCTGTCAGGGGCAGAATTGAAAAATACAAACACTGGGTAATACCTATTGAATGAGGTGGAGCATAAATAAACTTATTTTTGACAACATTAGGGAAAGGATAGGCATACAGCCTAAACAGGAGGAGTTCAATACAGAATACCATACGGTTACCAGGGCTTTTACCAGTATTGATGGAAAGAAGATAAACCTCACACCCCTGTCCTTTGGGTTTAAAGGCTCCCAATTGACCGGACCGGTTGTGGTTTACAACCACGTTCAGCCGAGTATTGCTCTGGAAAATTTAGAAGGAAAGGTTCTTTACATAAAGAAAATAGACCAGCTGGGTATATTCCACTATATAAAGAAAGCATCCCCACTTGCCGTTTTAACCAATACAGAGTTTAAAAAACCACTGTACATAGAGGAATTTCCGGTATTTTATCTGCATTCCTTTTTAAAACAGGACAGTGTCAGGATTGATATAAAAACAAAGAAAAACTCAAAAACAGGCAGGAACCTGTATTTTGATATAGGTATAGGTGCTAACTTCCTTTTTGTACACTTCCCGTTTGATAGCAGGTTCAGTGACCCTGATGGTTTATCTTTCCATAGCTCATTCAACACAGCAATACAACTGGCAGAAAAATTGGGACAGGTTAAACATCCCAAAGGCTTCAGGATAAGGTTCCTGTTTTCCGATATGTACCTTTCCAACTACGAAGGACTGAAAAAACACCTGAAAAAACTGGACAGAGACAGGATACTTGCTATTTTCAACATTGAAAATGCCGGTGTAGGCAACGAAAAATTGATATTGAAAGATATTGAAAATCTTCTGGACAAGACCCTTCTGGAGAAGGTTTCTGACGTTTTCAGCAGGATTGAAAAAGAGCTCAGATGTGAACGTTTAAAGGACTATTCCACCATCGGGGAGATAGGACTGCCTGTTATTTGGTTTGCAAGCCAGCCAAACTTATTTCTTTACCACTTGAAAAAGGAGTTTTTAAACGAGAAATTAATTTCTGAACATGTTAATACGATTTTCTACCTTATAAATAACATATACAAGGAAAACGGATGAACGTATTTCAACTGCTTGTGAGGGTATTTATTGCTGCATCTGTAATAACCTCTCTATTTGCAGGTGATATTGAATACAGCACCGCACTGGTTCTCCTTTCCGGAATTTATATACTCGCCTTTTT